>CAMUVS010000010.1 GCA_947164155.1 uncultured Caryophanales bacterium | reverse complement strand
TATCCCATTTTTAACTACATATACTGGATTAAGTAATTTATTTATTGGTGTTGTTTGCCTACTATGCGCTTTATATCGAATTATCTACAAAGTAGATAAATTACCTAAATGGTTATTTATTATTAAACTTGTTTTCATTAGTCAAATCACGATTACATTTTTTATCACTGCTTTATATTTATCTCCTCAACTCGGAGCTGATTGGTGGATGCTATATAATAACGCGGGCTTATTTAATCATTTAATTACTCCCCTTTTAGCGATCATTCCTTTCTTATTTTTAGAAAGAAAAGTCGAAATCAAATGGTATATGTGTTTTTATTCTCTTGTTCCAATTGTCTTATATGCAGTACTTTATATCACTAATGTCTTTACCCATTTAAATCCAGATGGATCAACTAGCACAACTTATGATATATACGGCTTCTTTAGATTTGGAGGAGGATATTTTATTCTCTTCTTGATCGGTTTCTTTATTATCGCTTTTGGAATATGTTTACTATATCGCTTAGAAAATATCGCTATTAATAAAAGGAAAGATAATGAATAAAAAGATAAAAATTATCTTTTGCGATATTGATTGGACTTTATTTGATCATTCTAAAAGCCCATCTAGATTTGATAAAAGGTCAATTAAATATTTATCTAAACTCCAAAAAGAAGGGGTTTTAGTTTTTTTATCAACTGCTAGACCATATCATTCAGTTAAAAGAATTAAGATGTTAGATTTATTTACCCCAGATGGGATGATTCTTGCTAATGGAGGATTAATCATTTATAAAGATGAAATTATCTATAATCCGTTAATGAAAGAAGATGACTTCATCTCTTTATGTGAACTCACTAATAAATATGGAGGCAATCTAGAAGGTATTAGACCTTATGATTGCTTCTTAATTAACAATAATATTGAAGTTGCTAAAAAATTATTTGATACCTATCCCGAAGATATCCCACCTATTGAAGATTATCATCATCAAAAAGTAATCGGGGTAAATCTATTTATCTCTAAAGAATATGATGAGAAAATCAAAACTAAGCTTCCAAAAGTTTTATATTATTACCGATATCACGACTATGGAGTGGATGTCGCTAGCATCCCTCATATCAAAGGAGAAGCGGTGAAATTTGTCTTAGACTATCTAAAAATAGATAAAGAATATGCTTGTTCTATTGGAGATGATCATCAAGATATCTCAATGTTTAAAGAAACGAATTACTCCATCGCTATGGGAAATGGCAAAGAAGAAGTTAAAGATAATGCGAAACACATCACTAAAACCGTAACTAAACACGGAGTGAAATATATACTAAAGAAATTAATGTAATTTAAAAGGGTTCAACTATGAACTGAACCCTTATTTTATAAATAATTAATATATTAATTATCTAATGCTTTTTCTTTTCTTAATCACTAATAAAGTAGTAAATGCAAGAGCACTAATAGAAGCAGCACAGATAACAATAACAATCATAGAGCTATTTTCAACATCCATAAAGCCAATAGACTCATATGGTTGAATGCTTTGATAAGAACTTCTATTCATAAAATCGTTATAGCCTTTAAAGTTTTCCACCAAGAAGTCATATCTTTGAACTGCTAAAGCAACATGTCCAGTAACTTCTGCATCGTGAGCAACATGTTCTTCATCTTGGAATATCGTTTTTACTTCGTCGCTTAATTTATCGTAAGAATAGTCTAAAGAACTCCAATTGCTCTTTGTTTGTGAACAGTTTTCACCTAAGAAGGTTTGTGCCCATTCATCAGCCTCTGCTAAAGCTACTGTAGTGATATATAAAGAATGAGTATCAGTGTTGAAATATAAGGCATAAATACCACCAACAAGAACTTTTACTTTGCCACTGACTGAAGTGGTATCAAAATTAGAAGTTAAAGAACTTTGAATTTCAAAGTTACTATAAGTAACATTTTTAAAGTCGATATCAAATTCTTGACCAACACGTAAAGGGAATCCTAGATTAAAGTTTTCAGAATTTCCAGCAGTATTGCGTTTTAAATGATCTAATGCAACTTTATTAGTGTCAAAGAATTTAACGCTCGCCATTGCATAAGACCAAGTGTTATCATCACCACTAACTCCCGCAACAGCAAATTCATAGAAATCTAAATCTGCGCTTTGATTCCATTTATCACCCCAATTTAAAGTTTGTGCTTCGCTATTGAAGCGAACTGCAATCATCTTTGTAGGAATAAAATCTAAGCTATATTCAGCTTGATAAATATGGTTAAATCCTGAAGAAGTAGCAAAGTCACAAGACCAATCATTATTAGAATCATTAAAATAATAGAAACCAAATTTGGCGTTATCATTTTCCCAAGTTGGATATTCGCTTAAATCAAGATAGGTTTGTCCGTCGATGCCATTTAACAAAGCGCTCTTTTGGCCAACATAATAATCACAGTTTTCCCAAATATAATCTAATCCTTCACCATTTGCGTATTTTTCCGGATCAACTCCGCCCCATTCTTTTATGCCTTCTTGATGTCGAGGACCAATAACGATGTGCCAGTCTTTTTCGGCAAAATAATCTTTTAATTGGTATCCCTCTTCGCCTTCGGCTTTAGTTTCGCTCCAAACCACTTTTTGATCGGCTAATGTACCCTCCCAATTAATAATAATTTCGCCACTATCTTCTGAGCTAGCCGCAAAGAAATAATGTGCGCAACCAGATACGTTACTATATGGGTGTAATTCATCAGAGTTATTAAGTTTACGCGTATCGACATCATAGGCTGGTTTATTTTCGAATAAGCAAAGAAGCCATCCTAGAGTAAGATCAAAGTCCTCATTAGTAACAGTGAAATTTGCACTAACATTGCCGTTTTCATCAACTGATAAGCTTCTATTTGGAGTAGAATAATCAGCAGCCTCAACTACACTAGCGCTTTTGGAATTAAAAGCAACTAAGCCACCAACAGCAACACCTAATAAAGGTAAAGCAAGTAAAAGAGTTTTTTTAATATTCATCTTTTTTTCCTCCTTCTAAGGAAATATTGCTTTATATTATATACACACTTACGCGCTAGGAAACATTCTTTTTTTTAAAAAAATAAAGAAAATACCTGCTTTTTTATCACTAATCCTGGTGAAAATAAGTGGATGGATATAGCTTATTCATTGACATCTATTGTTTCTCCAATGCTTGAATACAAATTTACTTAAGGTATAATATAGTTAAGGTTGCGAAGTATCGCAAGTTATGAGCGGAGAGATCCGACTCATTTTTTCTTGTTTTATTTTGATTTTTTTGATTTAATTATTTTCGCTGGGGCTAGATTCCGCGAAAGCGTTGAGTTATGAGCATTGCTCTGCGATCAGCTAAGAGCGCATTAGCGCTTTTTCTTTTGCAACTTGTTCTTTTTCTCTTCTTTAGAAAGAACTCTAGTTTTATCAATTCTTAATCATATAAGTTTCATAATTATTGATTAAGTTCGTTATATTTGTTTTAATAATGATTAGATGCCTCCGCTAGTGAGGTGCAGGAGCTAGTAGCATTGAAATAGCATGTTTACGACCGACTCCATTTTTTTATGTCTTTTTATACGCATTAAATTTCTTGCGTAAAGCTATTTTTTCGGAAACATTTAAATAATCATTTTCAATACCTTTAAATAGCGACAGTATCGACACCTTGTTTGTTTTGTTTAAGCACACATTTATGGATGGTAATAAAAAGCCCTAAGATTACTCCTAGAACAGTGATAACAGAAGCAACTGTTAATATCACTTCAGCGACTTGATTCATGCATTTCTCTTCTTGTAAAGGTCTAGTAAGTAAGAAAATTGTGTCTTATTGAATCACTAATTTGCTTTCAGCGTTTATGCCAAATGATATTTAGCTTCTTACTTTGTTTTAGCGCTTTTTCTTAGACGATATGCGCTTTATTAGTTTCAGCTAAGGCTTGTTCTTTTTCTTTCATGAATTTCTACTTTGATATTGACTTGCTTATATTTTTTTGATTCAATAACATTCAATGATGCCTGGGCGCTAATGCGTTGACTAGCTGAACGACCACGTTGATGGTAACGTAGCTTTGCATCATTTTTTCTTTTTGCAGCTTGTTCTCTTATCTTCTTTAGAAAGAACTCTAGTTTTATCAATTCTTAATCATATGAGATTCATAATTATTGACTAATTACGTGTGTTTTGTTTTAATTTAGTTAGTTCATCTCTGCTAATGAGACGTAGGAGCTAGTTACATTGAAACAATATGTATACGACCGACTCCATTTTTTATTACCTTTTGAGACAAAAAATAAAACGCCCTGAATGCTAATCAGAGCGTTTATTAATCAAGATGTATTATTCCTTAATTTATAGAATAAAAGTCAAAATCTGTCTCCAATAGTAACTGGCGTAATGTTTTTTTATCAATAACAATGCCATCTAACGCGGAATAAATATTTTTAAATGTTTGGATTATGACTCCATTTTTTGAATATATGTATTCATTTCCTTCGAAATTCCATGTTAAACAATATGAATCACTGTTATAAAACCAATCGTAAGTCCAATTTGAACAAGTTGAAAAATATTCTTCTTCGAGTTCGTTGTATTTTTTAATTCTTTTATCTTCCATGTTTAATCCTCCAATTTTTGTTGACTTATTTAATGTTTCTTGTTGTAATATAACTAATTGGGTGCATCGACACAGATTCGTGCACTAACGCAGGACACAGATTCCTGCTTTTATTTAATTAAATTGTCATATTTAGATGGGTATTTGAATGAGAATCTTTAATTATCTCTTTTAATTTGTACTTCAATTATATAGAAAAAATTATCAATACGCTATTTTCCGCGTTATATTATAAAAATAGTCTTCGTCGCCATTCTGTCGCCACAGATACGCGTGTTGAAGATGCCTTTTTACGGCTCATTTTCACTCTCTTCCGAGTTTCTTTATCTGCCATAGTTATTTCCTCCTAAACTAATTTCTTGACTTCCTTTTATTAAGGTGTTTATTATTAAGTTGCTTACCTGTTATAAGGGTGTTCTGATGAATTTCCCTGGTATGGTAAGCGTTTTTTATACATAGAAAAAATTTTATCAATACGCTATTTTTGGCGTAATTTTAATAAAATAGTTTTGTAGGTTTTTAAAGTCTTATGTACTATTTAATATTATTAGATTATATCTAATAAAATAAATAAAACACGGCAATACCGTGTATCAAATGTAGGTTGCCTCTGTACACGAGAGATATACACTTGAGAGAGTGTTTTTTTATTTGCTCTCGGTAGCTATACAAAGTATAAGGTAGCAAATATGCGCTGTCAATGTATAGATTTCCTTTACTCTAGGGAGTGACCCTTGCCAGAATCGTCACAAAGGTCTCCTGCCAGAATCAGACATATAATCATCAAAGAACGGTTTGTAGTTCGATAATGCTTTAGCTAATACCCTAGACAATTCAATAATTCAAAATATGCATCCTCTGTTTTATATGATGAATCAGGATCTAATTTATGTTTTGCGAGAAAATCGTGGAAACATTGTTTCTCATGATATTTAGGAATTCTAATATTAAATCGTGTTCCAATGCTACGTAACGAGACAGAATTTTCAATATACAATTCGCAAACTTTCATATTTAAAATTGCATTAATATAGTCTGCTTCGTTGCTTGTAATACCATTACTTCCACCTCTATCTCTTTCAGAGATATATGAAACATGACCGTCAAATATTGGTGTCACAAGAGTATTCCAATGCGTCTTTATTTTTCCGACGTGGCAACTAACAAACTTCGAATTATCACGAATAACAACAAAGTCGTCAAAGAATGAATATTCTCCCATTCTGAGCAAAGCATAGTATTCTTTGTTGTTTTGAATGCGCTGGTTGTAACTACTTCTATTTGAAAGCTCAAACTCATGTTGCGATAAATATGTTGCAAGTTTAGGTGCTTCTTTTCTAAGAACATCCATGGAAACAGGGACCTTTGTACCATTGTAAGCGCAAATAACATAATCTCCATTCCAATTTATATGATTTTTCTCAATCATTGGAGCTGATATAAATGGCTTAATAAATTTTGTTTCCAAAACAACAGTATTACTAGTTCTTCTTAATCTAAATCCATCTTTTTTCCATGTGTAAAATTCTGCTTCAGAATCATTAATAATCATTTTAAAAGTCAGCCTCATAGGAGCTTGGGCATCTACTCCTTTTCTGAAGTCATATTCGTTCTCGCCTATTATCCTATAAATTCTCTTTTTTAATTCTTGGCTTTCTAAAGATGTAAAGTTATTATTATTTTCTTTAGAAAATACACAGAGTATTTTTTTCTCGATATCAAATGAATCTTTTACTTCTGGCCACAAAGAATTGTTTCTTAACTTTTTCCTATTGTTTTTTACATAATATTTTTCTTCAATGCCTTCAGAATAATCTTGCTTTGCAAAAGAAATATGGTAAGTACAGAACAACTCTTGGACTTCACCAAATGGATTACCTGCCTTAGTCCAATTTGTAATTGATTCAAAATAGCAGTTTTTCTTTGCGCCATCTCTTTCAATTTCAAATCTTCTAAAACCTTCAAAAGACTTATTCACTAATAAGCTTTGTGGCATCAAGAATGATAAGCGTCCATTATCACTTAGCCATTTTTCACAACATTTATTAGCAATAAGGGCACAAATATTTAGATCAACACCACCACTATTTGTATCGTCGCTGAAAAGACCATCCAGTTTGCACTTGCTCTTTACGGTTAATCTATAATTTTCTGGCAAAACATTCCATCTTACCCATGGAGGATTTCCAATAATGCAATCTATTTTTGGCAAAATTCCTGTTTTTAAATAATTGGCAAAAATTCTTAACCAAATGCCATTGAGTTCTTGTTTCTCTAGATCGACTAATTTTTGTACTTCGGAATTAATTATTGTTTCTAGTTTTTTCGATAAATTTACGATTTTTCTAATCTCATTTGTAAGATACACTTTTGCTTTTTCTTCATTTTTTAACAAAATATATTCTTCTAATTTATCAATGACAGGTATAAAACTACGTGAGTTAACAAAATCAAACGGTAATGTAATATCGAATGTTTGGCCCCCCATAATTGTAGTGTTTAAGCTGTAAGATAACATTTTTACATTATCCACAAACTCAATAGTTGGAGAATATGTCGAGTCGCCATTATAAATTGGGATTTCAATTAACGAATAGTCATTAATATATGGCGCAACATTTATAAAGATATTGATTCTAGCCATTAATACAGCTAAAGGATTTAAATCAATACCATAAATACCTTTAGTTAATACGTCAAAATCAATTTTTCTCTCGTAATCGTCATCTTCGTTTATCGCAGCTATTCTTCTATTTATTGCAGAAATTAAGAAAGTGCCCGAACCACAACATGGATCCATAATAGAACAAAACACATCCTTGCCTTCTGTAGATTCAAGCATTACGTTTTCGGCCAGCCAATATGGCGTATAATATTCTCCAAAACAATGCCTTACTATATGCGGGATAAAAGATTCGTATAATTCACGGAAAAGATCTTGCATAAAACCATACGTTTTTATTCTTATGTCTTCGTATTCGGCAATAGCACTAATAATCGCCCTAACTTTCGCCATGAATTCATCAGTCCAAAGCGATTCTTCTTTTGTATACCATGAGAAAAAATCGCCCTCAAGCATGTTTATTAATCCTGCTTTTTTAAGAAGAACACCATTTTCAAGAGAAGCGAAGAAATCCTTTAGGTCATTAACGCCTTTTAAGCAGATAGATTCTATTTTTCCACCATCTAAAACATCCTTGAATTCGTTGACCGATTTGCAGAGCAAGAGTTTTAAAATTATTGAAAATAAAGTGTGTAGCGAGAAAATCGCCATATACTCTTTTTCGGATGTATCTATCGGAACACCAGCCAAATCTGCAAGGACTCTTCTTCTTTCTAAAATGTCTGGGTGCGTTGCAGCACCACTTGAGGAGTCATTTTCAGATAATCGAAACATTTTTTCCCACTCATTAAGCATTAAAGTAGTTCTTGGGTTCGACCTTTTTTGTAAAGTTTTATAAATTAATTTATATGTTTCTTTAATAGTTGGAGAATTAATTTGAAAATCTTCTCTTAAACAAAAAGAATTAATTTCTTTTTTGTTTCTTAAAAAAGCAGTTTTGAAGTAGTAATCAAGATTTTTTGTAGATATAGCACCATTTAAAGAATTATTCGGTATAGAAAATGTACCATGCTCATCCTTGTGATAAATTTCCATCGTATACCCATCGAACAAAATTCCATAAACAGACTTTCCTTCAAATTGAACATCTTTCAAATAATCAGTTAATTGTTCAATTGCTGCTTTATGGTCAGAGTTGTTATTTAATCTTTTATATTTTTTATATTCGATGATGATGTTTTTATATTTGCTATCGATTCTTCTGCCGTTTTCAGTAGCCACTTCACTAGAGAAAGAAATATATTCGTTTTTAGGTAACGCACCAATGAGTTGTAAAATTCTATTAGTTTCTGCTTCGAATTTTTTTCTAATATCTTCTTCAGATTTGCAAGCAGAAAAAATATTGCCATTAACCATTTGAAGTAAGCAATTCCTATAGACCTCGTTTTCAAAGGCCTTTGACCCAATATATTCCATAGCCATTCCAAAACCTACGGTTTTCGGTCAGGCAGATTTTTGCTTAATAAAAGCAATAAAGTTGGTATAATACTTAGGTATACGGAAAGCGTACCTTTTGAGACAAAAATAAAACAAACGCCCTGAATGCTAATCAGAGCGTTTTATCAATTATTTAAGTTCTTATTAATCAATTGCAAGAATTTCAGTTTGGTCGCTTGCAATGATATTTCTAAGCGAAACACCATCTATCTTGCCATTATCAAGCAAGTCGTTCACGTCATCAAAAATGCCTAAATACATGTCCAAATCTTTTCCCTCGGCATTTGGATATTCGTTAACGGGTATTTCGAATAATTGAATATGTGCTTTATCTGATTTATTGAATTTAATACGGATTTCTTTTTCGTGTCCAATAGTATCTCTTGTAACTCTAAAAATTCTATTCTTATACTGGAATTCCATTCCCCATATTACACCATCATAATTGTAATTTTCAGGAGTAGGGCCATTTCTAGTGAATCCTTCAATAAATTCTTCAATGTTTTTAAATTCTTTATTTGCCATATTTAGCTCCTTATTTTTTATGATTCTTTAACCAGCTGTTGACTTTATCGATGACAATTTTGTCACTGCTAGTTGGTGATGTAACAGTTCCTTTATGATAAACGTCATAATGAACATGAGGTTGTTTACCATCATGGGAATGTAGAAAATCAATTGACTTAACTAATTGATGCTTGTCATCGTAAAATGCAATGTGCTTTAATTCGCCTTTTTGCAAAACAGCGTAGATGCGGTTTTCTGTATGGCTCATTTCTGGAGCTTTCACAGATTTATTTGGACGCTCAAGCACTTTAATATTATCATCAATCATTCCGATTGAGAAATATGTTTGTCCGCCATCTCTAAAAGCGAAATTGCCACTATTGACATCAACAAAGCTGCCTCTTCCACCCATATCAGTCCTCCTCCTTTCTTAAAATTTGAATTCTATCCATTTGAAACAAAGATAGTTGCTCGTACTCTGAAGAAATTTCAAAAGTATCGCAAAAATCTATAAAAATAAATTTTCCATCCATACCTTCTATTGGTTTTCCTCTTACCAAAATTAAGGATGGTTCTATCCTTTTCACCATTTCATTAAAACCATCAATAAATTGCTTTTTATTTTTGCTAACGCCAACAGTAGAAATAGCGACAACGCTTCCTTTTTCAATGTAATTAAAACAAATATCATATGTTCTACTATCGGCCCAAGTAATGGTAGGGATTACTTTGATACCTAGGTATTGCAACCATGCACCAACCCATAGTCCATGCCTAACGTTTTCTTCAATTTGGCAAGGCTCCATATTTGTATAAGCGCTATAATCCGGTGTTGTTACAGCTAAGAAGTCATATGCTTTCCTAGCAAAAGAAAATATATCGTTGTAAATACGATTGATGGTTTTATCGTATTGAAAATTTAGCAAAACCTTAGTTTCTTTATTTTTGGTAGATTTTATATTTGAAAAAGATGCATATTTAACCTGATTCCAATCAATAGTTTCAAGCAAAGATTCCTTTTTTAAATATGGTGTTCCTTTTTCATCTTTTGGCCATCCATCCGGCAATGGCTTAATTAAATTAAATTTTTCTTTTTCACTTAGGCCCATATACGGTCCTCCTTTTCATAGATTTGAAAATAATATTTGGATACCGTATAATGGATTTACTCAAGGAATCATTAATACGGTTTCTGATAGCGCTAGTGATGTTGGTAGCATCGTTAGCGTTTTTTCTTATCGAGGTAGATAAAACAATTAAACTATTACTTGCTTTTATTTCACACCACCTCCGTTGTTATTGTATCTGAAAAGCATCGCTGCTTCTTTCCCATATTTGTACCCGAGTCTACAGAAAGTAGGCTCAGTTATTAAACCGGTTTCTTTTAGACGTATTGATATTGCACTTTTGGATACTCCGGTTTCATCGGCAATTTCACCAATTATTTTCTTGAGTATCCAGATTTTTTGTCCATTTAATGAAGTGTGATATTCGGTAACATAACTTGTATGTTTCTCATCATAAAGTTTTTTAAGTCTTCTTCGAGATAATAAAACACACACAGCAAAATGGTTAGCAAAAAACTCCGCCCAACTGTATTGAGATTTATTATTTGTCTTGAAATCACCATTTATTATTGTTTCGTCATCAATAATCTTGTCGACTCTAAAATCTTTATCTAAATCTAATAAATAATGTTTAAGCTCGTGAAAAATTGTGAACAATTCTCTACTATCGCTTCCACAAGCATTTGGATCAACAAAAATATCACCTCTACGAACATTAATTAACTTTAATGTACCATCTTCGTTATATGTTTCAAGGATACCATCTTTTTGAATTGTTACCCCTAAAATAGATTTATTTAAAGAAAGCCTTTGGTATTGGATATCGACACCTATATATTTGCTAACAAATTCATCATAAATGATTGTTTCCAATGTTCTTCCAAACTTTTTACAATAATCATTTAAAAGCCTATCGGCAAAAGAGGCGATTTCCTTTTTTGTTGGAAATTGCTCGCCAGTGATCTTATTGACTTTTGCACAAATAAGCTTAATGTTCATATTATTTGTTCTTAATCCTTTCTAAGAAGTCAATCCATTCTTCTTCGCTTAAATCAGCTTCAATAGCTTTTCTTAAAACTTGTTGAACTACTTGATTCGATTTTAAGTAGTCCACCACATCAGCGGAAATGTTGTTAGATGATTTTCCAAGCAATGACTCATCAACCATTAATTTAAATTCTTCAGCTTGCTTTTCATCTAATTCATAAACTTCAATATATTTTTGAACTAGATTTGTCTTTTCGCCTTTTTTGTTTCCAGAAGGGAATGGCGCACCATTTTCCAAATCGCAGATGAATGTACGAGAAACACCTAAAAGATCTTGCGCTTCTCTTAATGAATAGCCTTTTTGTTTTCTCAAGTTCTTTAAGTATTCTCCAAGTTTTGACATAGTTGCTCCTCCTTAAAACCATCACTGTCACTAATGATTTCGATTATAGTTTTACATTTTGATTATTGTTTGTCAACCACTTCATTGACAAAACAATTTATTATTTTTTATGCTTTGCATAGATTTTAATACTGTTTTTTGTATAATATTGATTTTTATTAAATATTATTTGATAGATAACATAACCGGAGGAAACAGAAATGAATTATGGTTATGCTAGAGTAAGTACTATTAATCAACACTTAGATAGGCAAATAGATGAGTTACAAAAAGTCGGACTTTTGGACTCTCAAATATTTGTCGATAAAGAATCAGGAAAAGACTTTAATAGAACAAACTACAAAAAGTTACTGAAGAAACTAAAACCAGGAGACGTTCTATATGTAAAATCTATTGACCGATTAGGAAGAAACTACAACATGATTCTTGATGAATGGAGAATTCTTACTAAAGAAAAGAATATTGATATCGTTGTTATAGATATGCCTTTATTAGATACAAGAATTGAAGGAAAGAATCTAGTTGGCAAGTTTATCGCTGATGTTGTGCTTCAAGTTCTATCTTTTGTTGCGGAAAATGAAAGAGAAACAATGAAGCAACGTCAAGCTGAAGGAATAAGAATGGCGAAATTAAGAGGAGTTAAATTTGGTAGACCTGCCATTTCAACACCAAAAAATTTTGATGAAATTGTTAATTTATTTTTGAGCAAAGAGGTTACCTCTAAACAAGCAATTGAAATGTCTGGACTATCAAGAGGCACGTTTTATAGAAAACTGAATAAGCTTTTATAGGTTTTAGCCTAAACTATTTTCGATTTTGGCAGCGTATCGTTTTTATCGCGTTTTTCGATTCTGGCAAATCACACTCTTTTTTATTCAAAATATTTAAAAACAAATGATTTATATTCCTAGAATGCACCACTTTTTGATTATTATCCTTTAATAAATAAAAGGATATACTGTCAATGTATATCCTATCTAACCTACTAATCTTACCCCAATTCATTGGACTTGATTCCTTTGAACCGGCACCTATTATTATACTCTATGTAACAGCAATTCGCTCTTGTATTTCAATGGACTATTCTTAAGTGCTACTACAATGCGCTCTTCATTATAGTATCTAATCCATTTATGTATTGCTTCTCTGAGTTGCTCAACATTTTCATATCTCCATTCTTGGCCATAGAAAACCTCTTCTTTTAATCTACCGAAGAAGTTTTCGGTTGGAGAATTATCCAAACAGTTCCCTTTTCTAGACATTGATTGAATCATTTCGTGTTCTTCTAGAAAGTCTTGATACCACTTCTGTTGATATTGCCAACCTTGATCAGAATGAATAATCGAGCCAGGCAAATACTCTCCATATTTATTTTCTAATTGATGCATCATTCTTTTGATTTGAAGCATATTTGGATGAATAGAAATGTCATACGCCACAATCTCTCTAGTATGGAAGTCAATGATTGGAGATAGATACAATTTGTCTTCTCCTATCCTAAATTGAGTTACATCTGTTCCGAATACTTTATATGGTTCACCAACATCAAAATGTCTTTTAATCACGTTAGGCGCTTTTAATCCAACTTCTCCTCTATAAGAGCAATATTTCTTTTTACGAGGTTCTGCAGAAATATGATATTTTCTCATTATTCTAGCCACTTTTTTCTCATTAACTATTTTTCCTCTATTTCTTAATTCAATTGTAATTCTAGGATATCCATATTTCTTATAATGACTATTAAAAATAGTCCTGATGAGTTCCGCTAATTTATCATCCTTATGTTTTCTTTCTTCTTGATGCTTTAAAACATCATAATAAGTAGACTTTGAAAGCTTACAAAACTTTAGAAGGACATTTAGTTTGATTTGGCCCTTAAGCTCACTAACGATTCGTACTTTTTCTTCAATCGTTTGTCCTTCTTCAAAGCCAGGGCCAAGGATTTTTTTAAGAATTCATTCTCGTCTTCTAAATGCTTACATCTTGCTTTTAATTCTTTATCCGCTAGATAACGTTGTCGCTCCTCATGAAGCATGTATTTCTTTCTGCCGCGAGAAACTTGAATTGCTTCTTCTCCTTTTGTTTTGAAAAGATTTACCCAATCTTCAACAACATGTGGAGTAGGCATTCCAGATTCCAACGCAACTTGTCGGCAAGATTTGTTGTGATTCAAGACCTCTTTAATCGCTCTAAGTTTTTCTTCTCGTGTATAAACTCGTTTTTCTTGTTCATCAGTAAAAGGTTTTTCTCCAAAAAGAAGATAAAGTTTCACTCGATATTTCAGTCTAGAAAGATCAATTTTATGTTTTTTGGCTATATCTGTCATGGGCACGCCATCATCGATATATAATCTGACAAATTTAAGCCAATCGCTTGGACGAACTATCATAAGAAAACCCCCTTATATCGTACCAATTTTTGGTCCAATAAATGGGGGTATTTTCACGATTATGGTGCCTCCTGCCAGAATCGAACTAGCAATAGATCCTTACCATGGATCCGTTATACCACTTAACTAAGGAGGCAAGCGGTTTACGCTTAATGATTATAAACAAATATGCCCGTTTAATACAAGTATATTTATATATTTTTTTCACCAACTATAAAAGAAAACACTATTGAAGCATTTCTTTGTAATTGTTCTTTAGATATGTTTCCTCGCTTCAAGGCTTTTTTGATGTCTTTAATATCTTTTTTACTACCTGGCATACAAATATTAACACCACTAACTAAATTTTTTGAAGCACTCGCACAAGGATGAATACTAGACTTATCGTTAATTTGTCCTGTAGTAATCCAGTCAGTCATTACTAATCCTTTATATTGCCATTCTTCTCTTAATACATTAACTAATAAATTTTTATTCTCTGAAGCATGTACACCATTTATTAAATTATAACTAGTCATCACTGCAGCAGGATGAGATTCGTTAATAGCTATTTCAAAACCTTTTAAATATATTTCTCTAATAGCGCGTTCCGATAATATTGAATTAGAGTTAAATCTATTGGTTTCTTGATTGTTACATACAAAATGCTTAACGCAAGCCATTTTATTTAAACTTTGTACTCCTTTTATAACACTAGAAGCAATTAATCCGGTTAATAGAGGATCTTCAGAATAATATTCAAAATTTCTTCCACAGCATATGTTTCTATGGATATTCATAGCAGGAGCAAGCCAAATATCAATATCATAGATTTTCATCTCTTCAGCAACTAACCTACCAATTTCATAACATGCCTCTATATTAAATGACTGAGCAACAGCGGTAGAAATTGGAATCGCGGTACAATATTGATACATCACATTACCTTTTTTCTTGTGGTTTTTCTTGATGTTAAAAAATAAACTTTTAGCAATTTTAGGAAGAAAATCCATAATCCCTTTCATGATGGAGTCTTCAATTAAATTATAGTGGCCTTTATGGTTAAGTTTATATTCACTAATAAGTCTTAGTCCTGCTGGGCCATCCGCCATCACTAAAGAGTTAGTAATTTCTGGAATTCTTAAAGTGGTTTCTCCTGCTGCTCCAGGAACGAGTGACCCCGCTTGACCAATTATTCCTGCAACTCCTGTTTTATAATCACCAAGATTAAGACATATCAATTGATCAATAGTTATTTTTTTTATAAAATCAGGAATTTTTACGTCAAATTTGTCGTTTTTATTTATTTTTTTAAGCTTATAATCCTTTTTATCTATAGAAATAGTTTTAATAGATATATCATCTAAATCTTCAATAGGCTCAATATATAAATCAGTAAAATCAGGCTTAGAAAGAATGTTGTTAATTTCTCGAATAACAATATCTTCACTTACATTAATTTTTATAATGTTAGTGAGATCAACACTACTAATTCCACCTCTAATAATATAAGTACCTTTTTGAATTATTTTTTTATTAGAATCAATATCAAAAATAGCTAAATTAGATAAATCAAAATGTAATTCAACTTCTTCAAAATTATGAGGTTTAATTTCTTTAGTTTTATAAAAATAAATTAATGTATCTTTAGGAGTATTAATTCTTCCTTTACTAGAAGCATATAGCTGAATAACTTCTTTTCCAGCAAAGTCTGATTCATTATTAACCTTAACCTTCAAACTTAAATTATTATCTATTATTTCAGTATTATAAAATTCTAGATTAAATTTGCTATAAGAAAGTCCAAAGCCAAATGGAAAAAGTGGTTTAATACCTTTTGAATTGAAATAGCGGTATCCAACGTAAATCCCTTCTAAATATCGAGTGTTATCTCTATCTCCAAATTCATTAATATAAGGATAATCAGATGGATTTGTCCAAGTGGTAGATAATTTACCGCTAGGATTAATTTCTCCTAAAATCGTTTTAATTAATATTGAAGAAGTAACTACTCCAAGCTGAGAAAGTAAATAAATATTATGAACTTCTAAAACAGGAGATAAATCCACTACTCCACATGTATTAAGAACTAAAATAAATTTTTCAAATTTTTGATTTAAATAAAGGATATCTTTTATTTCTGTATCGGTGAGATAAATATCACCTTTTTCTAATTTACGGTCAGTAGATTCTCCACTTATTCGACTTAAAACATAGATACATATATCTCCATTATATTCATCAATAGATAAGTTATATTCTACTTCTTTATCAATTTGACCAACCGCGTAAGCGGGAGGGTTTATCTTTTTTTCTTTGGCCTCTTTTTTTACTCTATTAATAAAATCTTGATGTTTAATTATTTTTATTTTGTCATATTCATCAAGCCACTTTTTACTAGTAATAGTAAAGCCGTTAAGTTCTAATTCATCTTCAACATTATTAAAGAAATGGGAATTAACGTCTCCACTTCCTGTTCCACCTTTTAAGGTGTGTCTCGCACCACTACCAAATAAAGCCACTTTACAAGGCTTATTTATAGGGAAAGCATTATTATCGCGTTTTAAAAATAAAGTACATTCTCCCGCTATAGACTCTAAAGTCTTATAGTGAGCAATTTCATGAGGAAGTAAATTAATTCCTTTAGGAAACATATTCCCCCATTAAATCATAAACAAAGGCATTAGATATCTTTACTTTCACCTTGTCGCCAACATGTAATTCTTTGTCGCTAGTAAAATATATTTTACCATCAACATCATCAGGAGCGTTCCAATAGCTTCTTAATAAATAATTATCGTTATCTTTTCCAATTACTAGCCCTTCCATAATTTCACCAACATGTTTTTTATTTTGTTGATAAGAAATCTTTTGTTGAGCTTTCATGACTTTATCTTTTCGCTTAACTTTTTCACATTCTTCAATTTGATTTGGTAAACTTGCTGCATCTGTGCCTTCTTCTTGAGAATAAGTAAAGGCTCCCAAATGATCAAATTTAATGTCTTTCATAAATTCAATGAGATGATCTACATCTTCTTCTGTTTCACCTGGAAATCCCACCATTACAGTGGTTCTTAAGATTGCATTAGGAACTTTAGACCTAATCTTATTAAATAAATTAATAAGGAATTCTTTATCTCCACGACGATACATCGCTTTTAAAATAGATGATTCACTATGCTGAATAGGAATATCAAAATATGGAGTAAGTCGAGGTTCACTTCCAATTAATTCAATTAATTCATCACTAATTTCATCAGGATATAAATATAATAAGCGAATGTAATCTAGTTCTTTAATTTTAAGAAGCTCTTTTAATAAAGAAACAATATTAACATGAGGATCTTTTATATCAATTCCGTATTTAGTGGTGTCTTGCTGTAAGACCACTAGTTCTTTAATGCCGTTAGAGGCTAAATCTTTAGCTTCTTTAATGATAGAATCCATATCTCTAGAAACAAAATGGCCTCTAATTAATGGGATTGCACAATAGCTACAGCGATTGTCACATCCTTCACCTATTTTTAAATACGCACTAAATGGTCCAGTAGAAACAATACGATATTCATCATCCACTCCTAAAGTAGGGTCAATTGAATTGTCTAAACTATATAATAGTTTATTAAATTTATCGTAGTCTCTAATTGGGATATATAAATCTACTTCAGGGATTTCTTTTTTAAGTTCTTCGTAGTAGCGTTCTGCTAAGCAGCCAGTGACTACCACTTTTTTATGATAAGAAACCATCTCTAAAATATTTTCGATGGATTCTTTTTTGCTTGGTTCAATAAAGCCGCACGTATTAACCACAATAATATCTGCGTCTTTTGGATCATTAGTGATTTCATAACCGTTACGGTCAAACAATCCTAAAATATTCTCGCTATCGACGAGGTTTTTTGAACAACCTAATGATACTAAACCAACTTTTTTCATTTTTATTCAGTTCTTAAAGCAACTACTGGATCTTGTTTAGAAGCGCTAAAGGAAGGGATAAGTCCACTAATCACGCTTAAGAAGATACTTAAAGCAATCATAATTAATGCCCATAAGAATGGAAGAGCAGCGATATTGCTAACTCCAAACGGAGAAACAATCGCATTAATAATGATTTGTAAGATATAAGTCACAATAATGCCTAAGGCGCCACTAGCAAAACCAGTAATTAAGTTCTCAGCGATAAATAGACGTGAAACGTCTTTCTTACGTCCACCTAGAGATCTAATAACACCAATCTCTTTAACACGCTCCATAACAGAAATATAAGTAATAACCGCAATCATGAAGCAAGAAACAACTAAGGATAAAGAAGTAAAGGCTACTAAAGCAATACTAACGGTAGTCACTAAAGTTGAGATAATTGCTACAATTGCACTAATTGTGTCTGTATACGTAATTTCTCTTTCAGCGGTTTTATTC
The DNA here is from genome assembly GCA_947164155.1 of uncultured Caryophanales bacterium. Classification (GTDB taxonomy): domain Bacteria; phylum Bacillota_I; class Bacilli_A; order RFN20; family CAG-826; genus UBA2450. The sequence continues at coordinate 12,661 of CAMUVS010000010.1, read as the reverse complement.
CAGTCTTTGATGTAGTTAGTTACTAAATCTTTTTTCGCAAAATCCTTTGGATAAATCGAAATTGATTGAGGAACATTTCTAATTTCGTGGCCCGTAATAATAGAGGTATCATCAGGATCGGTAATATCCACTATTTTTAATCCTGCTAAAGCACGGAAATGTAATTTATCAGTCTTTAGATTATCTTGACCCATATTTAAGAAAGAAGCAAAAATCGATGACATTGTCGATGATTGGTCGCCGTTAAGACATCCAGCATAGCCTTTTTTCACCACTGGATTATCTTCATCAGTATAATCATCGTATTCAAATTCGACATAAGCATTGAATTGAGATTCAATATATCTTTGTTCCATAATATGTTCTTCAAAATCAGCGTAAATAGAGCTTGCTCTAGAATCAGTTTTATAAGTTTCGGTAAAGGCCTTGGTGAAATATACACCACGTCTTAATGAACCAAATCTAGTTGTTGGTTTTGGTTTTAAAATACCAACAACTTTCATTGGTCTAATTTTTCCTTCATATTTACTATCAGTAGGATCAATTACTGCATTATAAGAATAATCTGGAGTTAATGGTTCAATTTCAGTAATACCAGGATTAGTGCCGCTAGGTTGTAAATTAGTAACATATGGTCCCATTAAGCCACTAATACTGCCATTAATTGTGTTAAAGACCACTGTTCTATCTTTTGGAGAACTTGGGTCAGAAGAAGTGATATTCATTAAATGAATAATACTAGCGAGCTCAGGATGTGCCATGATAAAAGCAACGATTTCTTGCATAGATGTCTTTGTTCTTAATTCACTAATTAATTCAAGAGTGTCGCGGTCGATACTATCAACGTAAATATATGACCATTGTCCGTCTAATTCACTATGAGTTGGGTCGCCTCGTTGAGCTTCGCTCATTCTGGTAGCGACAACTGTATGCATTTTTGCACCTGTAGAAGTAATTTCAAAGGATTTACCGCTTAAAGAATCATTTTCAGGATTGTAATCAAGAGATAAATAATAATCTCCTCCACTAGCGAGTTCACCCTTAAGTTCCATAGTGATTTGTTTATGAGAAACTAAGGTGGAACCTTCGCTATAGAGCTGTTCGTGTGGGAGATAATAGAATTCATGTCCTAATACTTCATCAATGTCAAAAGCGACATTGTATGGGTAAGCATCGATAATTTTTTGTTTCTCTATTTCATATTCTTCAGGAGTCATTGGCTCAGGCTCTTGTTTTTCATATCGAATCTTAAGGTCGTTTAATTTAATTGCTCTTTTGGCAACATTTAAGAATGTTTCTTGAGGATAATAGCCAAGTTGAGCAAACACTAAGTCAGTTAAAGTTTGGTCTTTATCAACGACTAATAAGATTTCATCATCCTTAGTTGGATATCTTGAATTACCTATCAAATCATATTGAGTACTTAAATATGGCTCTTCCGCAGGAAGTTGTTTCATAAAGTTTGTAAACAAATCCACGAATTGAGCGTATTCATTAAAGCCTTTAACAGTCATTAATGTTTTAATATATTGCTGAGTTAATCCGTTAATAGAAATAATTTCTTTATCAGCCTCTTCACTCTTTTTAAAAGCAGTAAAGATGTTGTTGGTTGGGTCGATAGAATAATTCATACTCATCGCCGAATAATAATCTTTTGGCATTTTATTCATATATTCCACAAATTCAGTAGTGATATCATTGGTCTTAACATTAGTTAAGTCTGTGTATTTAGTTAATAAATAACTAATCATAGAGTCCATACCAACTTGTGTAGTAATATCAAATTTCGCTAAATTCTCTTTTTCCTGATTCATTAATCCAGTAACTAGAGAATTTAAATCGACACTTTCTTCGGCGATTTGAATTGGATAAGAAGAAAGTAAGTCATTTTGCATCTCATCGATAAAGTTATTAACTCCATGGGATACCGCTAAAACGGTTGAAACACCGATAATACCAATTGAACCTGCAATAGCGACTAAAATAGTTCTTTTAAGCTTGCTTCTTAAATTTGATAAAGATAATCCAAAAGCAGTAAAGAAACCCATAGAGGAATGTTTCTTTTTGCCTTTATTAACTTCAGTAACTCCTTGTTTTGGTTCATCAAAAACCTCGCCCTTACCATCGTATGGATCGCTATCATCTAAGATTTCTCCATCTTTCATTTTTACGATACGGGTTGCGTATTTTTCCGCTAACTCTGGGTTATGGGTAACCATAATCACTAAGTGATTCTTAGCGATATCTTTCATAATATCCATAACTTGGACAGAAGTTTCACTATCAAGAGCACCAGTTGGTTCATCCGCTAAAACGATTTCTGGATTATTAACTAAAGCTCTAGCAATAGAGACACGTTGCATTTGTCCGCCAGAAAGTTGATTTGGTTTCTTTTTATATAAACCTTTTAAGCCCACTAAATCTAAAGCTTCTTTAGCGCGTCTAGTTCTTTCTTCTTTACCAACGCCAGAAATAGTTAAAGCAAGTTCAACATTTTTGATAATAGTCTGATGAGGAATTAGGTTATAAGATTGGAAAACAAATCCGATAGAGTGATTTCGATATGTATCCCAATCGGATTCAGTAAAGTTTTTAGTGCTTCTACCTTTAATGACTAAGTCGCCTTCATCATAATGGTCTAAGCCACCAGTAATATTTAAAAGTGTGGTTTTTCCACATCCAGAAGGACCAAGGATAGCGACAAATTCATGGCTGCGGAAATTTAAAGAAATTCCCTTTAAAGCATGAACAGGTTCTTGATCTTTTAATTTATAGTCTTTTTTAATTTTAATTAACTCTAACATAAAAAGCCCCCATCATTATTGGAGAAATTATATCATTAATTTATCCAAAAAATTAAGGACTTATTTATTTTTTATAGAATTAACAATAGAGGATAAATTTGCTTTTAAATAAGGAGACTCTTCGATAATTCTTTTATTTATATTAAAATATAAATAGGTATAGATAACCGCTAAAGCAAGAGAAACAAAAGCAGGAAGTAAAAATCCTAAAGCATTTGATACTAAATCAAAGGCGTCTTTTTTAAACGCCATAAAAATGACGAATAAAGAAAGAAGTAAAAATGCGATACCTACGAATAGAATTACGGGTAAAAATGAAGGCCCCTTACGATATAATTTCTTTTCTAGATGTCTAATTGCAGAATAATGCTTATCAGTTTCATCGATTTCGTAAGTAACAATTACCTTGTATCCTTTTTCTTCTAATGATACTTCTTTATAGCCGAGAAGCTCATAAACTTCTTTTCTTTCTCGATATTCTGGTAAGGTTAATTTCTTTTTTACTCTAATCATAATTGCTAACCATTTTATTGCTTATTCTCATCTTTTTCAACATGGATATATTCTATATATTCATATTGACAGAAACTATCAGCACATTTTTTCATTGCTTCTAAAGTAGCGTTATATAAATACTCTTTATTATCGCTTGTGGATTTATTTGGATCAGGGAAAATAGGCTCTAAAATATATAAAGTTTGTTTTGGCTTTTTACAGAATTTAGTTTTTCTCCAAGTAGCCACAACTGGAAGTACAGGTGCTTCTAATTTTGCAGGATAATTAAATGAACCTCCGTGGAAGTTTCTAATTTTCGTGTAATAAGGCCAAATATGGGCTTCAGGATAAATGAGAATATATTGTTTTTTCTCTAAATAAAATTTAAAGGAATCCACTAAAGAAACCATATTCCTTAAATCACCAGGTAAAGGTAAAGGTAGATATCCTAATGCTCTAGTTAAGTTCCTTACTATTGGCATTGTTAAAGTATCAGGATAACCTAAAATATTCACTCTTCTTCTAAAGAAGAATACATAAGCTTGGAATTTAAAAACATCACTAATAGCAACATGGTTAGACATAATAAATGCACCCTTGCCGTTAAGCTTTTTAAGATTCTTCTTTCCTTTAACTTTGATTCCTTTACATAAGCAATAAAACCCTAAAACTGGTTTAGCAACCCCGTGATAAAAAATTGCGGAAATAAAATTATTAAAGAAATTTGTTCTTTTATATTTATAACCCTCTGGAACACTTGGACGCTTTAAACCGACTTCATTGAAGTCGTCCTTATTTTCATCTTTCCAATAGATGACTTTAGTTTTTTTCCAATCTTTCTTACTTGCCATTTAAAATCTCTTTATTGTCTACTTTGCCAGAATGATCGATTCTCACCCAACTATTTCTTTTTTTAGGGTGGAAAATAATATCAATAAACGCTGCTAAGAAGTCATAGAAATAGAACATATATGTCAAAATGCAGCAGATTTGATTTTTAAGTGATAATTTTAAATATTTACGGTTACGTATAATTGATAACATTGAGGCTAAAACAAAACACATATATAAAACCAAGAATTGGAATCCAACTATTCCAAAGATAATTCCTGTTTGATAGGCTTGTCCGTGCAATGCACTAAGTACACCAAAGGTGATTCCAGCAGCGATTATTAAAAAGCTTACAACATTAAAGACGACAAAAGGAATGATTCCGATTTTAAATTCTCTAGTCATCATTCTTTGAAGTCGCTTAGAATGATAATCCTTTTGAGTACCAGCTTTTCTTAAAAATTTACGAGGAGCTAAATATCCCGCTAACCAACGAACATGTTGATTATGAACAGTTTTCATATCGCTAGCTTGTTCATCATAAAAACAAACCGCTGGATAATAACACATATAAATATCGTGATAATAACAATAACTTGTTAATTGAATATCTTCAGTCATGCCGGTAAAAATCCAACCTCCAGCATCTCTAATAATGGAATCATCAACAAAATAGCCTGTTCCCATTAAAGTTGCCTTATGGAAAAGAATGCTTCTTCCATAGGAAGTAATTTGATTCATATAAGAGAACATACAAGCACAGTTAGCAGTCACCCAGTTAGTGTCTGCATTAGTAAAGCTACGATAGCCTAAACCAACTTCCACTCCAGTTTGTCTTAAATCATTCATTGCTTCGATATAATTAGGTTCTAAGATATTATCCGCATCAAAGATTAAATAAGAATCATAATTCCTATTTTCTCTCCACATCCAATTAATGCATTCTTGTAAGGCAAAGCCTTTAGTGCGTCTATCATTAGTGAGTTGATCTCTAACAAACCATTGATATCCATGTTTTTTAACAATCTCAATAGTTGGATCATCAAAGCTTTCAACAATAAAAAACGCCTCAAAATATTCTCGAGGGTATGTTTGCTTATCTAAAGAATTCATAATGTTTTCAATAACATTAGATTCATTTCTAGCCGCGACTAAAACCGCAAATTTTGTCTTTTTATCACTATGAGGGACTATTTGTACTGGTCTAGCAGATATGCTCCAATAAACCAAATAATAGATAGATAAAAGCATCAATAGAACAATTGACACTCCACTGATCGCAATTAAGATAATATAGACTAAATCGTAATCAATATTCATAATTGGCCCCAAAGCCGTTTATTATTGTAGCATATTATCAAGTTCGTGCGTATATAAAGAAATAAGAATTACTCGAAATCTTATAGAAATCTCCCTCTCATAAAAAGAGAATTAGAAAAAATGAGTAAACTAATTTAATATAATTAAAAGATAAAGTTTGACCTTCTCTCTTAATTAGATAACAATATTAATATGAAATCTTTAAACGAAATCATTGGAGAAAATCTCACATTCCTACGTAAAAAAGCAGGATTTACCCAATTAGAATTTGGAGAGAAATTCTCTTATAGTGATAAAACCGTCTCTAAATGGGAAAACGGATCAGTATTGCCTTCTGTAGATATTTTAAAACAAATCGCAGATTTTTATGGGGTGTCAACTGACTACATTTTAAGTGAGCACAATAACGAAAAAGAATTTAAGTCAATTATTAAACAAACTCCAAACTTTAATAAAAAGACTTTAATTGTTTGCTTAATCATCACCATTATTTTCACTATCGGTATGACTATTTATCTAGCAAGTATCTGGAACATGCAAACATCTGATCCAAATATTAATAGATATTGGACAGTATTCTTGTGGTGTGTTCCTGTATCTGCACTTGTTATATCTTTTGCAGCAAAAAGAGTATTTAAATATCCTAAATCAGTATTAATTTTTAGATCGATATTTATCTGGACATTATTAGCCTCTGCTTATGTATCGTTCTTATATTCTGGTAATTATTGGTACTTATTCTTTATTGGCGTTCCACTTCAAATTGTGGTTATCCTGATTTATAACTTACATAAATAGGGACCTTTGGGTCCTTTTTTCATTAAGCAAGAAAAAAGCCTGATTTTCATCAAGCTTTGTAATCTCGTGGTGGCCTAGGACGGGATTGAACCGCCGACACGAGGATTTTCAGTCCTCTGCTCTACCAACTGAGCTACCAGGCCGACTCCTCAAGATGTTTTTTTGGCGGACCAGACGGGAATCGAACCCGCGATCTTCTCCGTGACAGGGAGACATGTTAACCGCTACACCACTGGTCCAACGCTAATATATTATCTTAAAAGAGAATGTATAAATCAAGTTATTTCTAATAAATTTTCTAAAAATTAATCAAATCATCAATAACAGTTTTTGCAATAAGTATTCCCATACTTGCTGGAACAAAGATTGCGCTAGCAGGAGAATGCCTTCCATATTCGTTTTCATCAACCACAATATTAATAGGGCTTTCAGAAGAAGAAACAACTTTTACATCTTTGATATTACGTTTTCTTAATTCTCTTCTTATTACTTTAGCAAGTGGGTCATATTCTGTTTTAGAAATATCACTAACTTTTAATTTTGTGGGGTCTAATTTATTTCCTGCTCCTAAAGCAGATATAACAGGAACATGAGCTTCTTTTGACCTACAGATAATTGATAATTTTGCAGATACTGTATCAACACAGTCAATCACATAATCATATTTTGATAAATCAAATTCCATTTCATTTTCTGGCAAATAGAATTTTTGAATCGCGACAATTTGAGCGTTGGGATTTATTGAAATAGCTCGCTCCTTCATAATTTCTACTTTGCTCTTCCCAAATGAATCACTAGTAGCGATAATCTGTCGATTAATATTGGATTCGTCCACAACATCATTATCAACAATAGTGATATCTTCTAACCCACTTCTAACAAGTGATTCTATGACAAATCCACCAACTCCACCAACGCCAAAAACAATAACTTTCTTGCTTTTAAGTTTATCTAAATTCTCTTTTCCAATTAGAGCCTCTAATCGAGAAAACTTTTTATCCATATTAAACTGTTAAATCGCCTTCTTTTATCCAGCCTAATTTTCTAAATAATAAGTCAATAAAGAAGACTAACACTCCTGGAAGAATAATGGTCAAACCAAATATTCCTACCCAAACTTGCCAATTATCCACTCCCATGGAGTCGATAAGTCCAATTTGACCAACAAGTCCAGCAGTACCCATACCAGCACTAGCGCCCATACATTCTAATCGTAGCCAACAAGTTGAGATTGGTCCTAAGATTGCACTAGCAATAATTGTAGGTAACCAAATTACGGGTTTTTTAAGAATATTCTTAAATTGAAGCATTGAGGTACCAATACCAATTGAAATAACAGTGCCAACATTATTATCTTTTCTAGATTGAACAGCAAAGCCAATCATTTGTGTAGAACAGCCTACAACCGCTGCCCCACTAGCGATTAATAAACCAGGAATAATATTTGGATCAGTATCTGGTTTAATAACAAAGATCATTGCCGCAATAGCAGCGCTACTAATAGGAGCGGTAAGAGCCATGCCCATAAGTACCGCCACCACCATTCCAGCAACAAATGGAACAGCTTTGGTACTTGTACCCACTAACCACTGTACTGCATAAGTCACACTAATAGCAGGATATCTAATTCCTAAAGATAATAAAGTTCCAGCGGCTACTCCAAACAAAGGAATGATAATGATATCAACAGGTGTTTTCTTTCTAATGACATATTTCATTGCTAAAGCAACACCAATACAAACTAAATAAATTGTTAAAGGGTCACCAACTTGGAATTTAAAAGCTAAGTGATCAATACTTCCTGGGCTTGTGATAAACGAAGTTCCTAAAGAAGTACAGGCCGCTATCTCTCCTACTGCTGCTAAAACAATTGTTTTTAAAGCGTCAAATTTTAAGGCTAAGGCAATACCAACTCCAATTCCAGCCCCGGTCATATATTGTAAGATAGTAGCAATACCAAGCCAGCTACCACTTCCAGTGGTGTGTCCGTTAAACATATGGAGCATAAAAGCGCAGAACTTACTTGTTTCAGCTCCATAGCCAAATAATTTACCGATGGTAGCAAATATTGTTCCCACGATTAAAGTAACGAATAAACCATAGGCCATCCCGTTAAGGGTTTTCATTAAGAAACTAAGTACAGGTTTTTCTTTCTTTTCTTCCATATAAGTTAATTATTATATTAATAATTTAATTATTTACAAGTTTCTTTATTTTTTAGTGGATAATAATCCACTCTTTTGGAGTGATCAAAAATACTTGGATAAATATTGTTTTCTATTCCCGCTAGTTCACAAACTTTTTTATGAACTCTACTAGTTAAATCTATTTCTCTTTCGTTTTTATCAATGATGTTATCATTAGGGGAAATTGGATCACCAACATTAATAGTAATTGTAGCGATTTGTTTTAAAATCTTTTTTCTAAACCATGATGGCTTTCTATATGAATAAGCAATAGGGATGATTGGTTTATTAAATTGAATAGCAAAGAAACTACTTCCTCTTTTAAATGGTCTAATTGGTGCGTAATATTCCCACATACTCCCTTCAGGATAAATATGTAGCCAGCCATGATCTACATTCACTAATTTATCAATCGCAGAATAATATTTCATAGTGGCTTTTAAATTATTTTCTGGTATTGGTATCCCGCCCACTAATTTCATCACCCCACCAGAAGGGCCATTAATGTTTGGAGCCCACACTAAAACATTTGGTCGAATGTGGTTAATTGTTCGCATTAAAAATATATAGTCCCAAAAGGCAATATGATTAGAAACACTAATCACTCCATTTTTAATAATATCTTTATGGTTTTTAAGATTCTTTTTACCTTTTACTTTTAACCCATACCAAATTTTAGCAACTGGAAAAACAATAACGTTTAATAAAAAGCGAACCCAGAACCTTTTAAATCTAAAAGATTTACTATTATCAATATATGGATAATTTTCATCAACTACATGATGGGTTTTTTCAATTACATTAATATAATGTTCATCAGTAAATTCTGGGTATGGATATTTAGTGGTCTGAGGATCAAAATACATACAACAATTATTATACATAATAATCTTTATAGGTATAAAATAATAATAGATATGGATATAGAAATTTCTAGGCTACAGCATTTAATAGATACTTCTAAAAATATTGTCTTTTTTGGTGGAGCGGGTGTATCCACTGAAAGCGGAATCAAAGATTTTAGAAGTAAAGACGGGTTATATCAACTACATTCTAAATATGGCAGGCCATATGAAGAGATGCTCTCCCACACATATTTTATGAATCATACAGATACTTTTTATCAATTCTATAAAGAATTTATGATCAATAAATCCGCGAAGCCTAATGCTGCTCATAAATTTTTAGCAAATCTAGAAAAGAAAAAGAATCTAGTGGTTATAACTCAAAATATTGATGGCCTACATCAATTAGCGGGTTCAAAAAACGTTTTAGAATTACACGGCTCAATTCATAGAAATTATTGTATGCACTGTAATGAAAAATTTGATTTATCAATTGTAGAGAACTCTATAGGAGTTCCTAAATGCCCTAAGTGTGGGGGAATAATTAAACCTGAAGTCGTTTTATATGAAGAACCATTAGATCAATTTGTTTTAGAAGCTAGTGTTAACGCTTTAGAACACGCTGACTTATTAATTGTTGCTGGTACTTCTTTAAGTGTTTATCCAGCTAGCGGGCTAATTAGATATTATGGCGGTACCAATATAGTGGTTATCAACAAAGACAAATTAGATATCCATTTTGGTAATGTATTAGAAATCAATAAACCTGTTGGAGAAGTATTCTCTCAACTTTATATATAAAAGTTTTGAATTAGACAGGCAAATTATATAGAATAACTATTAGTTAACAAGGAGAATATTATTTATGGCATGTTTTGTTGTTAGTGCAGCCGCTGGAGTTGGTGTTGCTATTGCTCGTCACGCTGTTAAACATTCAGAAAAGAAAAAAGAAAACGCAGGAGTCGCTCCTAAAATTGAAAAATTTGGTTCTGATACCAAATGGAGCAAGAAACTTGCTTATTTAGAATTAATGTTATTTGCTGGAAGCTTTATCTTAGCAATTGAACATATTATCCACGGAGAAATCGTTCCATTTCCACCATTCTTCACCGCTATTAGCGAAGGTGGAACAATAGATATGCTTAAAGAAATGGGCACCATAGGTGTTGCTATGCTTGGCATTTTAGTTGCTGTTTGGGGTATTGGAGTTCTTGTTAGCGACTATATCAAATTTAAAAGAAGAAAGGCTCTTCCTGAAGTTAGAAAAGAAGGAGCGAAATAATGTATTTCTTAACTGCTTTAGGTTTAGCATTAATCGCTGCAGTATTGTGGTTCTTCTTTAGAGACAGAAAAGCATTACACTTAGATGTTCTTACAATTATCTATGGTGCTAGTGCCTTAATGTGGTTAATTGACTGCATCGCTAGTTCTATTAAAGGGGAAGGCTTCTTAAGCTTTGAGGCTAAGGATGGTTGGATCTCATTAGCTACAGTAGGAGCAGGATTATTCCTCTGGTTAATCATTAGCTTCATACTAAATAACTTAAAAAAAGAAGTTAAAGAATAACAAACATTCAAAACATATTAACCGCTTAGAAGATTAAGCGGTTTTATTTTGCTTAACACAACAAATTATTTTAAAATAATTATGTTCGTTATATGCAGACTTGAAACGCGCCACAAGACCGAAGCACGAAATACTGCGGGAGTAGGTATAAACTTGGCTTAAAACGGATAGAGGACACCCATATATTGAATTACTAGTATGTGTGTTAGGTACTAGTAATGTGGAAAGTATCGCCCAGTAGTGATATGAGTTTATAGGATAAATGGCGACAGGTTATTGACACGGTCCTGTAAGCAAGAAGATCATCGCGCTCCACACAGATTTTTAATCTGAACATGTGGCCATCCAACTGAATCAGTGATGTAACACCAGTAATTGAGACTGATAGGAATATTAGTCGTTGATTACATTAATGGTGTTTTTATCATGAGAAATGGATGGCTTTTATTTATCTTCTAAAAACACCATCGCTAACCATAGGAGGTAAAAAACAATGAAAGATGTTAGTGAAAAAGTTTTATCCATCTTTGATGATGATTATCAAAATTGGATAAATGATTTAAAAAAGAGATATAAGCAATCTCAAATCAAAGCCGCTATAAAAGTCAATAGCGAACTCATTCAATTCTATTGGTCGCTAGGAAGAGACATAGTAAAAATGAAAAGTGAATCTAGATGGGGTAGCAGGTTCTATGAGACTCTTTCAAAAGATCTAAAGGCATCGTTTCCAGACGCTAAAGGGTTTTCAAAAACAAATATTAAAAATGCAAGACAATTCTACGAATTGTTTCCTGAATCAGAAATCGGCCGACAAGTTGTCGACCAATTATTTATGGTACCATGGGGACATATAGTGTTATTGGTTAGGTCAGTCGGTAATAATTCTCAAAAAGCGCTTTTTTACATTCGAAAAACAATCGAAAATAATTGGTCTAGATCTGTTTTGTCTTGCTTTTTAGACACAAACTTATACGAAAGAAGTAAAGATAAGTTAACTAATTTCAAAGCAACTCTTCCAGAAGAAAATAGCGATTTAGCAAACGAGTTAATTAAAGATCCTTATAATTTCAATTTCTTAGCTATGGATAATAAATATACAGAAAAAGAACTAAAAGATGCGCTGATTAACAACATTCAAAAATTCTTATTAGAACTTGGAACAGGTTTTGCGTTTATTGGAAGAGAATATCGGCTTCAAGTTGGTCAAACTGAGCAATTTTTAGATATGTTATTTTATAACACTCAAGCACACGCCTACGTTGTTTTAGAAGTTAAAACCACTAATTTTAAGCCAGAATTTGTTGGTCAATTAGGAACATATGTAGTCGCTGTCGATCATATCTTAAAAACTGAAAGAGATGAAAAAACAATTGGGATACTAGTATGTAAAGACAAAGATAATGTTTTAGCAAGGTATTCTCTAGATTCTTCCTCTCAGCCACTTGGAGTGTCATCTTTTGAATTATCTAAACTCATTCCAGAAAACTTCAAAAGCAGTCTTCCAACTGTAGAAGAAATTGAAAATGAGCTTAAGCTCAAGTAATCACGCAGCAAGTTGCTGTGCAATTCCAAAGCAAATTGTTTCGCAATTAAGCTACAAGTTGTCGCATAATATATATTATGTACGAGTTATTATTAAAACAAATCGAATCAATTATAGATAAAGATATTCCGCTTGTTAGTAATCTAGCGAATGTCGCTGCTATTTTATATACGATGGAAGATATAAATTGGGCAGGATTTTATCTTATAGATAAAGATAGACTAATCTTAGGACCATTTCAAGGGGAAGTGGCGTGCACTATTATTCCTCTAG
>CAMUVS010000009.1 GCA_947164155.1 uncultured Caryophanales bacterium | reverse complement strand
TATTCTCATAATGTACAAAATGAATTATTAAACCACCTAAGTCTCCAACAGGATAGGAATTATCAACATTATCTAAAAATTTCAATTCGCAATTCATATAATAATCAAAATCTTTTAAAAGAAGTAAAAAGTTTTTAGCATTGAGTCGAAGATTGACAAATGGGGAATTAAATCTTAAACCGAGGTCATGAGAAATATGACCTCCATTACAATTGCAGCATATCAATGAAAAATCTTTGTTTTTTAGTCTTTTTCTATTTTTACGTAAATACAATTTTCTCTTAATAAATGTTATATGGAGAAATTTATCTAAAAATTTATATATTCCCATAGCCTCTCAACCAATTGTTTACATTATAGCAATCATAAACAAGAAATAGAATGGTAGATTCTTTTAGAATTATTATTATCAAGCAAAGGAAAAAACTTGGCTGTTCTATTCAGATAAAGGCCATCCATTTGGATATTATTATTTAAAATATTTTTCAAAATAAGAAGAAGAGAAGAAAAATCATTGCATACTTTACCAAAGCCATCTTTTCTATAATCAAAATAACCTTTGATATAATGCCCACTAAAATATTTTTCTTCATCATATTGATAATAAATAACTGGTCTTTTCATATAACCAAAGTCAAACGCTAAACTTGAAAAATCAGTTATAAACATTTTTGATTCCTGAATTAAAACTTGTAAATCACTATTTTCAAACGGAATGACTTTGATATTTGAGCAGTTTGTTTTAAAAAGATGCAAATGTTGTTTAAAATGAGGATGTAAATAAAAATAGAGACTTACCCCGCTGTCTTTAAGAATTGCATTCAGTTCTTCCGAATTAATAAATGCATGCCAAGTTTTAAAATATTCAGTCTCTTCAAATTTTACATTCTCAGCATATCTTCTCCAAGTTGGCATTACTAATATTTGGTTTTTCGGAGTTAATCCAAAATAATCATCAAATCTAGCAAAGCCAGTATACGCTACTTCATTTTCTTTATAACCATAATGTGCTTTTATATCGTCATATTCTGGTTTAGCTCCACAAATAAACAAATCTATTTTAGACGGCTTCTTATATAAGAATTTTTGATCATCTTTTGTAATACCATGCTGTAAGAAAACATATTTTCCCCAAAGATGCACTTTCTTTCTTAACAAAGTCAAATAATAACTAGGACAAAATCCTTGAGTCTTAGAACTGATAATATATCTAGCAGCACACCAATATGCGAAATGCTTAAAAGAACCAAACTTAATAGGATTTCCGAGTTCTTTAATTTTTGGATAATCAGAAGACTTGAAATCTATTGCATAATAACAATTAACTTCTGGATGATCTCTTCTCATATATTTAAAAAATGAATATCCATTATCTCTTGCTTCATAGCCATGTTCAGACACTATCCATATTTTTTTATGCCATAAAAATAAGCGAGCAAAAGGAAATAGAATAAACGCAAACATAACTATAAGCGTACCTTTTATTCCACCAAAAATATGACTAATTTTTCTTTTCATTTTTTTGTAAACATGCCTTTATTCTTAATTTATAGTAGTTGATAATACCTTGTTTTTTTAATGTTTTTCTCATCGATTTTTCTTTAAATATTTGTTTTAAATTGTTTTCTGAAATATATGTTACAATCATAAAACGATTTGCTCTATCTATGCATGAATGAAATCGCTTACCACTGTAATCATAAAAACTCATAATCCCTGAAGCTAATTTTCGTCGTCGCTCATTCTGTTCCTTAGATGTTGAATGAAGAAGATTAACGTTCCAACTATTCTCTGTGAATTGACGCCAACACGACATTTCTCTATCTAAATAAACACATCCTCCGTTGTTACAATAATAATACATAATACTTTCATCGGATGTTGGGATGATTTGAGCAAATTTAGGATACTCTTCCAAAAATCTTTGATAAAAAACTTTTCTCATAAAATACGAGCTTGTTTGAAATGGATAGCCCAGATTGACAAAATTAGCCAGTTCACATTCAGTCAAAACGCAAGAATCAAGATGCCTTTCTGGAATAAAACAGTTATTAGCATTATTTATCAAATCCATTTTAAAAACTTTATGAGTGCAGTAATTGATATTATCAAATGAGTCTAACATATTTTTTTGCAAATAAAGTTTATATGGATCAGTCCAATAGTCATCTCCTTCACATGAAGCAACGTAATCTCCTTTGATTTTTTTAATTAGAAGTCGCTCAATTCCAATGGTGTCTCCAATCTTTGAATAAAGATTTTCCTTTTCTTTAAATATTTTAATTATGTGTGGATATTTAGCAGCATATTCATCGAGTATAATTGGAGTCGAATCAGTTGAAGCATCATCATGAACAACAATTTCAACATTAAAGTCAACAAGCTGCATAAGAAATGAGTCTAGAGCATCTCGGATATATTTTTCTTGATTAAAAGTCAAACAAAAAACGCTAACCGAAATACTCTTATTCGCATCATAAGCTTCTGATACTTTTTTTAGATGCTTTCCACTAAGCAATTTGTTTATTTGTTGATTCGAAATCAATTCCATAAAAACTATAAAATAATGTCACAGATTAGGTTGATATTCTCAATTGATAAATCAGAATATAAAGGCAAGGTTAATACTTTTTTAGAAATAGACTCTGCGATTGGAGTGTCTCCTTTATATTTCCCTTTTGAATAAGAATATTCGTTAGTTATTGGATAGAAGTATTTTCTTGCTCCAATATCGTGTTTAGCGAGTTCATCTTTTATCTCGTCTCTATTCTTTTTATAATCGTCAAAAACAACAGGCAAATAAGCATAATTAGATAAAACATCTTCTTGAGGTTCTAATAGTTTAATGCCTTTAATTCCAGACAATCTTTTTTGATATTGTTCTACGGCTTTTTTACGAGAAGAAATATATTCATCAACGTGTCTTAAATTGCATAATCCCATAGAAGCCTGGAATTCGTTCATTTTAGCGTTCCCACCAGCATAATCACAATGTTCTGCATCCACAATTCCAAAGTCCTTTTGTTGTTCTAAAGGTAATTTCATAGAGTCATCATTAAAGCATAAGCATCCACCTTCAATGGTGTGGAACACTTTTGTGGCATGGAAGCTAAACATAGAGATGTCACCATAGCTTGCAATACCTCTATTCTTATATTTCACTCCAAAAGCGTGAGCTGCGTCATATATCACTTTTAAATGATGTTTCTTAGCAATTCTTTCGATGGCTTCAACATCACAAATATTACCGTACACATGGACAGGCATAATTGCTACTGTTTTATCGGTGATTAACGCTTCTATCTTAGTAACATCAATTGTGTAATCTTTATCGTTGATATCACAAAACACTGGAATCATCCCACATCTAATAATGGAGTTAGTAGTACTTACAAAAGTAAACGGAGTAGTAATTATCTCGCTTCCTCTTGGAAAATTAAAATACGAAATAGCGGCCTCTAGGGCGAGGTGACCATTCGTAAACATCACGACATTTTTAACTCCAAGATATTCCTTTAGTTTTTCTTCTAAAGCCTGGAGTTTAGCTCCGTGGTTTGTTAACCATCTAGACTCCCATATATCTTTTATTTCTTCGCAATATTCTTCAAAAGACGGCATTGATGATCTAGTTACATTAATTTTCATTTTGTTTTGCCTTCTTTCTTAATTATATATTTTCTAAATCGTTTATACATTTTTAATTTAAGGAAAATGTATCCAACAAAATTATATTTGTCCTTTTTAAATTTGTTCATGTGTCTAAATAAGAATGAAAATCTTATTTGTTTTATTAGAGAAAAATAGTGTTTATAGTCGTATTCTAACGCTATCTTTCTAGCTGCAGATAAATAGGTCCAACCTGCTGTATCTCTGATTCCTTTTGTAATTTGAGTGAAGGCATTTCTATTTTCTAAATAGATAGATTCATAAACACTATTAAACGAATAGAATCTATCCATAGCTTTTTTTGCGTTTTGATTTTTTGTTAATGAACTATCATTATAAATATATTTATAAAGTTGCTCATCAACAATTTTATAATCGCTACTATTTAGATTTTTAACTATGTTATAAATTAAATATAGGTCTTCACTATAAGATAATGAGCAAAATTTATCTAATACATCTTTTGATAAATCAAACAGTTCTCTTTTAAAACAAATAGACCAGAAATACGAAATGCGTCTTTTTAAGAAAAAATCCACTACTGGCATATCCGATTTCTTTTCGCTTAAATCATAAATACTACTGTTATCTTTGTTGCTTTGGATAACGGAGGCATTATAAATCAGCATCTTTAAATCTTTGTTTTCTAAATGTTTGCTTATTATTTCTAAAGCATTAGGCACAAATTGATCATCGCTATCTAAAAATAAAATATATTCTCCCAGAGCCGAATGAATGCCATTCAATCTGGCTTTTGATTGTCCTTGGTTCGATTGATGAATTACCTTGATTTTTTTATCATTAGAAGCAAGTCTATCACAAATTTTGTTTGTATTATCAGTAGAACCATCATCGACCAAAATTAATTCCCAGTCATTAAAAGATTGTTCGGTTATCGAATGAACTGCAGATTCTATATAATCGGCAGAATTATAAACGGGGCAAATAATAGAAAACTTAATCTGATTATTCATTAAATGATTTTCCTATTTATTTTTTTATTTAAATGCTTCTTTAAACAAATTGAAATCCCTAATGTATTCATTTTTATCATATAAACAATCTGATAAGACAAGAAGAACACAATCATCAGAAAAGTTAGTCATAGTTTTCCATACCATTTTGTCAAGATATAGAATTTTATTTGGGCTGTCAAGGTGATAATTTGTTTCAACAATCTTGTCATAGGCAACATCATGGACAATAACATCACAAGAACCTGAAATCGATATCAAACAAAAACGACTATTTTTATTAGCATGTTTGCCTCGCAAACTAGTCTTTTTTACACCATATTCATAAAATATTCTTTTAATTTTAAAAGGTATCTGGCGCTTTTCTTCTAAAACGGTTAAAAATCCATCCTCATCATGGAATGAACCAACCTCAAAAAGATAATGTCTTTTATTCTTTTCCATACAAATTCACTGCCTCCACCACTTTTATAATTTCATCGTCAGTCATTCCGTTAAAAATTGGAAGATCAACAATAGATTCAGACAAGGACTCAGTGAAAGGATAGTCTCCTTTTTGATAATTCAAAAAAGAATATGCTTTACTAAGATGAGGCGGAATCGGATAATGAATATCGGTCTTAACGCCATTGTCAAACATATAATTAACAAATTTATCACGATCTTGAACTTGAAGCACAAATAAATGCCACACACAAGTGCATCCAACTTCAACTTTTGGCAATTTCACTAAAGGGTTGTTAATGTTATCCAAATAATAGTTGGCAATTTTGATTTTTTCTTCAGTTATTTCTTTGGAGTGCTTTATTTTTATTAATAGCAAAGCAGCTTGCATTTCGTCTAAACGTGAATTGCAACCATTTTCCAATTCAAAATTATATCTAACTTCAGATCCATAATTTCTAAGCATTTTTACTTTTTTATAAACCATTTCATTGTTTGTTACAATGGCACCAGCATCTCCAAAAGCCCCAATGTTTTTCGTTGGATAAAAACTAAAGAAACCCATAACACCAAATGTACCAACATATTGGTTGTTAAATTTAGCATAATGCGCTTGCGCGCAATCTTCCAAAAGAAATAAATTGTATTTACTACACAATGAAATGATTTTATCCATTTTGGTGGCCTGACCATAAAGATGAGTCACAATTATAGCTTTCGTTTTACTGGTAATTCTTTTTTCTATGTCGTTTTCATCCATGTTAAAAAAACTATTAGGTTCAACAAAAACAGGTGTGGCCCCATTAGACGAAATTCCCAAAACGGTAGCGATATATGTATTAGCCTGAACAAGTACTTCATCGCCTTTTCCAATGCCTAATGCCTGAAATCCTATTTTAATTGCGTTAGTTCCGTTATCTACCCCAACACAATATTTGCAATTTAAAGAATCAGCAAATTTTTTTTCGAATTTTAAAACATTTTCTCCTAATACGTACCAGCCACTTCTAAGAACACTTAAAGCCGCCGCTTCAAATTCATCTTTATATCTATCGAAAAGTCGTTTTGAATCATTGCACGGTATCATTATTTTGTCCTCTTGATTTTCTTTAAATATAATTTATCAGTATATAATTCTGAGTCAATTATTAATTTTGTTAGCGTTAATCTTTTATCCTTTAAAAAGTTAGATGATGTCCAAAATAAGTAGTAATTAAAAAACTCTTTTGTATGCTCCTTTTTATACATTTGAAGTAAATAACTTAGATAAATGGAGATGGTATAATCAACGAATATATATTCTTCCCTAAACGATATGCTTTCATCGAGCTTTTCCCAAACATTTTTTACCAATTCAACAAAATGGTTTGAAAAAATGACATCTAAAAAAGAATATGGCTTGGAGATGAAAGTATAGAAAAACAAATCAAATAAAATAGGGTAAACTCCAATTTCTTCAAGATCAATCAATTTGTAATTGTTACCATCCCAAATAATGTTCGAGTCTTTAAAGTCGCCATGTTGAACGTAAAAAGGAACACTATATTCTTTATTGTTTATTTTAATATTCCTAACAACAGATTTACTTTCCTGAGCAATGTCGACAATTAAATTTACAACTTCATCAAACATTTCATGGTTTTTATATTTGATGCCAATAGCCGTATCACCGACGACCAGTTTCTTTTTATCAAAAAACTCTAAATCGATGTGGTTATAAAGCAGTGTGTTTCCAAAACAGGAATAACGCTTTTTAAATAATAAATATCGCTTTCTTTTTTTAATATAAAAGAATGACTGTTTTTCAGTTACAAATATTAATTTATACTTGTTGACAATAAAATATAAACATTCAACCGGTTCAATTATCTTGTTTGTGCAATGAACATTAAATGTTTTGGAATTATTTTTTTTATCATTTTTCTTAATCTTACGTATATTTCTTTCATTGACTTCATATATACCGTCAACAAGAAAATGCCTTGCATATCTAAGTGCACTTTTAATCTGCAGATAACGACAAATTCTTTTGAAGAGTGTTTTAATGCTAGACATGTTTTTTGAACACCTTGTATTTAATATTAAGCAACAGATAATAAAACGCTTTCCAATAGCCAACCAAGGTTACAGAAAAATAGAATTTAGTGGATGGCCTTTTCTTTGTTTTAAGTTTTTTATCGGTGGTTAGGAGCAAAATCAGCGTATTATACGGAAGCCTAACACCATGATCTTTCGATTTTATTGGTAAATAAATAAATTTATCATCGTCTATAATCGTTCTTGTTTTTGCAGCAATTTCAGCATCGTATTTATTCTTGCTCCCATATAAATAATAGAATGTGGTTTTCGATTCTTTTAATCTTTCACCAAATATTGAATAAAGATTATAGAACTTGCTCTTACTTACATTGCTTTCGTTTTTGATTAAATATTCACTATCGGTATATGAATGTCTGCCATTCCAATCTCTGATATTGAAAATAGTTCCAATTCCAAAAACAGTTTTAGCATTTGATAAATACAATCCTAACAAATTTGCTAAATAACCACCGGCTGAAATACCAACAATTATCAAATCTAATCCTTTTGTTTCTGCTTCTATAAAACTAATTATTTTAGCTACACTATCAATGTTTTTATTAATACCATTGACATAAAAAGATATATCCATATCTCTTAAAAAAATAATTTTCTTACAACCACTTATTCTCTTATCCTTTGCGATATTCTGAAATTCAAAATAATTATTTTCTACTACATATTTTTCATCTCTAGAATTCCAAAATAATCCGTTCGAAGAGCAAAACACATAACATGTGTTATTAGCAGATTCTTTGTTGTTGATAATTAAATAATTTTCTTGAAACATAATCACTATAAAAGCCTAGAAGAAATTTTCTTTGCCAATATATATAGCCTTAATTTAAGAAAAAGCATAAATAATCTATATGACTTTCCTTCAAAACGATATTTACTAGTAAAGCGAATA
Organism: uncultured Caryophanales bacterium; assembly: GCA_947164155.1. Lineage (GTDB taxonomy): Bacteria > Bacillota_I > Bacilli_A > RFN20 > CAG-826 > UBA2450. Next base: position 23,572 of record CAMUVS010000009.1, on the reverse strand, counting down.
TATAAAAAATCTTCTTTTATTTTTTTAAATTCGTGTTTAATAAGTTTTGCTGAATATGCATTAGCATAACGAATTAAATATGATAATGGAAGCCACGAAAGCCTTCTTATAATATATTCATCAAAATCTTTGTGAATATCAAAATCATATTTCTTCAAAATGTCTTGATATATTTCAGATGAAATTTTTAAGCCCCCAAAGAAGTTTTTGATATCGACATTGTGGCTGGCGCTATCAGCGTTCGTCCTATAATTGTAAAGAATCTTATCGATCACCCTTAGGGAAGAAGAATTTTCAATCAAAGAATACGCCATTAAAAAATCTTCTTGTGATTTTGATTTTTGATATAAAGAGTCATTAAAATTATTTTTAAATAATGTGCTTTTAAAACAATAAGCACACATTGAAATTCTTGATGTGCGTTTTAAAAAACACTGCTTAATTATCTCTTTTTTATCATAAAAGAGACCAGAGAAATCAATATTGTCTTCAGCGTTTTCTTGCTTGCCGTTAACAAAATGATAAGAATCGTACAAAATTAAATCTGTTTCTTTTTCATCTAAGCATTCATACAAAGTAGATAAAGCGTTCGCTTGAAAAAAATCATCGCTGTCTAAAAAAACAAAAAATTGTCCTTTAGCATTTTTAATTCCGACTTCTCTTGCAAAAAACTGTCCTCTGTTTTCTTGATGTATAGTAACGATATTCTCGCTTGTCCTAGAATAATTATCACATATGCGACCACTATTATCTATGGAACCGTCGTCAACTAAAATTAATTCCCAATTAGAGAATGACTGATTTATGACTGAATTAATACATTCATCTAAAAATTTTTCTGTGTTATAAACAGGAACTATAATGCTGAAAAAAGGACTCATCATCCAATTCTCCTTTTAATAAAACGAAACGGAGAGAGAAAGAAATTCTTTAATGATACTCTAATTCTTTTCCTTCTAGCAGTCTTTACTCTTTTTATGATTTCTTTGTTGCTACTATATTTTAGGTAAAGTTTAGATTGTTTAAATGATGATGTGTGTCTCCATGGCTTATGAAAAGAGAAGTGTATAAAGAAAGCTTCTCTTATGACTTTTTTATAAAAATAACCACCGTTAAATTCATAAAATTGCACATTCCAAGAAATAGGCAGCGTTTTAATCTCTTTACAATAGAATTTATTGAGAAAGTCTTGATCTAATAAATAATATTCTTCTATTTTATCAATAAATTCTTTGTCTATTTCTTCCGCCGAATGAGCTGAACGAATCAATTTACAATTCATAAAACAAGTCCCAGAATTGTAATATATTGGATTAACGAACGGGATTTGATTTTTAAAAAGATTTTTGTTTAATTCCTCAACCATCCCAGATAACTCTAAAGACATAGCAATCATAAAATCTTCTTTGAAAATATGTTCTATATTTTTGAGGCAAATCATATCTGGATCAATATATAAAACCTTATCTATTTCTGGCACAATCCAAGGAATATAAATATTAAATGCAACATCAATTGGATAGAACCTAGTATCTATTTTTTTTATCCAATTTAATTCTATTAAACGTACTCCATAGTCTTTTATAGAGAGTAATACACTTCTACTCTCTTCATCTAAATTAGAACATAAGCAAAGGAAGACAATGTTATTGTTATGTTTATGTACTGAATTCATAGTGTTTATTGCAGGATATAAATAATTCTTATCAAAGCAAAGAGCAACATGAAACAAATCATTGCTGTAGACTTCGTTTTTTTTATCGCTTCTAATATCAAAATAAGGCATTATCTACTCCTTTATAAGATGTGGTAATTGAATCGGCCCATGGTATCGATGAACCCATTCAAAACCAGCGAAATAGTTGTTTATTAATTTGATTCTGATACCGGTATCTGGATTATCAAAATAAAAGATAGCTTGTTCATCGGATATACTGACAAATGAGAACATCAGTCTATAATTTCCCTGAGACAAAGACTTGAGGTCATAAGTAAAAGTAACCGCAGTTACCGAATTTTTATTAACATCAAAATAATCAGAGATAGAAGTGCCAATTTTTAAATTAGAACTATCAACAACCACCATCATTAAACAAGCATTCTTAATATCTTGGCTTGACTCAAAAGAAGCCTTAATTTTAAGAACGCTATCCGAATTAAATATAGCGTATTCTTTATCCAATAATTCAATATGAGTAATCCGAGCAATTTTTCCAAAATTATATGCTCTCTTCTTGGCTGAAAAATCAAAAGACACAGGAAAATTCTCATCTTTTTCATTTCCTAAATAGCATTTAATGCCTTCTTCAACACCTCCATCAAACACAATAGATCCGTGATTTATCACAATAACTCTATCGCATAATTGCCTAATTGTGTTCATGTTATGAGAGACATATAAAATTGTTCTATCGAATTGTTCTGAGACATCTTTCATTTTAGTTAAGCATTTATTTTGAAATTCAACATCGCCAACCGCCAATACTTCGTCCATAATCATAATTTCAGAATCTAAATGTGCAGCAACAGAGAACGCTAACTTTACATACATACCGGAGGAATAACGTTTTACGGGTGTATCAATAAATTGTCTAACTTCAGAAAATTCAATGATTTCTTCCATTTTGGCATCAATCTCTTTTTTGGTCATACCTAAAATTGCGCCATTCATATAAACATTTTCTCTACCAGTTAATTCTGGGTGGAAACCAGTGCCTACCTCTAACATAGACGCTACACGGCCATTAAGATAAATATTGCCCTTAGTTGGTCCAGTAACTCTAGATATAAGTTTTAACAAAGTGGATTTGCCAGCACCATTATGACCAATAATACCAATACGTTCACCCTTTTTAACTTCAAACGAAATATTGTCAAGAGCCTTAAACTTTTCACCCTTATTATAGTTTTTAGCGCCTATCTTTTTAGTAGGATCTTCTTTATGTCTAATTTTGGCTTTTAATCTTTGAAGTTCATCTCTAAGAGTGGTACCACCAATCTCTCCTAATCTATAGACTTTAGAGACATTTTCAACTTTAAGCATTATTTCATCACTAACCATAAATATCTAAATGCCTCCTATTAAATCGTATCCATAAAGTTCTTTTCGGTTTTGCTGAATAACAACAAACCAATAAAGAAGAAAAATATACTAATACCCCATCCAACTAAATAAGGTAATACTTCAAAATATCCAAACCCAAACATTGCATGTCTAAAAGTAGTAACGATAGGAGTTAATGGGTTTAAGCAAGTATATAAATCTACTAATCCGGCAAATTTCGAACTAGTTGAAATAAGAGTTAAACCATACGCAACTGGAGAAGCATATTGCCATAACTGCATTCCAAATCCCACTAACATTTGAAGATCTCTATATTTAGTTGTAACTGCGGATATGATCATACCTAAGCCAATGGATAACACCATTAGCTGGAGAATAATAAGAGGGATGAACAAAAGCCACCAAGACAAATGCATACTAGTTGTGCCAGTAGCCAAAAAAACTATCCAAACAATTATGAATAATCCGAAGTTAATTAAAAATGGAATCAAATTAGATAATGAAGCTGCTATAGGCTGAACAAGTCTAGGATAATAAACTTTGCCCATTGTAGCTCTGTTATCGATAAATATCTTTGATACTTTCGTAACATTATTAGAAAAGTAAGTGAATAGCATTGTACCTGTCATATAAAACAAGAAACTAGGCACATTAAATTCGCCAGGAATATCACCTGTAGAAAGTCCTGCTAAAGTACCAAAAATAAAGCTAAATACAAATGTAGTTAATACTGGCTGAATAATCGCCCATAATGGTCCTAAAATTGTTTGCTTATATAAGGCGACAAAGTCTCTTTTAACAAAGAGCCAAATCAAATCACGATATCTAAAAGTTTCTCTAAGATGTAAATCGAAGAGTCTATGTCTAGAAGTAATTGTGGTCTTAAATTTTTGTTCGCTCATTTTTTATATCTTACTACAAATAATTATTTTAATCATTATTTGCTGGTCTTGCCTTCCACTTCATCTTTGCCAAATAAGGCTTGAAAGAATGTTTTAAATATAATTCTAATATCAAACCAGATATTAAATCTTTCTACGTATTCTCCGTCTAACTCTGCTTTTCTTTCAATAGAGTTAGTGTCTCTACCATTACACTGCGCCCAGCCAGATAAACCTGGAACAATATCATTCGCGTGATATTTATCTCTTTCCGCTACTAAGTCGTCTTGGTTATATAAAGCTGGTCTAGGACCAACAATCGACATATGTCCAATAAATATATTAAATACTTGAGGTATTTCGTCTAGAGATGTCTTTCTTAAGAATCTACCAACACCTGTAATATATTTTTCAGGATTTTCTAATAAATGCGTAGGTACATCTTTAGGGGTATCCACTCTCATAGTGCGAAATTTAAGAATCTTAAAGTGCTTCTTATATTTTCCGATCCTTTCCTGTTTAAAAAATATAGGCCCTTTAGATGTACATTTCACTAATATTGCTAAGATGATATATAAAGGCGAAAAGACAATAATAGTGAGCAAGGACAATAAAATATCAAAAAATCTCTTAAATGGGAGATATATTTTTTGTCTAATACTTAAAAATGGTCTTTTGCTCATTAATTATCCCTTTTATATGTTGAAATTAATTTTCCTAATAGCTCTTTAACATCAGACACTGATTCTTCTAACCCAAAAGCTATAGAGGCTTTAGATACATCTTCTAATACTTTTTCATTCACCATTTCTGATGGTTCAATAAAGATTTTGCTATTCTCAGTTGCCTTTTGAATTGATTTATCTAAAAGCAATTCTTCGTATAATTTTTCTCCTGGTCTAAGCCCAGTAACTTCAATCTTAATATCTTTATTAGGTACATAACCAGCTTGTCTAATAAGTCTCTCTGCTAAATTATAAATTTTTACTGGTTGACCCATATCTAAAATAAAGATCTCCCCACCTTCAGCAAATAATCCACATTGTAAGATTAAAGACACTGCTTCGGGAATAGTCATAAAATATCTAATGATATCACTATGAGTTAAAGTAACTGGTCCACCAGCTTCAATTTGTTTTTTAAATAGAGGAACTACACTACCGTTACTTCCTAAGACATTACCAAATCTCACAGCGGCGTATTTCGTATGACTACTATGTTTTGCGTAATACTGAATAATGGTCTCTGCAAATCTTTTAGTGGCACCCATGACATTAGTAGGTCTAACAGCCTTATCCGTACTTACTAAGACCATTTTCTTAACGCCGTACTTATCTGCTAGTCTAGCAACATTATATGTACCAATAACATTAGTTCTAATAGCTTCAGCAGGGCTATCTTCCATAAGTGGAACATGTTTATAGGCTGCCGCATGATATATATAATCTGGTCTATAGTCTCTTAAGATTTGTTCTACTCTAATTTCGTTATATGTGGAGCCAATTAAAGTCACTAATTCAATATCTTTAATTTTCTCTTCTCTAATCTTTCTAGTTAATTCCATTTGAATTTCGTATGTTGAATTTTCATAGATATCAAAAAGAATTAATGTTTTTGGATGCGTATTGAATACCTGCCTAGTAAGTTCGCTTCCGATTGAACCACCTGCTCCAGTAATAAGAACAGTTTTACCATGAAGCATATTATTAACTTCGTGATTATCTAAAATAACTGGATCGCGAGACAAAATATCATTTAAATCAACATCCACGATTCTTCGATCATTAGGTCCTTCCATTTCTGATAAAGTTGGAAGTCTTCTTACTCTAACTGGAGAGTCGTGTAAATATGAAAGAATTTTATGAAGCCTATCTTGAGGGAGATCACTAATTGCAATAATCACTTCTTCAGCTTTATAGCGATCAATAAATTCATTAATTCTATTAACAGGTCCTTCTACTGGTAAATTAGAGAATGTTCCTCCAATTTTATTGATATCATCATCAACAAAAGCGACAACGAAGTTATGATTATCAACATTCTTTCTAGACTCATCGATAACAATCTTTCCAGCTGATCCTGCTCCTATAACAATAGTTCTCACTTTTTCTTTCTTGCGCTTCATGTTTCTAAAGATTGTCGTGACACGTATAAATACACGAGAAAGAAGGACAAACAATATTGTTGTGGATAAAGATGGGATAAATGGAAGAATATACCATCTGGCTTCAGGCAATTCTGGTACAACCGCTATAACTAAGAAACCAATCATTTGAGTGATGAATGTTAAAACAATTAACTTAATCATCTCAAAGATGCCAATTTCACTAGTAAACATCTTATAAACCTTAAATCCAGCAAAAACAAAAACGGTAAAAGCGGCTAAACATGCTGCATAAATCATTTTGAAATTTAAGTTATGTAAAAATGTTTCTCTACCAGGCAAATAGAAAGACAATAATGCAACCGCAAAAACAATCGCTAAATCACTAAGAATGTATAAATAATGGAAATAATATTTAACAGATTTTTTTGCCATACTTCTTTAGTCAGTTTCATATATTATATGAGAATGATTTTGTCTAAGTCAAAATAATTATTTCAACTAAAGTTAAAATATTATTAGAGTATATGAGAATTTTCCTATTTTTTTATGGGTGCTTTTTAATGATTTGTCCCTTTTATAAATGAACCTATTCGGCTATTAATTTTGCATAGATTTCCACTAGCTTGTCTACGCTCATTTTCGCATTCGCACTTGATGTCGAAGGCGCGTATCTAACTCTAATATTTTTAGTGTCTATATCTTTTAAAAGATATTTATTAAATAATTCTTTAGCCTTATTGCCATTAACAATAATTCTATTTATATTAGGGAATTTATCTAATAATTCTTTAATATTTATTGGTGTCACATTTCTAATAGAGGAATCATCACTATTAGAGATATCGCAAGAATAAATTACATCATATAAGGCGATATGATGTTTAACTAATAATTCTTTCTTAGACTCTATAGAAGTAGGTAATGGTTCAAAAAATATATAAGATAATACTTTATAGAATCTATTACTTTTATGCGCATAATAAAATTCTTCTTCTCTAGATTTCACACTAGGAAAAGATCCTAATATTAATATAGAAGAATTATTATTTATAAATGGTTTAATAGATTCATGAGTTATATGTTGATAATTATTGCTATTCATTTATCTTCCGATAACTAATGTTATTTTTCTATTCTTGATATCATGTAATGTGACCCTATTATTGTTTTAAATTCGCCACTATCAAATTTAACTTCTAGGATATTATTGTCTTCGACTTTTGTCACAATTCCACTACCAAAATTCAAATGATGTATTTTATCTCCAACTTTCCAGTCTGTAATTCCATTAGAGACAGTTGAAGAATCCTCATATTCATCATCTAATTCATCTTCATAATAATACTCATCATCGTACTCATCCTCAAATTCACCATCATAAACTTCATCATAAATTCTATCGCGTTCTAGATTTAATAGACGTCGATATAATTCTTCTTTTAGTTGATCGTTTGATAGACTATCAACATATTCTTTTATTTCTTTTTCTTTAGAGGATAATAGTTCTTGATATCTAGTTTTCTTATCTTTTATGTCTTGATAATACGCTTTCTCTATTTCTTCTGCTTCTAATAATTCTTTTGGCGAGGTAGCAAACCCTAACGCAACCATATGCTTGCATATTTTATGGTTCCCTTCAACAAAGGGACAAGTGCAAGTTGATTTAAGAGGATGTGACAAATCTATTCTAACATCATATTCTTTGCTTCCTATTACAGTCGCAGTAAAAATATCCTCACTAATCTTTTTGATATCTTTTACTCTATTGTCCTTAAAGTAATGATATCCTCTCCAATATGAATTGCCGCTTGCTTTTGTAAAAATGCTCATTTTCTTTATTTATTTTATCATTAATTAGATTAGAACGCTTGTGTGGTATTAAACAATATTAAATAAGTCAACTAAATTGTTTACAGATACTAAACACTTTTTCAATAATAATCAAAATTGTTTAGTGAATTTAAAAGCCCTCCAAATTATTGTACTAGAGTAGTCCAATCTTTGGGGGCATTTTCAATTGATTTAGAAAAAGCTTCTTTGGCACAACATTTGGTATTTTAATAAGTTAATATCATTTACTAATTTCATACCAGTTGCTTACAATCTTATTTTTTAGTTCCGCATTTCTGTCAGCTTTTGCTTTGGTTTCTGGAATACTTTTGATTGTGTTTTTAACAAACAGTTCAATATACTCTGCCATATCAGACAATATGAAAGAATTTATAATTCTTTGACATTCTTCTAATAAATAAGAAATTGCTAAAAGTTCTTCTTTTGAAAATATTTTATTAATCTCTAATTCATAATCATGTGAGATTATTGATTGGCAGTCCCTCACACATAAAGAAATGCCATAATCGATATCTTTTAGAATTGTATCAATATCGTCTTTTTGTTGCTCTAATTCTTCATACCCATAATTAATAGATTTCATGACTTGCACAGAATCAATAAAACAATCATAAAAAGACTTGTTAGTTGAGTTGACAGATGGATGATATCTTTCAATTATTTGTTTCATTATCCAAAGCAATCCGTGTGGCATACCCCATAAAAAATGGTTTCTCAACTCGAGAATTCTTTTACTTTCTCTTTTTTCAGAAGCTTGATCAATCAAATAAGCAGTAATAACAGTTGGAATTGTGCTACATCCAATGCTGAGCATTATTTCATCGGCAATAGTATTTGGATAATATACATATAGTAGAACCGCAATACCTATAAATAGAAAGCCAATTATTAGGCAGATAACGTAGATAATAAAGTTGCTTTTTTTAACATTTAAAAACATACAAAAAACCTCACGTTTTTATTTTATCATTAAATTGAAAAGGCACCTAATCGGTTCAAACTATCTAATCACATATCAGTTATTCAAACTATGTTTGTTTCACTAAACCGAGAGCCTCAACAGCCTAACGTAATAGCAGTCAAACAAAAAAGCGACAATTTAGCACTCATAATAAATAGTATTATGATATTGTCGCAGTTTGCGTTTTTTTGGTGCGGATAACAAGAATCGAACTTGCACGGGTCTCCCCACAAGATTCTAAGTCTTGCGTGTCTACCAGTTCCACCATATCCGCGTATTATCCTAATAAAAACGCAAGCGTGCGTACTTGCGGGTTTATATTAGGTGGTGCCGTCTATCGGAATCGAACCAACAACCTACTGATTACAAATCAGTTGCTCTGCCAATTGAGCTAAGACGGCATATCTTCTGGTGGACACTACAAGGATCGAACTTGTGACCTCTTCCGTGTGAAGGAAGCGTTCTCCCGCTGAACTAAGTGTCCCTATAGTCTTTAAATAATTAAACCCCATTACTTTGTGGGGCTTTTTGCATATTTGGTGGGCCTTAATGGACTTGAACCATCGACCTCACCCTTATCAGGGGTGCGCTCTAACCAACTGAGCTAAAGGCCCAAATACGCGCTTAAATAATATACAATAGTTGATTTTATTAATCAACAAAAAGAAAAAGGAAGTTTTTTGAGAACTTCCTATAATCTTTTCTTTTAGTTCTGATATCAAAGATATCAAACAAAGATTAACGCTTAGAGAATTGTGGTGCTCTTCTAGCAGCTTTAAGACCGTATTTCTTTCTCTCTTTCTTACGAGAGTCTCTAGTAATTAAACCAGCAGCCTTTAAAGTTTTGCGGTCGCACCCAGCTTCTAATAAAGCGCGAGTAATGCCTAATCTAATTGCACCGGCTTGACCAGTGAAACCACCACCTTTAACTTCTGCGACGACATCATATTTGCCTTCGGTTTCAGTTAACACTAATGGTTGTTTGAGGTCCATCACTAATGTAGCGTAAGGCATATATTCATTAACATCCCTTCCGTTAACAGTGATCTTGCCTTTTCCAGAGACGACATATACTCTAGCGATTGAAGATTTTCTACGTCCAGTTCCGTAGAATTGGACACTACTTTTCTTAGTTGCCATTTTCTATATCCTCCTAGAATTTGAGCTCAAGAACTTCTGGCTTTTGAGCTTCGTGCTTGTGGTCTGGTCCAGCATAGACAAATAATTTCTTTTCAATTTGTCTACCTAAGCGTCCTTTAGGCACCATCCCGTGGACACTTCTTTCAATCATTTCACATGGAAATTCTTTGAGCATGACTCCAGCGGTTCTTGTTCTAAGACCACCGTCATATCCAGACACGTTATAATATTTTTTATTGTGGATTTTATCTCCAGATAAGCTCACTTTTTCAGCGTTGATGATGATCACATAATCACCACAATCAACGTTAGGTGTCCAAGTTGGTTTACATTTACCAGTTAAGACTTGAGCGACTTGGGAGACTAATCTACCTAATGGTTTGTCAGTGGCATCAACGACATACCATTTTCTTTGGATTTCACTTGCTTTTGCAATAGTAGTTTGACGTTGCATATAGTTAATCCTCCTTTACCAAACTAACTTATTCCTTACCGGGGACTTCATTATTTTTGGCTAGTGCCGAGTTAAATTATATTCTTAAATATATTTTCGAATCAATAAAAATATTGATTATTTGTATATTGATATCCTACAAATATAAAAAGAATCCTTTTTAGGATTCTTCTTACTACTACTTTCACACGTTTAGACATCTAATTCTTTTCTTAACTCATCCAGAGTGTATGTTTTACTTTTCTTTTTGCCCGACATTATGTCTTCTGCTTCCTTAAACGCTTTTAAGGTTTTCTTGTTAGGTACTTCGATTTCAAAAGGAATACATTTTGTTCTAATAACGTACCCTAAGAAGTACTCTAGAGCTTCTTCGACACTGATATCATATTTTTTAGAAAACACTTTTTCAGATTTTTTTACTAAATTAGCGTCCAACAAAACTGAACTATTATCCATCTCTACTTTCTCCTTTCTATTTTGACTCTAACAGAAACTGGCTTTAAACACAACAAAAAAAGAACCCTTTTAGGATTCTTTTTTTAGCAACTTTAACATTTTATTATTTTGGCTGCCCATATTCTCTATTCATAGCCTGAATAGAAACAACCCATTGCTTACCATATTTACAAACATCAATGCCATTTTTTAGTTTGCCGTAAGCAATAGCTTTTCGTAATGTGGATTCATTTAATCCCCATATAGTTGTGGCATCATTCATAGACATAAGACCATCGAATGGAGTTTCAACAGTTACTCCATTTTCCCAAATCTCATCACATGATAAGTCTACATAATCGTTCCACACGATGCCATTTCCACCAACATCAACATAGACACCATAAAAGAGTTCGTTTTCTTTTAGTGTCTTAAACACATCTTTCCACTTAAAAAGTGGTTTGACATCATAAATCTTTGTAACGCCAACAGAAAATTGAACTAAAAGTTTATAATCTTGTAATGGAAATACATTTTTAATCTTGTGGAACATAATAGTTTTATCTTAATGGTTCGATCTCAGCGATGTCTTGTGTATTCCACATATTTAATAATTCTTGTTTGTGTAGCGAAATCCATTCTTTAACCATTGATAGCACTCGTGATGTTGGATTTAACTCGCCATCAATAATTTCCATATCAATTAAAGAGATGGAAAATGTTTCTTCGCCGTAAATTACATGAATATGCGGAGGGTTGTGTTCTCTCGGAAGAAAATACATCCTGATGATAATGCCATAGAATCTTGCGATCGTAGGCATTTATTAAGGCCTCCTTTCTACGTTAATATTATCACTATATCGTGATATATTCAACTATAATTGTATTTTTGTTTCAAAAAAGAAAAGCGCATTTAAGCGCTTTCACTATAATTTATAAATAAATTATTATTTAACATTATGGTATACGTTTTGAACATCTTGAAGTTCATCTAACATATCACATAATTCTTCAAATTTTCTTTTATCTTCTGGATCAGTGATTTCTACATATTCATTTGGTAAGAAAGTCACTTCAGCGGTATCAAATTCAGTAATACCTAATTCTCCTAAAACTTCTCTAGCTTTGGCAAATGCTTCAGGAGCGGTTACCACTTCGATTTCTCCGTCTTCTTCAGAGACTTCCGTAACATCAACATCTCCTAAAATAAGTGCTTCTTCAACTTCATCTCTATTATTTCCTTTAAAGGCAAATAATCCAGCTTGATAGAAATTAAAGATCACAGATCCTAAGTGACCACCTTTTTTAGTGACAGCGGTTCTAACTTCCACTAAAGCACGATTGGTGTTATCAGTTAAAGTATCAATAATAAATAAACTTCCACCTGGACCAAAGGCTTCATATCTTCCTTCATCATAAGATTCAGCAGTGCCGCCTTTAGCTTTTTGAATCGCTCTTTCAATAACGTCTTTAGTAACGTGTTGGGCTTTCCATTTTTCAATAGCAGATCTTAAGGCTAAGTTACTATCTGGGTCAGGAACACCTCTACTAGCAGCCATATAGATTTCTTTACTGGCTCTCATAAATAACGCACTACGTGCGGCAGCAGTTGCGGCCATGGCTTTGGCTCTAACTTCATGTGCTCTTCCCATAATAATCTCTCCTATTTTTTTCCGATATGTATTATATCACTATGTGATGATTTATAAATAGTTTATTGTTATTTACTAAATTGCATATTTTTCGCATTTTTTATGCAATTTCAGGCCATAAATTGCATACTTTTGCCAACTTTTATGCAATTTTCTAATTCGAATTGCATATTTTAACTATCAAATGATGCAATTCACGCATTTGTTTGCCGTACATATTTTTAAAGTGCAATCTTAAAGTGCAATTTGCACTTAAAAGAAAAAGCCATATATGGCTTATTCACAATTAGTATTCCACTGCCACTAATAATAGTCCTCTACTAGGAGCCTTACTAGCGGTTATATGTCTTTCACTATCATCACTAAGAAGTTCATCAATTGATTCGATATCGTATTTGCCATATGCGACATCCATCGCGTACCCGATAATAAATCTAATCATATATCGCATGAAGCCTGTCCCTCTAAAGGTGATAGATAAGAATTCTTCTTCTCCAACAACATCAATTGAGTAGATTTCTCTAACAAAGTTATCTTTATCTTCTTCTTTAGAAGTGAAGTTTTTAAAGTTATGTTTACCAACAAATCTTTCTAATGCACTTTTAAAAGTAGGAACATCAAACTTTTTAGGACATAAATAGCAAGTGTCATAAAAGAAAGGTGATTTTGATTCAAAAGAAATTAAATAATTATAGATTTTACTTTTCGCGGATAACCTCGCGTGGAAGTCTGGTTCCACTTCTTCCATATCTTCAATCGATATATCATCAGGAAGCATTTTATTTAAAGAATAGATAAGTCGATCAATATCAAGTTCATCAACATCAACATCAAAATGGAACCTTTGTCCTAAAGCGTGCACTCCTGCATCTGTACGTCCCGCTCCATAGATTGTGATTTCACGATTAAAGTATTTAGATAATTGTTCTTCAATTACTTGCTGTATAGTTAAAGCATTAGGCTGTCTTTGCCAACCCGCATATTGAGTACCTTTATATTTAGTTAACGCTAGAATTCTCATATAATTGGTTTAACTCCACTAATCCAGTAAATAATATCAACAGTGACAAAATGGTTGTTATATATAACTAAAGTTAATATTGCGCCAAACACTAATAGAACAGTTAATAAAGCAAATAAATCACATAAGTGGAATGTAAGTTTACGATATCTAGTTCTTTTCGCGTATGGATCATATCCTCTAGCTTCCATTGCGTCAGATAGTTCTTCGCTTCTTGTAATCGCGGAGACAAATAAAGGAATAATTAAAGCAAATATTGCTCTAAAGCGTTTAAATATTCCTCCATGATTAAAATCAACACCTCTAGATGATTGAGCTTTAATAATACGATTAGTCTCATCAATAAGAGTAGGAATAAATCTTAAAGCAATACTTAAAGTCATCGCTACTATGTGAGATGGGAATTTCACTATTTTTAGTGGAGTGAGATACCACTCTAAGCCGTACGTTAAATCCATTGGTTTAGTGGTGCTAGTTAATATCATTGTGACCATTAGCATCATCACTAAGCGGATTACAATATATCCCCATTGAATAAAGGCGTCATAATAAACTGGATAATTATTAATCGTAAAAGCAACATGAGTCTTATCATAAGCGGGATTAGGAACAAACATATATATTACAAGTAGGAATAAGAATAATATCCACATCGCTCCAAGTGACTTTAATAAAGATAATAGACTGACTTTAGATAATAACATTACACTTATTAAAAATAAGAATAAGACACCAGACATGATTAAAGTTGATGACCAGACTGTGACTTTTAAAAAGACACAGACAAATAAAACAATCATCAAGAAGATCTTATTTCTTGGGTCTAATTTATGAATAAAGGTGTTATATGGAGAAAATCTTCCAAACGTTAAGTTATTCATCTTTTCTCCTTGAGCTGACTAATTAAGTCATCAATACTACGAATCTTAGAAATATCTAATTTGATTCCTTTAGACTCTAATAGCTTTACAAATTTAAATAATTCTGGAACATCAATCGAGTAAGTAGATATATCTCCAGAGAATAAATCACTTGGTGTACCTTCAAAAGCGACTTTCCCGTCATTCATCACTATAACAAAGTCACTATAGTTAAGAACAATATTCATGTCGTGAGTGACTAAGATAATGGTTTTACCTTCTTTATTAAACTTATTAATTAAGTTAAGGATGATTTTACTTCCTTTAGGATCTAATCCTGCAGTAGGTTCATCAAGCACTAAAATATCTGGATTTAAAGCGATAATACCCGCAATAGCTACTCTTCTCTTTTCTCCTCCAGAAAGTTCAAATGGGCTTCTTTTATAAAATGATTTATCAATACCAACTTCTTCTAAGGCTTTATGAGCGAGTTTAATAGCCTCAACTTCTTTATAACCATAGTTCTTTAATCCAAAGGCCACGTCTTTTTCCACTGTCTCCTCAAAAAGCTGATATTCAGGGAATTGGAAAACAATCGCTAAAGATTTTCTTAGCTCTTTAATCCTTTTATTTTTCTTCTTTTTGTTAGTGACTACAAATTCACCCACTCTAACTTCTCCACTGGTTGGTAAAAGTAAGCCGTTAAGGGTTTGAATAAGAGTCGATTTCCCGCTTCCAGTATGACCAATAATTGAGGTTATTTTGCCTTCTGGAATATCTAAAGAAACATTATGAAGCGCCTCCACTTCATTAGGGGTTTTCGCTAAATATGTATAGGAGAGATTACTTATTTTAATTTGCATAATTTCTCTCCGATTTCTTCATAAGAATCGCTATCTTTGACATCGATTCCTAATTCTTTAATTTTGGTCTTTAATTCAATAATAAACGGCAAATCTAGGTTATATTTTGAAATAATGTCAGTTTTTTCGAATAATTCACTTGGAGTGCAACTTAAAACATTAACCCCTTCATGCATTAAAATTATGCGGTCTGAATCATAAGCTTCGTTAATATCGTGAGTAATAGAGATAATGGTCAAATTTGGATTCTCTAATCTCATCTTTTTGACCAAGTTTAAAATATCTTGTTTACCAGCAGGATCAAGCATGCTGGTCGCTTCATCAAGAATTAAAATTTCTGGATTTCTAATTAAAGCATCCGCAATCGCAACTCGTTGTTTTTGTCCGCCTGATAGATAGCCTGGCTCTTTAGTTAAGAATTGCTCCATACCGACTTTTTTAGCGTATTCTTGAACTAAAGAGAGCATCTTTTCTCTAGGGACACACATATTCTCTAAAGAAAAGGCTATATCATCTTCCACTGTTGCCCCGATGAATTGGTTGTCTGGGTTTTGAAAGACAATTGCTACTTTTTTACGTATCTCATTAAGATTCTTGTTATTAAGTTCTAAATCGCATATTTCAATAGTGCCTTCACTAGGAATTAATAAACCCACTAGTAATTTAGCTAAAGTGGATTTTCCACATCCATTATGTCCCACTAAAGAAACATATTCGCCTTTATTAATATCTAAAGATAAATCTTTAATAACTGGTCTATCTTTTATATATGCATAACTTAAATTCTTAATCGATACACATTTCATGACGACTATTATAACAAGTTATTTTGTTTCATTCTATTGATTGAACAAAATATTTACAATCTCGCGTCTGACGTTTTCAATTTTGTATCTGATTTGGTAGTAACTTTTATGAGTTAGAGCGGCAATATCACTAATAGAATAGCCTGCTAGATATAGTCGAAATATATCAACTTCATCACTTGAAAACTTATTCTTTGGATTAGTTAATATCTCTTCTAATTCAAAATTAGTGAGATAGTCATCTTCAAATTCTTCTGGTCTTTCTTTAAAATAACCACTTTGATTAATCCCTTGCTCATAATTGATATAGTTCACAACATTCCCTTTTTGAATATTTGGGAATTTAGATACATAGGTCGATACTTCATTAGTAGAAATCGTCTTCCAATATGTATAAAAGTTAGAGGATGCATCTTTAAAACTTCGAATCGCGGAAAATAAAGCACCTAAAAGAATGCAATATAAGTCATCAAATTCGACTTGATAAAGAAAAGAGAACTTATCAAAGAGTTCTTTCGCTAACTTTTTACTATGTCTTTGATAACGTGCAATTAGTTCATATTCAACATCATCATTATGATTGTTTTTATATAACAAAACTAGCTCGTTATCGTTTATGTTTTTATACTTTTCAAACATAAAAAATTCTCCCTTTCTGGAGAAATTCAGTTTGAAAACTATAACGCTAGCTTCTTATTCTTGATAATAATATGCCAGCGGCAACAGAGGCATTAAGTGAATTAACGTGCCCGTATTGAGGGATTTTTACAACATAATCTGAGTTCTTGATAATTAAAGAAGACACTCCTTTTCCTTCTGAACCAATTACTAAGGCCACAGGAAAATCATATTTTATTTGAGTGTAATCAATTTTAGCGCTTCCATCAGTGGAAACCACCCAGAACCCATTATCTTTTAATTTTTGAATTGTTTGATTGAGGCTAGATACTTGACTGACTGGCACAAAATTAATCGCTCCCGCACTACTTTTGGCCACAGTCGCATTGAGAGGAACTTGATTATGTTTAGGTATGATGACACCAGTCACATTAAAAACATCGCAAGATCTTAAGATAGCTCCAAGATTATGTGTATCGTTAATCCCATCAAGGATAACCACGATCGGAACTTCTACTTTCCTGCTTCTTCTAATAATCTCGTCTAAATCGAGATATTCATATGGCTTAATTTCCGCCATAATTCCTTGATGGACGCCGTTGGTTTTAGAATCCAATTCCGCATTACTAACAACCTTAATATAAGGTTTCTTTTCTTGTAGAAGTAAGTTAATTTCTTTATCGTTAAAATTGCTGACAATAAAGACCTTAAGCACTCGATTTGATCTTAAAGCTTCCTTAACTGGATTCCTCCCAAAAATGAGATTATTATTTTCTTTATTCATAAATTATTTTAATTACATTATACCTTTTTCAATAAGCTCTTGACGGAGTTTATCGGAGAGGTCAAATTCTTTATTTTCTTTACTTTTTAGGTAGTTTTGATAGAGTTTTTTATCATTTTCATCCATTTTTACATATGGAATATCAAGTCCTAAAACATAGAACATATCGTTAATAGATTTAAATAGATCGACTAACTTATTATAGTCAATTTCTCTATTTCTAATTTCTTGATTAGCTAACTTAATAGTGTCATATAAATGAGTTAAAGCATTCGCGGTATTTAAGTCATCTGATAATGCAGTTAAGAATTCATTTATGTAGGTTGGTTGACCTTTTTGTAAATCTATATCTGCTGCTTGAAGTTTTAACGCCATTTGTTTATTAACCATTTTCATTTTTTGAATTTCAGAAACTGCCGCATTCACTGTATCTTCAGTAAAGTTAACAGGTTGACGGTAATGAGTAGAAAGAATAACTAATCTAGTGACTGCGCCACCTACTTGAGCAATTAAGTCTTTTGCATAAACAACATTGCCTAAGCTCTTGGACATTTTCTCGTTACCAAAATTGATAAATGCGTTATGCATCCATAATTTAGCGATTTTATTGCCATGTGTCGCTTCACTTTGCGCAATTTCATTTTCATGATGTGGGAATTTTAAATCATATCCACCACCATGGATATCGATATAATGGCTAGGAAAGATCTTATCAATCATCACTGTGCATTCAGTGTGCCAACCAGGTCTACCGTTTCCCCAAGGAGAAGGCCAATTAATACCTTTATCAGTCTTTTTCCATAAAGCAAAATCTAAAGGAGACTCTTTATGAGAATTCTCTTCTATACGCGCTCCGACAAGTAAATCCTCGACATTGATGCCGCTTAATACACCATAATCTTTAATTTTAGGCACTCTAAAGTAGACGTCTCCATCTACTACATAAGCCGCCCCTATTTTTACTAAATTATCAATATAATTAATAATATCAGGAATGTATTCGGTGACTTTTGGAGTTATAGAAGGAATTTGACTACCAATTGCTAAAGTCGTCTTTTTAAATTCATTAATATAGAATTCTGTTAATTCTTTTTCAGATTTATTTTGTTTAATCGCTTCGTTAATGATTTTGTCATCAACATCAGTGAAATTAGAAACATAAGTCACATTATATCCAATATAAGTAAGAAATCTTCTTAAAGTATCAAAAACCACTACTGGACGCATATTTCCAATATGAGGATAGTTATAAACTGTAGGTCCACAGACATACATTGATACTTCACCCTCTTTTAAAGGATGAAATTCTTCTACTTTATTAGTTAATGAGTTATATAATTTGATTTCCATTTTCAGTAAAGATTATATCATTATTGATTTTATTGGGAATAATAATATTATTCGTAAAATAGAGAAATACAACAAAATCAGGAATTTTTAGTACTCCAGTACCAAATTTAGCCAATTTTGCTGCATAAATAAAACCACCTGATGATTATCAAGTGGTTCATTTATTTAATTATTATTTAACTGGATATTTCTCTCTATCAGAGGAATATGATGTATGTAACAATTCTTCAGCAAGTTCACTTCCTGGTTCGCCTAAGAAGTCTTTATAGAGCTTTTGGATGTCCTTGTTATTATGAGATTGTCTAATAACTTGTCTTTCGTCTTCTTTATAAAGAACACTTGCTCTTTTCTCTCTATAAGTTTCTAAGATGTTATCATCTTCGTTAACTAAGAAGAGTGGTTTCACGTAAGGTTGACCACCACCATTGATACATCCACCTGGACAGCCCATGATTTCAATAAAGGCATATGGTGATTTACCTTCTTTGATTTGATCTAATAACACTTTCGCGTTTTTCATACCACTAGCAACAGCGACTTTTACCACTGTACCTTCGATATTAATATCAGCTTCTTTAATAGCAGCTTGACCTCTAACTTCATGGAATTCAACTTTGCCGTATTCTTTTCCAGTAAGCCAGAAGTATGCAGTTCTTAAGGCCGCTTCCATAACGCCGCCCGTAACACCAAAGATGACACCAGCGCCACTATAATCACCTAATAAATCAGGATCAAATTCTTCTTCAGGAAGTTTGGCCCAATTAATACCGCTACGTTTAATCATCTTCGCAAGTTCACGAGTTGTTAAGACTGCATCAACATCATTAGGCATTTGCTTTCTTTGTCTTTCATACTTTTTAGCAGTACAAGGCATAACAGAAACCACAAAGATGTCTTTAGGGTCAATATCATGACTCTTCGCAAAATAGCTCTTAATAATCGCGCCAACCATCATATGTGGGGATTTACAAGTAGAGACATTTGGAATTAATTCTGGACAATAATATTCCAAATAATTAATCCATCCTGGAGAACAGGAAGTAATTTGAGGTAACACTCCACCTTTTTTGATTCTTTGAAGTAATTCGTGGGCTTCTTCCATAATGGTTAAGTCCGCACCGAAATTAGTGTCAAATACTCTATAGAAGCCGAGTCTATGAAGTGCAGCGACCATTTTACCAGTACCTGGGGTACCAATCTTTTCGCCAAATTCTTCAGCAATCGCAGCTCTTACCGCAGGAGCGGTTTGAACAATCACTTTCTTACCAGCTTTAAAAGCTTCATCAACTTTAGCGATTTCGCTATGTTCCATTAAAGCCCCAGTAGGACAGACATTAACACATTGTCCACATTGGATACATGGAGAAGTCGCAAAGCTTCTATTTCCGACTGGAGAAACAATAGTTTGGAAACCTCTATTTTCAAAACCTAAGATGGAAATACCTTGGGCTTCTTTACATCTTTCAATACATCTACCACATAAAATACATTTAGAGGTATCTCTAACTAAACCTGGTGCGAGTTCATCAATAGTAGCAGGAGTTTGTTCTCCTTCATACATATGGTCTCTAGCACCAACCATTTTCGAGACTTCTAATAATTCACAGTGTCCGTTCTTTTCACACTGTAAACAGTTTTTATGGTGATTAGATAAGATTAATTCAACGGAAGCTCTTCTAGCTTCAACAGCCTTAGAAGAGGAAATGGAAATTTCCATACCTTCTGCAACTGGATAGACACAAGAGGCAACGAGTCCTCTAGCGCCTTTCACTTCTACTAAACAAACTCTACAGCTTGCTCTAGAACATTTGCCGTTATTAAAGGCACATAAACTAGGAATGACAAAGCCACATTTTCTCGCAGCTTCTAAGATAGTAAGTCCACTTTCAACTTGGAAATCTTT
This sequence comes from uncultured Caryophanales bacterium, assembly GCA_947164155.1. Taxonomy (GTDB): domain Bacteria; phylum Bacillota_I; class Bacilli_A; order RFN20; family CAG-826; genus UBA2450. The sequence goes on along the minus strand of CAMUVS010000009.1, from coordinate 2,822 downwards.
ACCATCAATTTTAATATTCACTAAACTCATGGATCTTCCCCTCCTTAGTCCTTAATAATGGCGCCGAATCGGCAGTTAGCCATACATAATCCACATTTCACACAGTTATCAGGATTAATTCTATGGACTCTAAGAGGCATAGATTCACTCTTACCAACTGGAACGATATCAGTTTTAGCGATCGCACTGGCAGGACAGTTTCTCGCACACATACCACAACCAACACAGCGATCTTCAATAATTTTATATTGCATTAAGTTCTTACAAACGTGAGCAGGACATTTCTTATCTTTAATATGCGCGACATATTCATCATAGAAGGCATTCATTGTCGATAAGATTGGGTTAGGAGCAGTTTGTCCTAAGCCACAAAGGGAGTTACTCTTAATAACATTAGCTAAGCTCTTAAGTTCATCAAGATCTTCCATTGTCCCTTTGCCGTCTGTAATCTTAGTTAATATTTCTAAGCAACGTTTGGTACCAATTCTACATGGAGAACATTTTCCGCAAGATTCATCACAAATAAATGACATATAGAATTTAGCGACGTCGACCATACAGTTGTCTTCGTCCATGACAATGGCGCCACCACTACCCATCATTGAGCCAGCAGCGATTAAGTTATCATAGTCAATTGGAGTGTCTAAATCTTTTTCAGTTAAGCAACCTCCAGAAGGTCCACCAGTTTGAATAGCTTTAAATTTCTTACCGTTAGGGATACCGCCACCAATATCATAAATTAATTGTCTTAAGGTAATTCCCATAGGAACTTCGACTAAACCAACGTTATTGACTTTACCGCCTAAAGCAAACACCTTAGTACCTTTAGATTTTTCAGTACCAATAGAGGCATAAGCTTCTGCGCCATGAAGTAAGATATAAGGAACGTTAGCAAGTGTTTCGACGTTATTAATAACAGATGGTTTATCCCATAAACCTTTCACTGCTGGGAAAGGTGGACGTGGACGAGGCATACCGCGTTTACCTTCAATAGAATTAAGTAAAGCAGTTTCTTCTCCACAAACGAAGGCTCCTGCTCCAAGTCTAATATGACAGTGGAATGAGAAGTCTGTTCCTAAGATATGGTCTCCTAATAAGCCCATTTCTTCACATTGTTTGATAGCGTTCTTTAATCTCGCAACAGCGACAGGATATTCAGCACGGATATAGAAATAACCATTTTGAGCACCAATAGCGTAGCCTTCAATCATCATACCTTCGATAACGTTAATTGGGTTACCTTCGATGATACTACGATCCATAAATGCACCTGGATCACCTTCATCGCCATTACAAACGACATATTTTTCATCGCATTTGACGTCGTGAGCGAATTGCCACTTTCTTCCAGTTGGGAAGCCAGCGCCACCTCTACCACGTAAGCCAGATTTTAATACTTCATCAATGACTTCTTGTGGATCCATATGAAGGGCTTTATTTAAGGCTAAGAATGCGCCTTGACCTAAAGCTTCATTAATATCTTCTGGATTAATTTCTGCATTACCTTTTAAGGCAATATCTCTTTTTTGTAATTTATAGAATGGAATTTCATGTTGTTGAGCAACTTTATGATGAGTTAATGGATCAACAAATAATAGTCTTTCCACAACTTTGCCGTCCATGATGTCTTTTTCAATAATTTCTTCACAGTCTTCAACTTTTACTTTGGTGTATAAAGTATCTTCTGGGAAAACTTTAACAAATGGACCTTGGGAACAGAAGCCAAAGCAACCAACAATGTTCGCGGTTACTTTATCTTCTAAGTGATGTTCTTTAATTAAGTGATGTAATCTTTCTAATATTTCTCTACTATCAGAGGATAAACATCCTGTACCACCACAAACAACAATGGCTTTTTTACCAGGTTCGCAGTGGAACTTTTGATCTAAACATTTATGTTCAGCTTCGTGTTTTTGAATAAGTTCTTCACTAGACTTAATTTTGACCATATCCACTTACCTCCTCTTCTTTTCTTCTAATATCAGAAATAATTTTTTCAACGTGACTTACTTGGACCATTGGATGAACTTTACCGTTAATAGAAACAGCAGGAGCAATTGCACACGCTCCAACACAACGTAATGCATCTAATGTGAATAAGCCGTCTGGGGTGGTTTCACCTGGTTTAATACCAAGTAATTCTTCAAATTTATCTAAGACTAATTGAGAGCCTTTGACGTAACATGCAGTACCTAAGCAAACGCCAACAACATATTTGCCTTTTGGTGTAAGTGAGAAGAATGAATAGAAAGTAACAACACCGTAAATTTCACTCACTGGGATACCAGTTAATAATGAGACTAGTTCTTGAACTTCTAGAGGAATGTAACCATATTCCTTTTGAATATCAGAAAGAATCATCATTAATGGGGTTCCTTCTCCTTTATATCGATTTACGATCTCTGTGATTTGCTTCACAGCAGCGCCTTGTAAATGTGCCATAGAGGCCCTCCTTTTATATTACTTTGTAATATTCAGCGATATTATTTTAAGGAATATAAAATCTATAGGCAATATAAAATTGCATATAGGGCTTACAAATTTGGTTTTAACAAGAGTATTAACATAGTTAATAAAAGAATGTTTCAATACATTTCAATTTTCTTCTATCATCCATTGGTGAGTTATTTTTATGAAGTTTAACAATAGTGATAAAGAAAAAGTGTCCCTCTAGGCGGTAGTCATTAGCTACCACGGGTGACACTGCATTTACATTACTATGTTGATAAACATTTTTAAAGATAAATATTAGGCAATAGAAAAATTTAAATATTTTTTTATTTGCTCAAGATTTTAATGTTATTTTAACTTTTTTTGCAAAA
>CAMUVS010000008.1 GCA_947164155.1 uncultured Caryophanales bacterium | reverse complement strand
GTTCTTTTAATTTCTCATTCCAATAAGGATTAGGAATCATTCTAGTATCTAAACATGTATCAATTCCTTGAGGGATACCGTTTTTAATTCCAAAGGAAATAAACGTGACAGATAAAAGTTTATCATCTTCAATACCCTCTAAAAATTTATAGACCATCGCTCTAAGTTGTTTAACGCTTAAAGAAGAAGTATCAATATATAAATCAGCTTCGTTAACAATATCTAAAGTATCTTTGACATCGAGTTTAATGGCATCAGTTAAAGATAGTTTAAATCTCGCACTTCGAGGATGAACATGTCGACTTAACGCATAGCGTTTATTCAGTTCATATTCAGAGCAATTTAAAACAATAAAGCGATAATTCGCATCATTTCTCTTTTTTAATATTTTAAAGATTTCATTTCCGCTTCCAGCGTTTAACATTAAACAAAAATTATTTAATTCACTTTTCTCATTTAATAAATCATCCACTACCGCGTTAATAGAGTTAACTGTCGGATTTTTAATTACTAAATAACCAAGTTCTTCAAAAACGAATTCTACGCTAGATAAACCAGACCCACTAGGACCAGCAATTACTACGACGTTTTTCATTTACTTAAATACTCCTTAATTGATTTACTAGCGACCATCCCGTCATGTTCTGCTAAATAGATTTGTCGGATATCTCTAGGGAGGACATCTCCGCCAGCAAAGCAGCCTTCTACTCTAGTAGACATCGTTTTATCTACAGGAATATTTCCCCATTCATTTTTAATATCTAATTTAATAAAAGCGGTATTTGGGTTTTGTCCCACAAGTGGAAAAACACCTTGAACTGTTAACACTTTTTCTTCTAAAGTTTCTTTATTTTGGATTCTTACCGCCTCTAGTTTATCTTCCCCAATAAATTCTAATGGAATATATGGAGTCATAATTGTGACATTATCAAATGATTTTAATTCATCAACAATCTTCATAGAGCCACGGAATTCATTTCTTCTATGGATTAAATATAAGTGTTTTACTAAGTGAGCAAGGTGCACCGCTTCTTTTAAAGCGGCGTTACCGCCTCCAATAACTAAAACATCTTGTCCTTTAAAGAAATGACCATCGCATAAGGCGCAATAGCTTAAACCGTGCCCAAATAATTTATCTTCGTTTGGTAAACCAACTTTTCTTTCAACTGTCCCACTAGCGATATAAACGGCTTTAGATTTATAAACACCATTTTTACCAGTCGAAATAAAAGTGTCGCCTTCTTTATCTAAAGAAATAATTTCGTCACCAATAAAATTAAGTTCATTATCTAAAATTCTTTGATAGAAAATTATCGCTAAATCTGGTCCAGGAATCTCTTTTTGACCAGGATAATTATCCACTCGAGGAGCGATATTAATTTTCCCTCCTGGCATACCCATTTCAATTAAAGCGACATTATAGCCTTCTTTTTTTAAAGCAATCGCGCAGCCAATCCCACTAGGACCAGCCCCAATTACCACAACATCAAATTCCTTTTCCATATAGTAGCTTCTCCTTTAAATCGATATATGAATTAACTTTAAAAGTTGGTTTTACGTTTGGATCTATAATTCTTGGACCCCAAGTCACTAAACAAGAATCAACATGCGCGTTATCCGCGCTTAATATATCAGAGGCGTTATCGCCTATATATAAAGTAGATTCTTGATTAGAATTAAATAATTTAATCGCTTTTAATATTCCTTCCGCATCTGGTTTAGGATTTTTTACATCTTCAAAACCGATAACAACATCAAAAATATGATCTAAACCCACACATTCTAAGGCATAAATAGCGAGCCTATGCACTTTATTAGTGACTATCCCTAGTTGATACCCTGCTTTTTTAAGTTCTAAAAGAACTTCTTTTGAATTTTCATATTTTAAAGTATGAGTTGGATATAAACCTTCTGATACTTTATTAAATTCTTTAAAAATAAAGTCTAACTCTAAGTCTGGAAATTCTTTCGCTAAAGTCTTTTTAATTGGCGGACCAGAGAAATAGAAAATTTCTTCATCAGGAGTATAAACTCCATCACGATATTTATCGTAAAGTATATGAAAAGACTCTTTTAAAAGAGGATCAGTGTCAATCACTGTTCCATCCATATCAAAAAGTAGAGTCTTATACTGTTTCATGTTTTTTAGATAATCCTTGAATTAAATATATAATTCCACATCCAAATATGGATAATACTCCTAAGCCAATAATTAGAAGTAATAAGCCAGTATTAAAGCTATCAAACATCATCGTGTTAGTTCTTTCTCCGCCCATATAAATTGCCCCTAAAACAATAAAGACAACGGAGACCGCTAATAAAACAAAACTAGAAATAGAAGAACCTAATAAACTTTGATTTTTGAACGATTCTTTCTTTCTATTTAATAAGTATCTAACAAAATGATTAATAAATATAGCAAAGCAACCCGCGACTACAAAGACCATCGCCCAAATCCAGCTATAGAAGTTATCTGTACCCATATTATAGGCGTGACTTCTAAGAGGTTCCATAATGACACGTGTTAAGCCGTACCACACTATATAAGAGAAGGCTAAATCACCAAGTTGAAGATATTTTCTTAATCCTTTACCAAGCGCAAATCTAATAAAGAAATAGCCGGCTAAATTAGATAAGAATTCAATATAGAATAACGGCAAATAGATATTTCCAATAGCGGCAGGCCCTAGCTTTTCTGAGAAAGTCATATTGTTAAGTACCATCTTTGGTAGGAACCATCTCCAGCTAGAAGCAGCAACTTCAAAGCCGTGTACTTCTGCATTAAAGAAGTTACCCCATCTACCAACTGCCTGAGCAATTAAAATTGTCGGAACGATAATATCGACCGCTAACCAAATAGAGTATTTTTTATTTCTCCAAATAAACCAAAGGACACCGACAACAATACCAACTAAAGCACCGGTGATAATGGTTAATCCGCCTTCCCAAATAGCTAAAGGTGACCACCACTCTCCGTTAGCGACTCTTTGAGCAAAACTTAATCCTTCTGCAGTACGATTCCAGTTGCCAATCACGTAGCCAATTCTCGCACCAATAATTCCAGCAGGGAACGCAATTAAAAATGTTGACTCTAATATACCGTGCTTGCCGTATTCAACATAAAATCTATGGTCACAAATAAAATAGACAAGAATTGCCCCACCTAAAATACATAATGCGTACCAGGCAATAGAAGGTTTAACTCCTCCTGGAACTGTAAATCCTTGTTTAAAGGAGATACCGTTAACTAAAGGATAGGTGACATAATCCGCAATACTATTAGTGATAATTAATAAACCAAGTCCAGTAACTAATAAGCCACCAATAATGCTCCAAAATAATCCTTTATTAAGTTTAAGAGGAATTTCTTTACCGTAATAATGAATAATAAAAGCACAAACTGCACTAGGAAAAGCAAAACCAAATAGCAAGGAACCAATCACTAACGCTGCCCATTCTCCACCTTTTAATTGGTAGGATTGGAAAATGGATAACATTACAAATGTTAATAAAATTAAAAATGCAGTAGCAAGATTATAATAGGCTAACTTTTTAACTTCTAAAGGATAATTATTCGCTCTAGGAGTTGGAGATTTCACTAATTTTACACATTTATAAATGCTAAATGAGGCTAATCCTAGCGCCCCAATAATAGCAATAATCATAAACACTAAAGCTACCATATTAATTACCTAACACTTTCTTTAAATACTCGCCTGTATAACTGGATTTATTATTACTTACTTCTTCAGGAGTTCCAGTCGCGACAACTTTGCCGCCTTTATCTCCTCCATCAGGTCCAATATCAATAATATGATCCACTACTTTAATCACATCAAGATTGTGCTCAATCACAATTACTGTATCCCCATGGTCCACAATTCTTTGAAGAACTGCGATTAATTGTTTCACATCATGAGAATGTAAACCCGTAGTAGGTTCATCTAATAAATATAAAGTTTTACCAGTTGGTTTTCTTTGTAGTTCATAAGCGAGTTTAACTCTTTGAGCTTCTCCTCCACTTAATGTCGTTGCGGCTTGGCCAAGTTTGATATAGCCTAATCCGACATCATATAAGATTTGGATTTTATTTTTAATTTTTGGATGATTGCTAAAGAAGCTAAGTGCATCTTCAACAGTCATCTCTAAAACATCATAAATTGATTTGCCTTTATAGGTAACTTGTAAAGTTTCTTCATTATATCGTTTACCGTTACATGCATCACACTTCACATAAACATCTGGAAGGAAATTCATTGGCACGCGAGTAACACCCGCGCCTTCACATTTTTCACATCTTCCTCCAGTAACATTAAAGGAGAATCGACCTTTATCAAATCCTCGGGCTTTTGCTTCCACCGTATTAGCGAATAAATCTCTAATTTCATCAAATAATTTGATATAGGTTGCAGGGTTACTTCTTGGAGTTCTCCCAATTGGTTCTTGAGAAACATTCACTACTTTATCAATATATTCAAATCCAGAAAAAGACTTCACTTCCCCTGGGAAGACTTCTTTACCAGTAAAATATTTTTGAAGTTGTAAATATAATGTTTGATTCACTAAAGATGATTTCCCTGATCCACTTACCCCGGTAACCGCGATAAATGTTCCTAAAGGAAATTTCACGTTAATATTTTTAAGATTATTAACTTTACAGCCTTTTAATTCGATAAATTTGCCGTTGCCTTTTCTTCTAGTAGTAGGTATTTCAATCTTTTTTCTACCGGTTAAATAGTCAGCGGTTAAACTATCTTTACATTTAAGTAAACCAGGAACATCTCCAGAATAAATGATTTCTCCTCCATGGATTCCAGCGCGTGGTCCAATATCGACAATATAATCTGCTTGTCTAATGGTCTCTTCATCATGCTCTACCACTACAAGGGTATTACCAATATCACGCATTTCTTTTAGAGTTTTAATTAATCTTTCATCATCTTTTTGATGTAAACCAATACTAGGTTCATCTAAAACATATAAAATACCAGTTAATTTAGAACCAACTTGAGTGGCTAGTCTAATTCTTTGAGATTCTCCACCACTTAAAGTCATCGCCATTCTGCTTAAAGTTAAATAATCTAACCCAACATCACATAAGAAAGAGACTCGAGAATCTATTTCTCTAATCACCAAATTTGCAATCGCTAAATCATTATCTTTAAGTTTTCTTTTTAAAGAATTTATCCAAGACTTTAAATCTCCAAGCTGCATACATGTCACTTGGTAGATGTTTTTATTATCAATTAATACAGAAAGAGCTTCTTTATTTAATCTTGCTCCATTACAAGTAGTGCAGACACTATCGCGCATAAATTTCTCGTAATAGTCTCTCATAAAATCACTAGTAGTTTCCCCGTAAAGTCGCTCAACTTTAGACTTAACGCCTTCAATATAACCAAGTCGATTCATCACGTTACCGCTAGAAGACTTGAGTTGATATTTATGAATTTCAGGCGATCCAATAAATAATATTTGCTTTTGTTTTTCACTTAAATCTTTAAATGGGATATCAATAGGAACACTATATAAATCACATAGCATTTTAAATTCTTGCCACTCTAGATTTTGTGTACCTACAGTGTTTTTATAATAATCAATTGCTCCTTGAGAAATAGAAAGTTCAGGATTAGGGACAAGTAAAGAAGGGTCAGCTTCTCGCTTAATTCCTAAGCCTCGACAATCTGGGCAAAATCCCATTGGAGCGTTAAAAGAGAATAATCTAGGCTCTAACTTAGGAACAGAAAAACCACATATTGGACAAGTATGTCGATCAGAAAGCACTTTTTCTTCAATATCGCTATAAATAACTAATAAGCCATGACTCCAATCTAAAGCCGTTTCAATAGATTCAAATATACGGCTACGATTTTCTGCTTTAACGATAATTCGGTCTACTACTAAATCGATATCGTGTTTTTTATTTTTATCGAGTGGCTTAAGCTCTTCAACTGTGGTAAATACCCCGTCTACTCTTAATCTCACAAAGCCATTTGCTTTGATTTTATCTAATATTTCTTTATGAGTTCCCTTTTCTTTATGAACAATTGGAGAAAGGAGTTGAATCTTAGTGCCTTCAGGGTAAGATAAAACAATATCAGTCATATTAGTAACACTAAAAGAGACAATAGGTTCATGATGAATTGGACAATATGGGACACCAACTCGACCAAATAATAACCTTAAATAGTCATATATTTCAGTGACAGTACCCACTGTACTTCTTGGGTTATGTGAGACGGATTTTTGATCAATAGCAATGCTAGGAGATAAACCATCAATCACATCGACATCAGGTTTTTCATAATTTCCTAAAAATTGTCTAGCATAGCTAGATAAAGATTCCATATATCTTCTTTGCCCTTCGGCATAAAGAGTGTCAAACGCTAAAGTGGATTTGCCACTTCCAGATAAACCAGTAAAAACCACTAATGCATCTTTTGGGATAGTGACATTAACGTTTTTAAGATTATTTTCTCTAGCGCCTTTAATTGTAATATTCTTTTCCATAGTGCATTTATTTTAGCAAGAGAAAATAAATGTTTCTACTATTATGCGTGTATAACAAGTAAAAAAATAACGACTTGATAGCCGTTATTGTTCAATAACTGGATAATTATATTTTTTAAATGCTTCTGCAAGCCCTTTCAGATTATATAGATTACCACTTAGCTGAGTTTGGAATAATCTATCAAGATTATCTTTATACATTACAATGACCATGACGACAGTTTTTTTAGTGTTTATGTCGTTATAAGCAGCAATCACTTGGGTAATTGTTTCTTTTTTAATTTTGGTAGTCTTTTTTCCAAAGGTGTATTTATAAAAGCCTTCCTCATTAACCACAAATGGTGAAAGGAAATAAATAAGAAAATTAAGCGAAAAGAATAAGACAATCATCCCTATAGGGATAAACATTAGATAGGAGATGTTACTTGAATCAGTTAAGCAAAACGCTAAAATTGGTCCCGCTAACATTAAAGTTAAGATAATAAGATTAAAAATAAAAAAGAATTTATTAACTCGAATTTTCATTGTTATTTATTGCTATCTAAATTAAGAGCCTCAATTGCGGGAGCAATATCTGAATTATTTATATAAATAATATGGTCAAAGAATTCTTTATCTACTTCATCTGGCATTTCGAATTTATCAAAGAACTTATTCATTGCTTCTACTGGAATTGGATAATCTCTTTGTAAGTTTTGATTAGAGACCACTAGGCGGTCAAGATTCCACACCACTAAATAAGTTTCATTGAATAATTCTTTTAAAGGGGAGTTTCTTTTAACGCGGAATTCACTATTAATATGAGTGGCGTCCAAAATCACAATGCCGTCAGGATCTAAAGCATAGGTTTTAGCAAGGTTAAGGAATATTTTCCACATCAAATCTTCATTGTTTAAATTAGCTTGTGAGCCTCCAATTTCTTTTCTAAGTTGGTCGCTACTAATTACATAAACGTGAGAAGTTTTAATCTTTTTTATGGTGCTAGAAAAATAGCTTTTTCCACTCCCTGGTACACCTGCTAAAACTACTAATTTATTCATAGCAATAATTCTACCATTATATTTATATAAAAATAAGAAAAAACTCCAATTTCTTGGAGTTTAGTTTCTTGAATTATAAGACTTATGCAAGTAATTGTTCTTTTAATTCTTTGACCACTTGTTGTCTATTTGCGAGTTCTTCTTCGCTTAAGCTAGAGACCTTTTCTTTTGCTTTAGCAATTTCTTCAGGACTCACTTCACCAGCTTTAAGAACGGCTTTTTCGGCTTTCTTATAATCTTTTTTTAAGATTTTAAGAAGTTCTTCGTTTTGTTTACGAATCTCAATCTTTTGTTTAACGACATTAAGATAGCTTTCTGGAACATAACTAGAGATGATTTTAGAACCTTCTCTCCATTGACGATAATAATACTTATGTCCGGAAATAACTTTCACAGAAATGTAGCCTCTAGGTAAAGAAGCAATAACTTTTTCAATCTCGGAAACTTCGATTAATGATTCGATTAATACTTCTACTTGTCTTTCACTTTTTTTCATATCGTTTCAACCTTTCCTATATTAAACTACTTTTAAAAATTTAGTTCAACTTTTATTTTAATAAAATCTATAAGATGTTATAGAGATATGATTAAAGTCCAAATTTCTTAATTCTGTTCCATCTATCTTGAGCGTATTTTTCCGCTTTAGTTAATAATTCTTCAGCGTGCTCAGGATTGACTTTTGGAAGTTGAGAGAATCTAGTTTCAGTCATGATGAAGTCTCTAAATAGAGAATAATCTGGCTCTTTCATATCGATAGTTAAGCCTGGTTTACCTTCAGCGACTAAACGTGGATCATATCTAAAGAGTTGGAAATAACCACATTCAACAGCTTTCTTCTCTTGTTTCATAGAGTTAGCAAGTCCGCCCTTAATACCGTGGTTAGCACATGGTGCATAACAGATAACTAAGGATGGTCCATTATAACTTTCAGCTTCTTTTAAGGCTTTAATAGCCGCTACTGGGTTACTACCTAAAGCGATTTGAGCAACATAGACATTACCATAGCTCATAGCAATTAAAGCTAAATTCTTTTTAGGGGTGAGTTTACCGCTAGCGGTAAATTTAGCAATACTACCAGTTTGGCTTGATTTAGAAGATTGTCCACCGGTATTGGAATAGACCTCGGTATCAAGGACTAAGATATTAACATCTTCTTCGTTAGCGATAACGTGATCAAGTCCGCCATAACCGATATCATATGACCAACCATCTCCACCAATAATCCATACAGATTTATCTTGTAAATCTCTTTCGTAAGCTAAGACTTTCTTCACTTCTTCATCTTTAGAAGCTTTAACTAAAGCCACTAATTCAGGAACAATCTTTCTAGAGGCTGCTCTATCTTTGATATGTTCGAAGTATTCTTCAATTTTAGCTTTGAGTTCTGGTTCAACTTCTTCTTTTCTACTATCTAAGATGGCAATCGCGGCTTTAAGTTTAGAGTCTGTTGCCACTCTCATACCATATCCGAATTCAGCATTATCTTCGAATAATGAGTTAGCCCAGGCAATACCTTGACCATCTTTATCGGTACAGAATGGAGTAAGTGGAGTAGATCCACTATAAATGGAGGAACATCCAGTAGCGTTAGCCACTAACATATCTTTACCAAATAATTGGGAAACAAGTCTATAGTAAGGAGTTTCTCCACATCCAGCACAAGCGCCAGAAATTTCCATATATGGCATCATGAAACCAACGCCTTTTGGAGTTGCTTGTAATGCAGCTGGAAGTTTATCGGCTTTATAAGAAACGTGTTTGAATAAGTATTCAGCAGCTTCTTCTTGCTTGAATTGAGATTTGGCTTCCACCATCTCGAGAGCCACTTTACCAGTCTTATTAGCGTTACATTCCGCAACACAAAGTCCACAACCGACACAGTTACGTGGGGAAACTTGGATTCGATATTGATGTCCTGGAACACCCATTGCAGGCTTGACATCTTCTTTAACTAAAGCAGGTGCCTTAGCGAGTTCTTCTTCATTTAATAAGAATGGTCTAATGGTCGCATGTGGACAGACGAACGCACATTGGTTACATTGAATACAATTTTCTTTGTGCCAAAGTGGAACTCTATCAGCGATACTTCTTTGTTCTTTATAGGTAATATTTGGATTCATTGTACCATCTAATAATTCAAATTCAGTGAATTTAGAAACTGGTAAATCGTCTCCACCTAAGTTACCCATAACAGCAACATAAGAATCAAAATATTCATCTCCAGTTAATGGTCTATCGAATTTTGGTTCGAGTTCAGCCCATTTTGGATCAACTTTTACTTCTCTTAAGCCTTCAGTACCAGCGTCAATTGCCTTCCAGTTAAGTTCGACAACTTCTTGGCCTTTTTTAGCGTAAGATTTTTCAGCGAATTTCTTCATCCATTTATTGGCTTCTGCATATGGCATAATGTCTTGGTTAAGATAGAAGAAGCTAGCTTGTAAGATGGTATTGGTGTGTCTACCCATACCGATTTCACTAGCAATCTTATTCGCATCAATAACATAGAATTTAGCGTGTTTCTTGGCTAATTGATATTTCGCTCTATTTGGCATTAATCTCACAAGATCTTCATCAGACATATCAGTGTTAAGTAAGAAGGTTCCACCTTCTTTTAAGTTCTTGATCATGTCAAATTTGAATAAATATGTATCTAAGCTACAAGAAATGAAGTTCGCGTTTTGCACATAATACGCACTTCTAATTGGGGTCTTACCAAATCTTAAGTGCGATCTAGTAACACCACCCGCTTTTCTAGAGTCATAGGCGAAATATGCTTGAGCATATTGTCCGGTCGCATCTCCAATAATTTTAATGGAGGATTTATTAGCGGAGACGGTTCCATCACTTCCTAAGCCATAGAATAAGCAAGATGTATAATCAGCTTTCACATGGAAATTATCATCCACAGGAATAGATTTATGAGTTAAATCATCGTTAATAGAAACGGTGAAGTCATGATGTCTCTTGTCAGAGGCTAAGAAATCAAAGACGGCTTTCACATCTTTTGGTTGAGTATCTTTAGAAGATAAACCGTATCTTCCTCCGATAACTTCGATATCTAATCCAGCTTGTTTAATCACAGATACGACATCTAAGTATAATGGTTCACCAGTAGCGCCCATTTCTTTAGTTCTATCTAAGACTGCAATTCTTTTAGTAGTTTTTGGTAAAACTGCTAATAAGTGTTTAGCAGAGAATGGTCTATATAAGTGAACTTTTACAACACCAATCTTTTCGCCTTTAAGTTCATCAATTACTTCTTTAGCAGTGTCAGTAACACTACCCATAGCAACGATCACTCTTTCAGCGTCTTTTGCTCCGTAATAAGTAAATGGAGCGTATTCTCTACCAGTAAGTCTAGTTGCTTCTTTAAAATATTTTTCAGCATATTCAACGACTTTTTCATAGTGAGCGTTTTGCGCTTCTCTACCTTGGAAGTAGATATCATCGTTTTCGGCTCCACCACGAGTTACTGGGTGAGTGTGTGGGTTTAAAGCACGAGCTCTGAATTTCTCGACTTTATCCATTGGAAGTAATTTCTTCCATTCATTTTCATCAACGAATTCCACGTTTTGAATTTCGTGAGAAGTTCTGAATCCATCAAAGAAATGACAGACAGGGGTTTCTGCATCAATCGCAATTAAGTGGGCAACAGGAGTTAAGTCAGCAATTTCTTGAACTGAATGAGAGCAAATCATACAGACACCAGTTTGTCTAATCGCATAAATATCTTGATGATCACCAAAGATAGATAATGATCTTGTTGCTAAGCTTCTTGCAGAAACATGTAAAACAACAGGTAATAATTCACCAGCCCACTTATAAATATTTGGGATCATTAATAATAATCCTTGGCTGGCTGTGTAAGTGGCGGCTAATGCACCAGCTTGAAGAGCACCGTGGACTGCACCAGATGCACCAGCTTCAGATTGCATTTCGCTAACTTTAACGACACTTCCGAAATAGTTTTTTCTTCCTTTGCTAGCTTCCACATCAATAACTTCTGCCATTGGGCTAGAAGGAGTAATTGGGTAAATACCAGCAACTTCAATAAAGTTGTAAGATTCTAACGCTGCCGCTGTATTTCCATCAACGGAAAGCATTGTCTTTTTAACTTCCATTATGTTTATCCTCCAAAAAATAACCATGTTAAATATACACGCGTGAAAGAATACTTTCAAGGTAAAAAATTGCCTTAAAGAAAAAAGGTAACGTTTTTTCTCGTTACCCTCTATTTTTTATTTTTTCTTTCGCCTTTGCTGTTCTTCGGTGATTAGTTTCTTTAAAACTCTTAAATCTGTATCACTTAAAACAACGTTTCGGTCTAAAAGTCCGCCCACTAAAGTCATCCTTTTATAAATGAAATCAGAGACAGAATCATATTGTTCCAATGTTGATTTTTTAATCGCCGGTTTTTTAATTAAGTTCGTTGATTTTTCTTCTTTATCAATAACATATTTTTTTAATGTTGGAACTAGTTCCATTAAGTTATATTCAGGATCCATCATTAAGGTTGGTTCAAAATAAGAAAGTTGTTCGTTAATGATTTCTGGATATATGCCCACTACTTTGGATAATCTTTCACTTGTAACATATTTCTTATTCATTTTTAAAAGTGAATTCAAAAATTTCTTCACTTCCGATAATTTTGGCTCATTCATATTCATCACCTACTTATTTATCTTACCACTTAGAGATCTTTAGACAAAAAGAAAATGCTCATAGAAGACTACGAGCATCATCTTTATAAACTACTTAAATTAAGCAGCTGGGGTTTGCGCTTTTCTTTCTTGTGCCCAATTGATAATACCAAAGATACCACCAAGAATGCTGAAAACAGTTCCACCAGCAACGGCAAAAGCTGTAGCAACAATAAGAAGTGCAAGAGGTCTGTTTTCTTTTGAAGAGCAGATGAATGATAAAACAACAGCTGCAACAGCAAGAACAAAGAAAACGATTAAGACCGCACCAATTGTTTTAAGGGTATCAGCGACTTGTGTAATGGTATAACCTGGATTCTGAGCAATAATTTCATTAATGATTTTCTGTGCCCAATCAGGAATATCAGCTGAGGTAGCAAGAACTCCAACACTAAGGTAAACAATACCAAGCGCTAAGAAGACAATAGCGACAAGAATACCGACAATACCACCAATTAAGAATAAAACCTTTGAAGCCTTTTTCATTTTTTGTATTTCCTTTCATATAAATAATAGTATTTACGCCTCTTATTCGCAACAAAAAAGAGCGTTTCCGCTCCTTTATGTTGATTAATAAATCAATTATGCAGCTTTTTCTTGGGATTTTTTTCCAAAGAATCCGTGCCATGCACTCCAAGCAGCGAATGAACCTAAGAATGGTCCAACGATAGCTGGGATTAAGTTAAGAGCTTTGAGTCCGACATTTTCGCCATTGAACATAGCAAATACTTCAGCGGATAAGGCTCTTGCTGGGTTAACAGATGTTCCGGTTAGAGGAATTCCACAGAGGTGAACGCCAAATAAGACTAAACCAATGCCTAAACCTGCAAAGCTTGACCATTCTTTTTTGCTTGTTAAGCCTAAAACAGCAAAGACAAATAAGAATGTTAAGCCCATTTCTGCCATTGTTGATAAGAAAACATTTAAGAATGTAGCATTACCTTCTACAGTCCAGAATGTTTCAGAGGCAAAATGTGGGGTTAAAGCTGTGGCGCCTTGACCAAGTAATGTAGTTTGTCCAGCAACGCCATCTTTCCAAGACCACATAACCATAGCAAGTAATAAGGAACCAACAAAAGCACCTAAAACTTGAGCGCAGCAGTAGAAGCAAAATTCTTTCCAAGTAATTTCCTTGTTAAGAGCTTTAGCAAAGCTAACAGCTGGGTTAGCGTGACCACCAGAAATAGGACCAAGGGTGTAAGCTAAAATGACAATAGAAACACCAAAAGCACCTGCAACAGCAACAACACCACCCATGTGGAGTTCACCGTTGAATGTGAAAGCCATAGCAGTACCACAACCAAGTAAAACTAAGATCATAGTGGCAACAGCTTCAGCAGCAAATCTTTTTACCATAATATTTTTCCTTTCTGATTAATACTTTCAATACTATAGTCTCTATCTATTAGAAAATCAAAGATTAAATTTCTTAAGTGAATGAAGGATTTCCGCTCCAATAACCATACAGATAGTAACAAGCATCGCACCCATAGAAACGTCACTCAAGAAGTGAGCCCCAACTAACATACGGGAGAACATTACTAATAAAGCAAAAACTAATCCACAAACAAATACAGGCAATCGATATTTTCTATATTTTTCATCGATTAAAGGTAAGAATAAAGCAATTAATGGAACTCCCATAGATGCTGCAGCGTGCCCGCTTGGGAATGATTTAAATTCTTCTGAAGTCAAACCAAAGGTCTCCATATATCCTTTATAGCTAGAACATCTTTCATACCATGGATAATAAGGAATCATCGTAGATTCAATCGCTCTAAATCTTGGTCTATGGAAAATAGCTTTGAATAAAGTGACTCCTGCAGTTAAAGCAAAAGCAAAAGCCACAAGAGCAACCAAAAGAATAATCCAGAGATTCTTATTATCAACGTTTCTCATTAATAAATAACCAAAATAAGTTAAACCCACCATAACAGGTAAGGAAATAAAGTATCCCCAGAATTTTTTAGCAACCCAATAAAATCCATTAGCCCCAAAGAATTCTCTTCCAGCAAAATAAGTGGACGCTCCTAAACAGCCTAACATCGCTACTAAGAATAAAATTCTTACCCATTTCTTATATTCTTCTTTTTTAAAGAATAAAGTGAGGAAACCACCTCCGATGATTGCAAACATTCCATATCCAGGAGTGGTACCTATGACTGAGACAACTAATCCAAAAGTGTTTCTTTGAGAATATAAAGCGGTATTAATTTGCAGATCTAAAAAAGTTCCAACGATAAATAACGCTAAAAAGACGCCTAAAGTGATGTAAAGGTATAAACGCATTTGTTTCATTTGCTAATCTTCTTTCTTGCAAAGTCTTGTTGATAGATATCTATCGATACCATCAGGGAATAAAACGACAATGACTTTATTATTATACTCTTCTTTTTGCGCTAGTCTAATAGCGGCTGCTAAAGCTGCTCCTGAAGATATACCCACTCCATCTTTTTCTAGTTCATTATGAAGTTGACCCATTTCAAAAGCCTCATCATTACTGACTGTGATTACTTCATCAATAACGCTTCTATCTAAAGTATTAGGAATAAAGCCTGCTCCAATACCTTGAATTTGATGTGGGCCAGCTTCTCCTTTAGAAATCATTGGTGAAGATAATGGCTCCACCGCTACTATATGAATATTTTTATTTTGTTCTTTTAAGTATTTGCCAACTCCAGATACTGTGCCACCAGTACCAACTCCTGCAACAAAAACCGCTACTTCTTTATCAGTCTGGCTATATATTTCTGGTCCAGTAGTGCGATAATGGGCTTTAGGGTTGCTTGGATTATCAAATTGACCAAGAATAATAGAATTAGGAATCTCTTCTTTTAATTCATTAGCCTTAGCAATCGCCCCTTTCATTCCTTTCGAAGCATCAGTTAACACTAACTCTGCTCCATAAGATTTTAATATGTTACGTCTTTCTATCGACATACTTTCAGGCATCGTTAAGATAACTCGATATCCTTTGAGCTTACCAACATAAGCTAAACCAATTCCAGTATTACCACTAGTGGGTTCTATAATCACTGATCCAGCTTTTAATTTGCCTTCTTTTTCAGCATCCTCAATCATTTCTAAAGCGATACGATCTTTGACACTTCCTGCAGGATTATATTTCTCATATTTAGCAAATAATTTTGCCTTCAAATTAAAATGACGTTCAATTTCCTTTAACTCTTTTAAAGGTGTATTTCCTATTTTCATCTTTAATACCACCAATGAATATTATTATTATATATAAAGGAAAATAGATTGTTATAATGATATGCATGAAAAAATGTGATGTCGATATTTACGAAAATAGTCTAACCACAACTTTTAGAGCCTCGATTTGGTCTAAATTTATTAAGGCTTTTCATGACTATCAATTAATTAAAGATGGCGATTCAGTCTGTGTCTGCATCTCAGGCGGTAAAGACAGCATGGTGCTCGCTAAACTTTTTATGTGCTTAAAGAAGTTTATGAATTATAACTTTGAGCTCAAGTTTTTAGTAATGAATCCTGGCTATAACAAAGAGAACCTAGAATTAATCAAAAGCAATTTAAAAACCCTTCAAATCCCTGCTGAAATACATCAAACAGACATTTTTGAAATTGCTAATATGCAGGTCAAAAGTCCATGTTTTTTATGTGCAAAAATGAGAAGAGGCGCCTTATATAATATCGCTAAAAGTATGGGATGTAATAAGATTGCTCTAGGACATCACTATGACGATGTTATTGAAACCACTTTAATGAATTTATTATCTTCGGGAAGTTTCCAAACCATGCTTCCTAAGCTCCACTCCACAAATTATGAAGGAATGGAATTAATTAGACCAATGTACTTTGTTAGAGAAAAAGACATTATTAGATTTGCTAAACACCACGATTTACATTTTTTGCAATGTGCTTGTAAATTAACAGAAGCCAATAGAGATGAAATTGTGGGTCGAAGAAGATTTATTAAAGAGTTAATCAAATCACTAAAGAAAGATATTCCTCAAATTGAAGAGAATCTATTTAACGCTCCTAATAATGTGACTTTAGACATGATCCTCGGATATAAAAAAGGAGGAGTTTATTACTCCTACCTTGATGATTACGATAATTAATAATTTATAAAACTGCTTTGTTTTTACCGCTATTCTAACTAGAATACATCTTTTTCGCTAAAATCAATTTTCGATATTCTTCATAATCTATGATTTTTTTCTTCATAATTATTTAAACAATTTAGTAGTACCTTTTTAATGTCTTTTATAGAAGAACGCTTTTACGTAAATTTATATACATCTTTAATTGGAATATTTTTTATGACTTGATATTGAATAAGGAATTTTAGCTATAGCATCGTATCTATTATTTAAGGCTTAGCATTACAACAGTTTCAACATGAAAGCTTCGGCTAAACATATCAACTGGTTGAACTTCTTCTATATTAAAAGTGTCACTCAATATTTCTAAATCTCTTGCTAAAGTTGCAGGATCACAAGAAATATAAACTAATCTAGATGGCTTAATCTTTTTTATTGCAGATAAAAATTCTGGTGTTGATCCTTTTCTAGGTGGATCCATAATTACAACATCAAATTTAGGGAGTTCTTTATGAATATATTCAGTGCAGTCTGCCTCTATAATTTCAATGTTATTTATATTATTTAATCTAGCATTATTGATACCATTTATAACCGCACTTTTTTCTAACTCTACAGAAGTCACTTTTTTAACATGAGGGGCCGCCAGCAAGCCGATTGTACACACCCCAGCATATGCGTCTAATAAAGTGTCATTTTTGCTCAATTTTGCGAAATTTAGTGCAGTTTTGTAGAGAATTTCGACTTGGATTGGGTTAACTTGGAAGAAACTACGACATGAAATATTAAATTTTAATCCGAGTATCTCATCAGTAATAAATCCTCTACCAAAAAGCACTTTATCTGATTCGCCTAAAATTACATTTGTGTCCCTTTTATTTGTGTTCTGGATAACAGTAGAAATCTCTGGCCTATTTTTCACTAATTCTTTAACAAAATTATTACGACCAGGGAAGGTGTCTACATTAGAAACAAGGACCACCATCACTTCATTTGTGGATTTACTAGTTCTAATTAAAACATGACGAATAATACCAGTTCGATAATCTTCGTTATATGGATCGATATGATATTTTTCCATTAATCTAGCAATAGCCTCTAAAATCGGGCCAGCTTTTTCATCTTCGATATTGCACTGTTTAAGAGGAATGATTTTATGTGTTTTAGATTTATAAAAACCGTAAATGACTTTCTTATGGTCTTTAGCAAAGGGAACTTGAATCTTATTTCGATAATGTTCAGGGTTATTCATCCCTAATACATCATTAACTTTTACTCCTTCTAAGTGACCGATGCGTTTTAACGCTTCTTCTACTTTATGTTTTTTATATCTTAATTCATATTCATATGTAGCGTTTTGGAAGCAACATCCACCACAAGCAGTGGAAATTGGGCATTTCGGAGATATTCGATCTTTCGACATAGTAATTAATTTTTTAATCACTCCATAAGAAACGCCTTTACCAGCGTAAGTAATTTCTATCTCTGCTTCTTCTCCTAATAGTAAAGAATCTACGAACACTACTCCATAGACCGTTTTAATGACACCTTTACCTTCGCTAGAGATATCAACACATTTTCCGCGAATAATATTTTTCTTCACCATGCTCTAACATTATACATTTATTTATGCTAAATTATATTATGTAATTTAACAGGACTAAATTAATGAAGACTAAATTAATAACTCTACTACTATGTACATTACTTCTTTCAGGATGTGGCAATGCTGAAGGAGGACCGCTCGATCCATCAGGGCCAATAGATCCACCTGATCCAGTAGACCCTTCAGAAACATATATAGTCGACTTTTCAAAATATGATTTAGGCGACGTTAATCAGATTCAAAGCTCAGATCCTACATTCAAAACCAAAATATTAAGTTTCATTAATTCTAGCTGCTCTAATCAAGCTGTATCTTTTGAATGCACTGAAAATAACAGGGTAAGACTAGTTAACAGCAGTTTTCCCGGAGATTTTGGAAGTGCTCAAGGGCTTGTGTTGGCTAGTCAAAACTATGATGGCGAGATAACAATAACATTTGCTAAAGAAATTAAATCAATAACAATCAAAGCTCAACAATATTATAATTTAACTTCTGGATATCAAGAGGACACCCATATATATCCAACATACGATAGTCAAAAATGGGATGAAGAAACAAATGAATATGTTCCTGACGAACCTACTTTAGAAATTAACGAACAAGTGATGTCGTCTCTAGTTAATATAACCTATTCTTATGATGATTATGGATATCCAATACCAGTCGTACCGCCTATTTGTGAGCAAAAATTTGATATTAATAGCGAAACACTTAATGTTACTGCGTTTGCGTCACAAAGAGTAAGAATCTACGAATTAAGTTTTGAATTTTAAGGCTATTAAAAGATATGAAAGCATTTATTAAATCATTACAACTTAGATGGACTGACCTTGCGTTTGTGCTAGGAATAATTCCTTTTGCAGTGCTATTGATATTTGGCCAATTATTCATGCAATACCCAGATCCAAATAACGTCGCTATTCCAATGTGGGCAGCAATAATTTGCTTTATAGCAATGCTTGGATTTTGGGGATATTACTTATATGAAGAAGTATGGAAGAAGCGAAATGAATTTAATAAATTAAATTCTATTGTTATCTGCACATTAGTAACATTAGTGTTAATTAATATCATCGCTATTACAATTCAGCCATCTTTACATGTTGAAAATGTAATTGTAAGAATGGATTATACTGTTAATGAAGTCGATTATGTAATTGGCCAAAATGTTGCCGTTCCTTTAATTATTTCATCTTTCCATAAGATGTTCTTTAGCTTTGAAATAATTGCAGTAGCCTTATTAATCTATATTGGCTTATTTGTTTTACCAAAAAGATTCACATCAGTATCATTTATCAAATATTTAGGATATTTATTCTTTGGTTTTGCTATTGTCTTAATTGTTTATGGATATATAGCGGAGTTTGATAAATATATAAGTTTCTTTAAATATGTATTGAAGATTAATAGACCAGAAGGTGCAACATTATATGACTTTGCAGTTCAAAGTTTCATCTTACATAGAAATGCGTATGGAATGATGATGATGGTTGCAGTGACTTTCTCTCTTATTTGTCATGAATTTACTAAGAAATGGTATTTCTATTTATTAGCAGCCTTCTTCTATATCAATATGATTTTTAGCTTATGTAAAACTGGATTATTAATTTCTGCAATTTCTATCTTTATTTACGTCATATATCGACTCATTGCAACATATAAAGATCACAAAAAACGCAATCAAATCACGCTTATTTCTATTGTTTCTGTTGTAGTTGTTGCTGGATTATTATTTGGCACTGCCTACATTACAAAAGGAAAAGTTTTCGGTAAGATTTATGCTTTAGTTGACTCTATTATTGGAGGAGGCAAAACTTTAGATACAAGAACCTATATTTGGGATAACTCCTACCAATTAATGCAAAACGGTTGGTGGGTAATCGGAAGAGGATTTGGTACTTTTAACACAATGTTAATGCCAATGAATATTGTTTCTCATAACGATTATGTCTTCCCATCCCACTCCTCTTATATTGGCTTATTAGCAGAAGGTGGAATATTATTCCTAGTTGCTTATTTAGCCTTATTAGGTTATTCAGGTTATGTCATCATTAAATCATTTAAAAAACAACCTGGAATAACTTTAGCTGTGTCTTTAGGTTATTTAAGCTTTGTTTTATATTCATTTATTGAAACAATCCACTATTTGGCCTATGTCTTCCTTTTCCCGATTATGGTGATATATTTCATCACAAACAAAAAAGAAGAATCTATTTAAAAGAACCTGAATCAATATATTTAATTAAATCTTCTGGAGCAAATATAATAGCTCTTGCATTTTTAAAATGCTTAACGTTATGAGTGACAATAAAAGGAATACTATAAACACTAGCAGCTTCTTCCAAAATAGCGTCCTCATAATCAGGTAAATTAGATTTTAAACCTAAAGAAATGTCACTTGGTAAAAGCGGCAAAACATTAAATGATTCAGTTATATCTTTTATTATTGTTCTTTTCTTCTGCTCGTCATCTAAATACTTTCTTAGAATATAGTAAATATCAGTAATCTGTTTAGAAGATATATAACCATCTATTTCTTTATTTATTGCTTTTAACACCAATCTTTGGGAATTACGATAATCATAATCTTTGGAGGTAAAGGCATCTATTATTACATTTGTATCAAAAAATACTTTAATCATTATTCTCTATTAATATCTTTATCATCAAAAGCTTCTTTAGGGAGCATGCCAAAATAAGACTCCCATCTTTTAGTTAAGTCTTCTTTCTTGGGAATAATGGTAAAAATTGGC
This sequence comes from uncultured Caryophanales bacterium, assembly GCA_947164155.1. GTDB lineage: Bacteria > Bacillota_I > Bacilli_A > RFN20 > CAG-826 > UBA2450. The sequence continues at coordinate 12,554 of CAMUVS010000008.1, read as the reverse complement.
TTGCCTCTATGAGTAACTACAATCTCTTCATTTTGCCCAAGTTCCATATATTTTCCAAAATGAGTTTTAAATTCAGTAGCAGTTATTTCGCACATATTTTTTACCTTTCGCACGATTATTATACACCAATCGCACGATTAAAAGAAGATAAAGAAAAAGCACCATAAGGTGCTTACTTCGCCATCAATCCATTAATGAATGGGACTTCGACATTAGGATCTAATCTTGGGAATAATGGATTTCCCTTAACAGTTTTAAGATTATCTAATAAATGTTTATCATTGATGTTTTCATAACCACTACTAGTAAGACCTAATTGTTCAAAGGCTTTATCAGAAGCGGTAACTAATACAGGGTGATATAGTCTACTAGCTACATAAATTGCTCTAGCAAGATGGTTCATCACACTAGCAAGTTCGTCTTTTTTAGCTTCGTCTTTAGCAAGAGCCCAAGGAGTAGTTTCATCAATATATTTATTTGCTCTATTAACTAATTCATTAACATAGATAATCGCATCAGTAATTTTTAGATCATCCATCGCTTTTTCATAATTAGAAATAGTAACATCAATCATACTTTCTAAAGATGCATCAAATTCGCTAACTTGGCCTTTATATTCAGGAATAGCACCATCAAAGTATTTGCCAATCATTGAGATAGTTCTATTTAGTAAATTACCATATGAATTAGCTAAATCAGCGTTAATTCTTTCCACAAATTGTTCTGGAGAGAAGCTACCATCGCTACCAAAGTTAATTTCTCTAGTAAGATAATATCTTACCGCGTCCACTCCATAACGTTCTACTAGTGGATATGGATCAACGACATTACCTTTAGATTTAGACATCTTAGAATCTTTCATCATAAGTAAACCATGAACAAATTCTCGATCAGGTTTTCTTAATCCTAATGATTCAAGGAACATTGGCCAATAAATCGCATGGAATCTAGTAATATCCGCTCCTAAAATATGGATAATTTCTGTATCTTCGTCTTGCCAGAATTTTTTAAATAATTCTTCATTGTCAGAGCAATAGCCTAAAGCAGAAATATAATTAGTTAAAGCGTCAAGCCAAACATAGACAACATGCTTCTTATTTTCTAAAACCGGTACACCCCAAGAGAATGATGTTCTAGAAACACATAAGTCTTCTAATCCGGGTTTAATGAATGTATTAATCATTTCGTTTTTACGAGATTCAGGAATCAAAAACTTAGGATTCTCGTCGTAAAATTTTAAAAGGGAATCAACATATTTACCTGTTTTAAAGAAATATGCTTCTTCTTCTGCCTTTTGTACTTCTCTATTACAGTCTGGACATATATGGTCTTTACCAACTTGAGTGTCAGTCCAGAAAGCTTCACAGTACCTACAATACCATCCCTCGTATTTACCAAGATAAATATCGCCTTTATTTAGCATTCTAGTAAATGCAGTTTGAACAACGTGTTCGTGTCTAGCTTGGGTAGTTCTAATAAAATCATCATTAGTGATTTTTAATAAATCCCAGAGTTTAAAGAAGCCTTCCACTATTTCATCAACAAATGCTTGTGGAGTAACTCCCTTGGCTTCAGCGTTTTTTTCAATTTTTAAGCCATGTTCATCTGCGCCAGTAAGGAAATAAGTTTCATATCCTCTTTCTCTTTTAGAACGGGCTAAAACATCACAAAGAGTTGTGCAATAAGCATGACCAATATGTAATTTGGCGCTTGGATAATAAATTGGTGTTGTAATATAAAATCTTTTCTTCATAAGTGTAAAAAAGAACCGGCAAGCCGGTTATTTTATTATTTAAGTCCGTATTTACGGTTGAATCTGTCGACACGTCCGTCTGCTTGGACATATCTTTGTTTGCCAGTGTAGAATGGGTGGCAATTAGAGCATGTATCAACTCTAATTTCTTTTTCAGTAGATCCAGTTTCAAATGTTGCTCCGCAGCTAACACATGTAACTGTGCATCTGTGATAAACTGGGTGAATTCCTTTTTTCATTTTTTCTTTCTCCTTCCGCCTAGGACTGTTCTTCGCCTAAGAAAGTTTGCTTAATGATATTACAAGATTATGTTGCTAATAGCAATATAAAATTAATCAATTCTTAAAAGCATCTTTGGAAAGTATTCTCTCCAATCTCTTTCATTATGTTCTTTATCAGAATCATAAATAAGCTTTATTTGCTCATGAGAATAGCCTTTATCTAAAAGATAATTGTACACTCTTAATGTAGTTTCAACGAATATTCTTTCGAATCCTTGTCCGCCGATATAGAAATAAATTCTTGGAAGTGAGTCATCAACTTTTCTATCTAGATAAGCTTTGAAATTATCCCATCTAAATAAGAAAAAGGCTGGTGAAAAAGATAAGCAGAACTTAAAGTCGTATTTATATTCTACCGCCATATAAAAGGCCATTAATCCACCCATAGAAGAACCACCTACTCCAGAATAATCTGAAATCGTATAAAAAGTTCTATCAATGTCTGGCTTTACAACATTCATAACAAATCTACCTAACTTATGGGCATACCCATCTCCATGAGGTGGATATTTTTTATTTCTTTTTATTCCGGTTGGGCTCATTTCTAAAGAGCGATCAATATCAGTTTCAGGAGCATCAATTCCCACAACGATATAACCATCATTAATTCTTTGTTCAATCATTGACTCAATAGATTCATCAATCCCCCATTCACCAACAAAAGAGGTATAGTCATCAAATAAATTCTTACCATCAAACATATAAATAACTTTAAATCTATGGTCAGGATTATGAAAATCATAGATCGATGGAATATAGACTCTAATTAACCTATTAGTAAAAGAATTATTAGTGTCTATATGAAAATATTTATAGTAGACTCTAGCATTTGGATGAATGGTGTTTGGTTCACCGAAATATCGTTCATATCCATTTATATAATTCATAACGATTTATTCCTATTTTTTATTCATTTATTGCCTTAGCAGGATCTTTTCTACTTGCTAAAATTGAAGGAATTAAGGCGGAAATTACCGCAGTTAATATGCCTAAGCCGATACAAATTGGGGCTACCCACCACTGATATCCTTCTAAATCAAATTTCACTGTAGAAATAAGATAGAATTTGTATTTATAAATGGCGTTAGTGATAATAACATTAACTGGACTAATAATTATTAAAGTTACTAAAATACTTAGTAGCCCACCAAATAACCCACAAAATAGAGATTCAGTCTCCACCATAACCGCAATATCTTTTCTTCTAGCGCCTAAAGATCTTAATAGACCAATTTCATTAGTTCTTTGTCTAACAGAAATGAATGTTAATATCGCGTTAAGAATCGCACTAACTAATACTGAGATAATAGCAAATACATATAATACAGAAGTCATTAATGATAACGCGCCATCAAATTGCACACTTGCATTTTCTAAATAGTCATATCCAGATACACCAGTTGGCTCAATTGAATAATCAAAGCTATATTTCTTAAAATAGTCTTTAATTCTGACTCTGCTATTATAGTCATTAGTGTAATAGTCTAATTCAGTCACTTGTTCTAGTGAACCAAGTTCATGAAGACTCGCTTCATAATAATAAACTTGAGATCTAGTAGCAGTATCTCTGAAACCTCGACCATCTAATACATTACGAATGTCACCAGCTTTATATGTATCTATCGTTTTATCACTTCCAGATACTTTTACGTGAGCGGATAAAGAAGTCACGACATTTAATTTGGTTTCGTTTTCAATAATTAAACTAAATAAACGTTCGTTGTCCATTCTTATTACTTGCAAACAAGTAGATTCAATATGCTCTCGTTGTTCTTCGTCTGTGATTGGAGAATCAGATAACCAAACTTCACCCACTCCATGTTTATTATCCCATTCACCTTTTTTAACAACAGTGCCACTAATTTCAAATTTCTCACCTTTATCAACAAAGATAGTTGGATAATTAACATTAGCAGCGCTTAAATCCAAACTATTAATTTTATTAATAGCTTCGTTAACATTAACTTTAGTATAGCCTGATTGTTCTAAGTCGCCACTATCAATTCTAATAGCAGGAACTTCTCCTGCTTTCTTTTGATCAATAACAACATCAGAACTATTAGCGTCACTTAAAACTTTTTCTTCAAAAGCTGGAGTGTAAATAATTCCTTGTCTTAAAGCAACCCGATCATATTCTTCTTTTTGTCTTAAAATACCCGTGATTTTTAATTCAAAATCAGACCCTTCATATAGCTGTTGAGCATTTTTATAAGTTATATGATATGTATTATTGCTTTCGTTTTTAACGTAATAGGAAATGTCGGGGTTTGTACTTGATTGAGTAGGTATATATTTAAATGTTTTATTTAAAACATCATCAAAGGAGAATGTCACATCAGAAACTACTGATGTATTAACATCAAAACCTAAAGAATATAAGTAAGACACATTTACACGATTTCTATCATCCACAACTAAAGCTAACTCATTAGCCTCTTTAGGGAAATTTCCTTTTAAACAATCATATTGTCTATCAATAAAATCAATATCTTTAACGCCTTTATAAAAATAATAATAAGAAGCAGGCACTTCTGCATATGTTGTGTCATTTCTTTTGGTAAACAAATGAAAGTATGTTGTAGAGCGTTCAAAATTACCTAAATAGTAATCTGATGGCATTGAACGCATATAGTTTAAAAATGCTTCACTCATATAGTCATAGTGATATAGTTTGTTATAACTTGAATAATCAGCGATCACTATTTCTTCATCTGAATATGGAGGATATTTAGATGCATCCCATTGTGGGTCAGTATTTGTATAAGAAGAAAAAGATACAGGGTATTTAGAAAATGATTCAGCCTGTACTTTATCAAAAACATGTTGAACACTTGAAGAAACCGAAAGAATTAAAGACACTCCTGTTAAGCCAAGAGCGGCGGCTACAACAATAGAAATTGTAGAAAATTTCTTAACAATTAAATTCTTTAATCCCCACTTTAAAGTAGTTTTACCAGGGATTGAAACCTTTTCTAATTGTTTTGGATTAGTGACTACTTCGTTTTTAATTGGCTTAGAATCATTAACGATTTGTCCGTCTTTTAATTCGATGACTCGATCAGCATATTTACTAGCGTATTCATTATTGTGCGTTACCATCACCACCAAATGGTCTTTAGAGGCCTCTTTAAGTAATTCCATAATAGAGGTACCAGTTTTACTATCAAGCGCACCGGTTGGTTCATCCGCTAAAATAACTGTTGGATTTCCTACTAAAGCTCTAGCAATTGCCACTCTTTGCTTTTGTCCGCCAGAAAGGGCTTTAGGCTTATCAAGTTTCTTATCCAATAAATCAACTCGTCTTAAGGCTTCGTCTACTAAAGCGTCTATATCTTTAGCTTTGCTATGAGATATTTGTAATTTAACTGCGACATTATCTCTAACGTTTAGATGGGGCAATAAATAGCAGTTTTGTAAAACAAAACCAATCTTTTGGTTTCGATATGAATCCCAATCTTTAACAGTAAATTCAGAAGTGGATAAACCATCCACTATCATATTTCCACTAGTCGCCTTATCTAAACCACCAATGATATTTAACAAAGTGGTCTTACCACTTCCAGAGGCACCTAAAATTGCTACAAATCCTTTATCAGGCAAATCTAAAGAAACGTTGTTTAAAGCCACAACATCTTCTTGTGATTGTTTTCTGGTATAGATTTTAGAAACGTTTTTTAAGACTAACATATTAATTATCTTCTTTAGGTATTCCAATTTTATTGATAGTTATTAAGATCATCACCAACATATGGAGAATAAAAGGATATCGGAATCAAAGAATTTAAAGTATTCATAATTATTGTTCTATATTAACATTTTTGAAAAATATGTTAAATACAGCAAATAAATAAAAGGCTATTTCTAGCCCTTTATCTTTGATTTAATCTATACCAAAGTTAGAAAATCTATAAATCGTATTATTTAGATTAATACATCCTAATCAAACAATAATAGAACTGAATGCTTTCAACAAACTCTGGATGTGAGAGATTACCAACACTATTAAATTCACTGAAGCCCCAGTTTTCTGGATTTCTCCAGGTGCCATGATCTTCATTATAATTGACAAATCTATTCATATATCCAGAGGCAGTAACATTCATGATATTTTCAATATCGCTGAATTCGCCTTTTAAGCCCCAGCCACGATAATATTTAAGTTCACGTTTTGAGTCTGTTGGGAACCCTGCAATCTTTTGGTCAAGTGAGAAATAGCTTGGATTTTTGCCCTGTTCTTTAGAAAAACCTCTAGAACAATAGGCGTAAAATTCTCCTTCGGTGTGAGTGCCTAATTCTCTAAAACCTGTATAAGCATAGACAAATCGATTTGTCGCACAGATAGCTTTAGTAATGTCGTCCTCATTTGTGAATTCTCGTCTATTGATATTGTTATTATTTATCATGTAATTCCTAATGAGACCAAGCTTATCCTTTAAATAATTAAAATTAGAATAAGATGGGAAATTCTGCTGTTTGCGAATTAAGAGAACTCTCATATCTTCTAAGCCAAACAAATATGGCTTGACCGAGCTCATTGGTGTGACATTATTCATATTTGATTGAAGTGATCCTCTAATTTCGCCAGAGACATCAGCGATTTCAAAGTTTTGCCACTTTCCTTCTTTAGTTTTATCGCTAGTCGCTTTAAAACCAGTCATTAATTGACCACCACGTACCCAGCTTTCGCTGACGTAGCAGTAATCAAGTTTAGCATCGTAAAAAGAAAGCTTGCTTCTTTCCATAACTGCTCTTTTTTCTGCTTCACCTTTCACCATTTTGTTTTGATTTAGGTAAGCAATCGAAGCTTTATAGGCTTTAGTTAAATCGCCATAAGAAGAAATGTCTGGATCAATTGCGCAGATTGTTGTCGCGAGGTTATAAATTTTAAGCAAACGATCAGCAGTGGTGATACGGTAATTATGGATTTTATCTTCTGCTTCGGATTGGAAACCATATGTAAGTTTGAGCATCTCGTAGTCAATATCAGCAGCAGGTCTAGTATAACTTCCAGTGCCAGAGAAACGTTGCATATAATCAACAGCTTGAAGAACAAAGGATTCGCCATCAACGTCACGTAATGCTTCACGTTCGGCAAAAAGATATAAAGCACGATAGACATCTTTTGCAACTGCTTCAAGTTTTGCATCGTCACTAACATCAGGAATTTGGCTACCACTCCATTCGTTTGTGGAGAAGGTGATAAGATTGTTTTTAATCGCGTCTTTAATGTCGCTAAGTGCAGCCTCTCCTACTACCTTATCAACTGTTTTTTTGTTTTTATATTTTGGAAGTGCATTATCTTTGAAAGTGTTTTTTAAATTGTTTTTGTTTCCAAAAGAGAAAGCGTATGAGGAGACAATAGTTCCTTCATCAAATGTTTCATCAAAGCTATCATCATCAAGTAAAATTGTTGATGTTTTTTCAGGTTCTCCCTTTTTATTTTTGCCTTCTACAACGACAACGTTATAGTCATAAGGCGCTTTATATTTACTAGATTTTTTATTAGTGTTTCCATCGAAAATAGATGTGAGATAACGATTGGCAACAGTAAGCATTTTCCTTTCATATTGTGTAACTTTTGCATCTTCAGATTGGAATTCTAATTGACGTGCACGTAACGCGATGAGTTTATTTTCATCAGAATTAAGTCTTTCTCTTAAAAGTACCATATCGGTCTTATAAGAGACTTCAGACAAAGTCTTTTCCATTCTTTTTACAGTTTCATTAATTCCCGAAACAACATTAAGAATTTCTTGTAACATGGCTGCAGTTGGATCAAGAGCAGCAGCGGCACCAGCAAGACCTAGCGCTCCTAAAAGCACACCAATAATACCACCACAGGCAATCTTGCTAAGTTCTGAAGCAGCGAGTTCAAAAGCAACAGAAAGAACAGTTAACGCTGTTTGAACAGTAGCATTAACAGCGCCAATCGCTGTTGATTTATCTTCAAGGGAAGAGTCATATGCATATTGAACATATATATCATCCATACTCGCTAAGCTAGTTGGGGTGACGTATCTATAGATTGCAGATTTTAATAATCTATTTTGTTCGGAATCAACTTGATAATAATCGCATCCAAAGTCGATACTAGAACCTACAACTGTAAACTTATTTCCATTAGGATAAGAAACATCAACAGAATCAATAGTGAGTGTTCCATAAACTGGGTAATCAATTTCTTTTTCCCAAGTTAATCGATATCCTTTTCCAACTTTAGTAAGAGTAGCCTCATCTAAAGGAAGTAATTCTTCTTCGTCTTCATCAGCAGAGAATTCTGCATCAATTGTAAGAGCGGACTTATCTAAAGTGAGTTCTCCATCAAGTGAATAAAGGTCAATACTAACTTTTTTATTTTCATTAGACGCAATCGCGAACACTTCTGGTTCATGGAAATCAAAGGCTACTTCTTGGTTAAATTCACCACCAATTGAGATTGTAAGTTGTTCAAGTTCGGCGATAACTTCAGTTAAGGAATTATATTCTTCTGCATCTAAGACATATGAAGCGGTTTTTGTTTCCGCGACATAATGTGCTTCATTAATAGTAAATCCATCGATTAATGTCAAATCTTTAAGTGAGAAATCTTTTTTAATTTCACAGTCAATTAATACAACATCGAAAGAGAACGTTTTATCTTCCTCATTAAATCGAACAGAATTTTCAACTAAAGCAGCACTTGGATATAAAACACGATAAGAGAAGGCTCCTCCTCTTTCTTCAACGAAAGTGCTATCATCAAAAACAATCGCACCACTTTCTTCGCTAGAAGGATAACCACAAGTTTCTAAAATGATAACGCCCTCTGTATCAGTGTGAATATCTTTAACAATCCAATTTTCAAAAGAGCCAAGTAAAGATATATCTTCAACATCGAAATCTTCACTTAATGTGAGTTCTTCGTATTTAAAGACAAATGTATGATTATAGTCATAACCACCAACATAATCGGCACCAATTTGCTCAAATTTACCTTCACTTAATGAAATTACAGATTCAGAGCCAGAAAAAGAGGCATAAGCCATAACTCTTTTATCAGTAGCGTAAGGGGCAATAATCGCTCCAAATGAGGATTCTTTTAGATTTTTAGGAATAGTAATTTCAATGGCACTACCAGAGGAAACAACATTAGCAGAGTAATCGGAAAGAGAAACAGCCTTGATTTCATCATATGTTAAAGTGTTATCCCCTTTTTGATTAGGTAACTCTAATCCCATATCACGAATAAGAATCGCATCTTTTGTGAAGTTGGAATTAAATGTCACTCCTTCTGCTTCAAGACGCACAACTAAATCGCGCTCGTGTGAGACAATCAACGAATTTAGCGGTATAGCATTTTCAATAGCCTGATTATCAATGACCCATGAGTGGTTATCAGGATCGGCCTTGCCGCATCCAGATAGGACCATCGTTAACGAGATAAGAGTAATTGATAATTTTTGTATGTGTCTATTCATATGGACACCTCCTGGTTTTAATTATTTACGCGCATAGCATAAATAAATTTGTGAGTTATACTCACTAATAAAGTAATAAATCAAAATAATATATTCAAGAAAAAGATACAAAACTATACTTTTACATATTTAAAGTAAACTTATTTGTTTTATAATATAAAAGTAGAAAGATGTATAGATATGGGAAACAGAGTTAAAACTAAAAAAGAATTCGCAAACGCTTTATTTGAATTATTAGAAAATAAGAACTACCACGATATCACAATTAACGAGATATGCGCTGTAGCAAATAAAACAAAAATGACTTTTTATAAATACTATAAAAATAAAGAAGCTTTATTAGCGGAAGCCTCTATTGATTTAATCAATACAGAATATAACGAGGATTACGCTAAGATATTAAGAAAAGAGAAAGATGTAGAAGAAATTGAATATCAAGCTTTAGTGGCTACTTATAACTGGGCAGGAAAACATTATAATCAAATTGCTAATCTCACTTATAAAGGTGAAACTCTTCCTCTAGAGATATTTAAAACTGCTTTATTTAACAATTACAAAGCATATACGTCTGAAACAGTAAATTCTGAAGGCTATGATATTCCTAGCGATTATATAGCGATCTTCTTCTTTGAAGGATTATATAATTCATGTATTTACTACGCTGAACAATTAAAAACTAATAGGAGTAAGAAAAAAGTAAAAGAAGACATTAAAAAGATTTGTCGTTTATTAGCTAAGATTAGTTTGTCAATGATGAAAGCAATGTAATTCTAGTTATAAAAAAGTGCCGAAATGTATCGACACATTTATACGATTTTGGCATTGTAGAACTATTTTAATACAAAACCTGTGGCTTCATACCCTTAGGCTTTGCTTCATACCCCTACTCAAAATTATCTTCTCCACTGTAGCCATCTGGGTAAGAGAATGTTAAATAATAAGCTAGCATATATTTCTCCAATCTATCCTTATTTTAATAAGAGCACAAGATATACTCAGCAAAAATAATTGGATGGGCTTTTTATTTAGATGGGTCATTCACTTTATTTACAAATAATGGGAAATCATCCTTTAATGATATCGCATAGAATGGGCGATCAACTTTTAGTTCGATGACTTCATGTTCTTCTGGCTCTGGCGAAGTATCATATTCCATCACGGTAATACTTTCACCAGATACACCATATCTATTGAATTCAAAATCAGATGTTTGTAATACGCTTGATAGCATTAAATCATTGTGCACATCATCCGCGAGTAATTTAGAGAAGAATACTTCCTGACCTGTGAGTTTAGATTTCATCGCATTAGTTAAATCTTCCGCGAATGTTTCTAAATGGAAGTAAGGAACATAACCAACAGCGTTATAAAGTTTTTTATTCGCCATAAATGAGGAATAGGCTTCACTGACAGAGATACTTTCTAGAGAAACGCCTTCATTTGGTAAGATGAATAACAAACTGGTGTGTTCAATAAGCATTTTAAATGCTTGATAATTAGTGCCTTCGTAATATGGGAGAGTTAAAGGAAAAAGGGTAGAACCAAACTCACGAGTATCAACTTGAATGGTTTTGCCATCAACATAGAAATCGTTTTTTGCTGATCCGAATCCATTAGGAACATAGTCTTTCATCTTTAACGCACCATAGGTGATAACACTATCAGAGATACATTGTGGATCAGGAATTGGAATAGTTAAACCAATATGATTATGGAAATAATCTGTCGCTTGCGCGTGATAATCTTTTAAAGATGCTACCGAGGTAGCGATATAGTCATCAGCGATAGCTTTTCTCTTTTCTTCATCAAAGCGATAAGTTCCACCTACTTGTTGATGGAGAACACCACTATCAAATTCACAAAAAGCTTCTTCATATTGGGTTTTATAATTATATAAGAAGTTCCAAGATTCTAGTAAGGCTTTGGTGTCTTTACTAGCGTCCACTAACCCAAAGGCACTTAAATCAAATCCGTCGGATACCGCTGCTACTGCAGAGGCTGCTAATAAATAAGAAGCAGGTGACAAGACGTAGTTCTTATTATTCTCTTTTGCAAAATAGGCATCTAAATTCTGCAATGTCTTAGTGGCGGTACGGCTCACAGCAGAAGCATCAACGCTTTGAATTGCGTTTGCTTTAGGAGCAGCAGCAAAATAGTCAGTGTTATATTTGGGAGCAAGTGTTTTTTGGACTGAATTGAGATTTGGAATCACCATCGCTAAAGTAATCGCGGTTGCTAAAACTGCTGTACCGCTAAGTATCGCAATCTTTGCCCATAACGGGAAAGAACGATGTGGTTTTTCATATAAATTTGGGGTTTTTGCGTCGATATTTCGGTTTCCTCTTTGTTTCATTTTCTTTTCAAAACTCATAATAATTCCTTTCTGAGTCTTTCTTTGACATTCGTATAAATCCTTCTCGCAGTACTTTCTGGGATACCAGTAAGTTCAACGATTTCAGACCAGGAATAATCAAAGACCGCTCGGTAGTAAACAATAATTGTTTCCTTATTACTTAAGAGAGGTTCAATGTCATTTAATAGAGCGTTATGAAGATCATCTTCGCCATACATCTCGTCGATTGTATCAAGAGCAATAATTTGCTTTTCTTTTTTGAGATAATTAATAGCCTCATTTTTAGCGATAGAGCAGAGATAAGATTTGAGATTATTGGTGTCTTTAATCTTGCTCTTATTTTCTAATGCCTTGGTAAATGCTTCACTAAAAACATCGTCAGCATCGTTTTTGCTAATGATGTAATTTGCAATTACAAAGTACATGAGATTTTTGTATTCAAAATAGACTTTGCTAATTGCCTCTTGATTCCCGTTAATGAATCCTAGGACGGTTTTCTTTGAGACAGACATCTTGCTCCTCTCATTATATATGACAATCTAGACATAGATAGTTGCTCAATTATTCTAATAAATTTTTAATAATCTTTATATAGGAGTGATTGATTCGAAATAAAAAAGCCGATATTTTCGAATATCAGCTAGTAATCAATAATTGGCAGGGGTAGTAGGAATCGAACCCACATTAACGGTTTTGGAGACCGGAGTACT
>CAMUVS010000007.1 GCA_947164155.1 uncultured Caryophanales bacterium | reverse complement strand
GCAATCTTTGTAAATAATTTGTTCATATAAATTTTCTCCTTTCATTTCTTCCTCCGGCTGAGTTTTCGATAATTTACAACCATGAGGTATATGAACAACATGAATGAAGTTAATCAATAAGTCTTCGAGTTTCCTAAAAATCCACTCGAGTTAAAGACTAACTATGTTGTTTTGTCACGCCCCACCGCTATCAAATAAGCCCTAAATGGCAATAGGATGGTTCTGTGACGTTTGCTCATTTCGAGAAAGGAGAGCAATGTGCACTTTTGTTCTAAATTCTCTTTTGAAGCAAACAGAGAGGGATGAATTTGAATTAAGACGCTTTGACCAGGAGCGTCTATTTCAACTTTGTTTCCATCTCTTGCTTTATATTCTATAAAGAAGAAGAAGAAGAAGCAAGCACTCATTACTTTTGAGTGCTAATTACTACATAGTAGTAAAAATTTCGCATATACGAGTGTTTGGAGCATTTTTGACAAAGTCAGGACTCTTAGTTTTAGATGTGCCTTTTTGATAATGCACCCCCTAAATCTGTCAAGCAGTTTTTTGATGATTTTTCGCTTGCAAAAAATCCCTGTGTACACCTAAGTTATGACGCATTACGACAGGGTTATAGTGACTTTATATGTCACGAACAAAAAACACTGTTGTCGCATGTTATACCCTTGAGGGAAAGTTAGTGAAAATCTACCCGTCTGCCAAAAGAGCAAGTCGGTGTAGAAATCTTTTTCCTCGTACCATTGATCGATGTATTAGAGGGGATATTGCAACAGTTAAAGGTCTTCAATGGAAAAGATTTAATGTTGATGAAGTTCCAGACAACATTCCACCACTTGTAATAAGCAACGAAAAATCAACAATTCGCCCAATCGCAAAAATTGATGAAACAGGAGAAATTATCGAGACTTATCCATCAGTGAAAAAAGCTGCGAAATTAAACAATATTGAACCTCATACTTTACGAGACCGAATTAACAGAAAATATCGTTATGAAGGAAAAGAAAAATTCCGCGAATTAAGCGATGAAGAAATCGAAAAATTCGGTTATCAAAAAGGTGTGAAAAGAATAATAGAAAAACGCGCGATTATTCAATATACATTAGATAAGAAATATGTTAAAACATATAAATCGATTAATCAGGCATTAATAGAACTCGGAAAATCTCCGAGAAATCAAGGCATTCAACAATGCCTTTCTGGAAAGTATTCCACCGCTTTTGGATACATCTGGAAATACAAGGATTTTGAGAATGTTTCTAGACCGAAAAAACCGATGATTTATCAACTTGATTTAAACGAAAAAATTGTTAAAAAATACCGTTCGGTTAAAGAAGCTTCTAAAGAGACCAAAATTAGTATTCCTAATATTAATAATTGCATAAGGAATAGACAAAAAACTGCTGGTGGTTATATTTGGAAAAGGAAATAAGAAGTAGACTACTAAAATAAAAAGTTTTTAAAAATTTTAAAAAAGAACCAACGTTAAACATCGGTTCAATCTTATCTTAATAATGTCTCAATGTAACGGCATTAATAGTACTATCGTAACGACATTACACTAAGTGTAGAGTCAAAAAACAAAACCACGCTTTAAATAACTTATCTTATATGCAGTGATTATGGATGCTTTTTTATTAATAAATACTCAAAATTATTTAACTATAGCTTCCTACGTTGCAACATAATGTTAAAGTGTTGTGTCACCATTCGTACAATGAACAACTTTAACTGCTGCTGGATGCCAATCGTATCCTTTGCTAACTTTTTTCCATTCCGAAATAGTTCCACCATAAGAAAGATAATTGCAGCCACATTCCTTTAAAGCGAATGATGATATATTAACTATTGTTTTAGGTAAATATATAGACTTAAGTGACGTGCAACCTCTAACTAGATATGATGCCAATCCAGTAATACCGCTTCCAAAATTAATACTGGTTAAGGAACTGCAATTGTTAAAAGCTCCTGAGTACAATTCGGTAACCGAATTTGGAATAGAAATACTGGTTAACGAAGTACACCCGTAAAACGCATCTCCATATATTAGAGTAACGCCATATGGTATAAGAACCGATTTAATATTAATACAATCTAAAAACGCATCGTTATAAATTGTTTTGACTGTGCTTGGAATTGAAATACTAGATAAATTATTTTTACTTGGGCATCTATAAATTATAGTTTCTTCTTTGTTAAACAGGACTCCATTAGTTGAAGAAAAATAAGGATTGTCTGGGCTAACTTCAATGGTCTCCAAATTATCACAATATACAAAAGGATTTGGATGAATGTTTGGACTATTACTAAATGATTTTACCCCTTTTCCAAGATAGATATATTTTAGAGAAGAACATCCTTTAAAAGGTTCTGAAAGAATTGTTTCAACACTATCTGGAATTATTATAGACGTTAAAGACGAACAATTTTCAAAAAGAGAACTATAAATTGTTGTCAAACTATTTGGCAGCACTATCGATGACAAGGAAGTGCAAGATTTAAATGCAGAACCATAAATTGTTGTCAAACTATCTGGAAGTATTATTGAAGTTAAGGAAGAACATGATTCAAATGCATACATGCCAATTTCAGAAACACCATTAGGAATCGTTATAGAAGTAATTGATGTGCAACCATAAAAGCTTCCATCCTCTATTACTTCAACTCCTTCAGGTATTACAACTTCTTTTATTTCTTTTCCTCTTTCGTCAATAAGATGAACAAAAAAGGTAGCGAGTCGAGCTTCATATCTTTCGATGCTAACGAAATCCTTAAACGATTTAACTACAAAATATACTTCAATTTCATTGGATTCATTGTAAAACGCATCATAAGCAACTGCTTCTGCTGAAGCCGGAATCACTACTGTGTTGATATTACAATATCGAAACGCTGCCGATCCTATTTTTTTAACATTACAGCCAAGTTTTAGATAGCTAACAGATGTGCAGTAAAAAAATGCATTTGCTCCGATAGTCTCAACACTATCTGGAAGAACAATAGATTGGAGAGAAGAACAATTGGAAAATGCAGAATTTTCAATTGTAATTAAGCTATCAGGAAATGTTATTGAGGTTAAGTTCGTACAATGTGAAAATGCTTTATCAACAATCGTAGTTACAGTATTTGGAATATTATAAGAACTTTGTTGAAAAGCTAAAAAAGATATTAAAGTAGTTAGGTTTTTATTGAATAAAACTCCGTTATCGAAAGTAAAATATGGATTTTCTTTATCTACGACAATTTCACTTAAAGAAGTACATCCATAAAAAGGATTTTCAGGAATTTGGTTAACGCTATTTGGGATAGTTACCGATGTTAGAGATGAGCACTTATAAAAAGCATTTCTGCCAATATAAACAACGCTATTTGGGATAGTTACCGATGTTAGAGATGAGCAATTATAAAAAGCATCTACCATAATATGAGTGACTGGAATGTCATCAAAATATGTAGGTATGTATGCCGATTCAATTGTGCGATTAGCAGCTTTCACAGCACATCGATTGGTAGCTTCATCTTTTCGAAAAGATAAATTATCTAGTCCATCTAACTCTTCAACTAAAACTTCGTAACTTTGAGAAACTAAATTGTTATTAGAAAAGTTAGCATTATAAACTTTATACACATATATTTTATTTGAATCGCTATACGCTCTAGAAATTGTGGCGCAAGAACAATAACTAGTTTCATACAGAATATAGTCACAGTTGGAGCAGGATAAAACTGCCTTACATTCAGAATAGTCATCGTTCCATTGATAAACAGGTTCGCATAAATTATGTCGAAGTTCAAAAGTAGAATAATCACACTTAGAACAGGTGTCATATTCATTAAAACCATCTTCTCCTACGCATGGCTCTTTACCATCGTGATGAATTAAATCATGTCCAGTTGCTTTTAAAACAATATGTTCAGAAGAAAGCACTATATTCTCATCAAGACAATAAGTAACTAAGTCATAGGAACCATCTTCTGTACAAGTAGCTTCTATTCTATTTTCTTCTCTAACTTCTTGATTTGGATGATTGGTTGCAGGAATACTTTGAAATGTCGAATAATCACATTTTGAACATGTATCATATTCTAACCAACCATCTTCAGTACATGTAGCGGCTTGACCATCGTGATGAATTAAATCATGTCCAGTTGCGGGAATAATAATTGTCTCTCTATGCATTTCGACACCATCATCAACACAATAAGTGACCAAATCATAAGAACCATTTTCAACGCATGTCGGTTCTATTTTATTTTCTTCGACAGGGGTTCCTGGAGTATGAACGTGTTCAGTAGGTGTGTGATCGCTAGTTTGGTTGATATTAAAATTACAACCAGTTAATAACACTGATATCATTAAAACATTTATTATCAAAAATTTTCTCATAACAATTTGCCCTCAATCTTTTTTGAGTATTATTCTTTCATAAATACCATTATTCTTTAACTACAGCGATATCTACAGTAAGAGTATCTTCGAGAATATCTATGTATTTAATTCCACTTGGAGATACAGGATTGCTGCCTAGTATTTCCGCTCCTTGACCAGTAATTGCATGAATTGTTCCATTAATTGTGCATTCAAAAATTTTTGAAATACCATAATAAGAAGAATCTTCAGTGCTAATATAGGATGAACCAATTAAGCCACTAATTCTTTGGCCATATCCATATATTCGATTACTATCAACCAAACATTCAGAAATTGTAACTTTTTTAGAGTGTTCTAAATTATAAGCATAAATATATCCAATCAAACCGCCACTTGAATAATTAGCCCCAGTAATTGAACCGGTAAACGAGTTGTTAGTAATCTTTGCTTCATTAGATGGAACTAACGCTCCAATAATTCCGCCAACGCAAGAACTTCCATTAACCGATCCTGTATTTTCGGAATATTGGACATTGCCACCACAAAGGATGCCTACTAACCCACCAACTGAAGTGCCTTCACAATACATTTGTTCATCAACTGAATATCCACAAACATCTCCGCTATTAATGCAATTTTTAATATTTGGTACTTCGTTTGCAAAATTATTGCCACAAATGCCACCAATTCCGTATTGCCCTTTATGATGAGTGTAACTATCTTTATCTTCAGCATTTGCTTTCTTTTCTAATTTGACTAGTCCGGCATTTTCACAAAATTCAAAATGGTGTCCAACACCGCAAATGCCACCAACGTTATAATAACCAGAAACATAATTAGATCTATCGTTATTATATAAATTCTTGGATTGCGATATTGACATGTTTTTAACATTGGCACCAACTATTCCGCCAACATTCTCACTGCCAGTTACGGTTCCTGTGTTATTGCAATATGTAACTCTAATTTCGGCACTTTCAGAATCTGCACAACCACCAATAATGCCACCAACATTATCAATTCCTTTAACTGCTCCAAAGTTTTCATTACTAGTGAATGAACATACTTGAGAATATGAGGTATAAGTTGCATCAGACCTAGTATAGCCACCAATGATGCCACCAACTCTATTAGCTTC
Organism: uncultured Caryophanales bacterium; assembly: GCA_947164155.1. Lineage (GTDB taxonomy): Bacteria > Bacillota_I > Bacilli_A > RFN20 > CAG-826 > UBA2450. The sequence goes on along the minus strand of CAMUVS010000007.1, from coordinate 33,687 downwards.
TCTTCCGTTTATAGTTCCATAATTCTTGTTGTTAGTTTGTTTAACTGGATGAGAATCTCCATATGAATCCCATTTTTGTTCTATAAAACCAGTTATTCCGCCGACATTTCGATCTCCATATCCTGTGATATTGCCATAATTTTCAGAATCATTAATACCAGAATTATATAGTTTTCCAACAATTCCTCCGGTAGAATTGCCGCCTTTAACTTCCGCATAATTTATGCATTTTGATATTTTAGAGTCGTTTGAAGCATATCCAATTACTCCGCCAGAAAAAGCTTCAGAACCATCCCCTATTTTGCAATTTGATCTGACAACAATATTTTCAATAGTAGAATTTGAAACTGTAGAAGCGAGAACTCCTGGAGAGATTCCAGTTACTTGTGCATTATCAAACACAATATTCTTTATAGTAGAATTGTAGGCTTTCCCAAACAACCCTGCATTTGCCGAACCGAGAATTTTAAAATTGCTTATTGTGTGATTTTTGCCGTCAAAAATGAATCTCTTTTCAACACCATTAGGATTGAGAACTGCCCCGCCAAAATCCAAATCCACAGTCAACTCACACCCTTCAATTGTTTTGTTGGTGCGATTTAAAATACGATCTTTGAATTCTTCAAGCGAATTAATCTTTATTAAACTATCATCATCTTGCGGAGATGTTCCACACCCGATTAATGATAATGAAATAGATAACATAAGAATTTTCCAACAGCGCATATTTCTTCCTCCTTTGTTGTTCATTCTTTATAGAAAACTAATTATTTACTCAACAATTACGTAAAGACTTCTAATTAATTCCACGCGTTCCTTTAATTATGTGTGTTGTAATAAGTCATTTGAGACAAAATCGCAGATGTGTTGTAGGCGGTAATGATTCCAGTTACGGCGTTAATTTTCTCGCAAACTTTTATAGCTTTAACATTTTCTGCAATATCACCAACTTTATCGTTTAAATCGCATGCAACGCTATAGATGCTTCTTGTATTTGCATCAATAGATTTTAATGTCCTAACCATAACTTGTTGGTTACTTTCGATCCTTTGCAAACTATCGTATATGACATCTAATTTATTAATTATTAAATTTTGTCTAAGTTCTTCTTCATACTTGCTATAGCAACCAAATGGGCCTTCCAATTGAGAACAAATGCCGCTTTCAAGATATTTAATAAATTGGCAAATAGGAATAATAGATTGATAATCTTTGTACAAAAAATTAGTCGATAAAAATTTATTAAACGCCGTTAATGCCGAGTTGCTCTGTGATTCAAATCTTTTTAAACGATTGTTTAATAAAACTAAATCAGCTTTTTTCTTTTCAGAAACGCGTCTATATTCAACTAATCTCTTTTGATTAGCTGCTGCTACAATTTTTTTATTTTTTTCATATTCTTTTTTATATTTTGCGTTTAATGCTTTGCAAACGATTAAATCAATAAGTATTGCGATCAAACCGCCACCAACTAAAATGCCCATAACTATTCCAAAAACAAGGTTATTAATTAACACTTCGGATGATTTGGTCGGATTAGATTCTGATTTAATGCAAGAACCTATCCCCTGTAAAATCCCCCACGCCAAGGCAGAGAACCCAAAAATCTTAAGCAGAAGGCCAACGTGTTTATCCTGCGTAATTAAAATAGCCTCTCTTTGAGTTTTAGATTCGTTATCTAATCTTTGTTGATATTGATTACTTTCATTTTTATAATCATTTTTTAAATTGTAAGCTGTTTGTAAATTTGTTTGGTAACAACTATATAAGGCTTTTGCCACATAAAGATTATTTAATAAGGATTGCTTGTCCATGTTTCCCCTCTTTTTTATTGAAAACGATGAACAAAAAAGTCATGTTTTCAAAATAACTGTCTCCAGAAAGTATTTAAAATACATGACGTTAAGAAAATAAAATTTTATTAAATATTTTCACTAATATTTTAGAGAGAGAGAGAGAGAGGCAAGCAGTCTGTTCAGTAGAGTGCTAATTACTGTATACAGTAAAATTTTTAATTTCACATTTAAAAACCCACCACTTTTTGAAATGGTGAGTTCTGATTGGTTGTTTTAGTGTTTCAGTATGTTCTGATTACTTAACACTTTATATAACCACAATTAATTAATTTGAGCCAACAAGTACCCTGAAAAGGATTTGAAACGTTCTCCAAGTCTACTACCACCATTTAATTATTCCTTTAAATTTTACACTTTTAATTTAACCGAAATATAAAAAACGGGATAAATACTATGTATTAGTCCCGAATCTATGCTTAGTGGTCGGGAAGACGGGATTTGAACCCGCAACCTCAAGTACCCGAAACTTGCGCGCTACCAAGTTGCGCTACTTCCCGAATTAAAAGTCTCCAAAGTCAAATAAGGAAAGTTGGTCGCTTTCATTTAAATTATCTAGCACTCCCATATCTGATAAATCCTTAACGTTTGTGGAAGTTAATTTTGTTCTTCTAAGCAAATCATCTTTAGAAGTAAATGGTCGTTTATTTCTTTCTTCTATAACAGTAATCGCGTTATTTTCTCCTAACCCGTCAATAGTGATAAAAGGAGGAATAAGAGCCTTGTTTTCATGATCCACTACAAACTTAGTCGCGTCGCTACGATATAAATCAATATTTTCAAATTTATATCCTCTTTCTGTCATTTCGACCGCGATTTGTAGGGTTTTATATTGTTCTTCTTCTTTTGGAGTTAACTTTTCTCCAGTAGTTTTTTCTTTCACTCGAAGCTGCTCAAGTCGATTAATAATCGCATCTTCTCCTTTAATCATTGGGATAATGTCATATTGTTTAGAACGGACTGAGAAGAAAGTGGCATAAAACTCTAAAGGATAATGAACTTTAAAATAACCCACTCTAATAGCCATAGTCACATAAGCCACCGCATGGCCTTTAGGGAACAAGTATTTAATTTTCTTACATGAGCTAATGTAATAGCTAGGAACTCCATGAGAAATCATTGCTTCTTCATATTCTGGTTTTAAGCCTCGGCCTTTACGGACATCTTCCATAATAGCGAAGGATACAGAAGGAGGTAATCCTTTAGAAATAAGATAACCCATAATATCATCACGACATCCAATAACTTCTTGTAAAGTTGCTGTTTTATTATCAATTAATTGTTCAGCGTTACCGTTCCAGACATTAGTTCCGTGAGATAGACCAGAAATAATAACTAAATCTGAAAAGGTTGTTGGTCTAGTTTTATCTAAAATACCTCTAACGAAATCAGTACCAAATTCTGGAATTGCCATCGCACCAGTAGATTGATTTAAGTAATTGTTATTTAATTTCAAGGAATCTGTTTTAGAAAATAAGGCTAAAACTTCAGGGTCATTCATTGGAATGTCTTTAATATCAATATGTGTTAAATCACACATCATCTTTAAAGCGACTGGGTCAACGTGACCAAGCATATCAAGTTTTAAGATGGTGTCGTGAATAGAATGGAAGTCAAAATGTGTCGTTTTCCAAGCACTATCAACTTCATCTGCAGGCCATTGGATTGGGGTAAAGTCATAAACTGTATGGTCGCTAGGAATAACAACAATACCGCCTGGGTGTTGGCCTGTAGTTCTTTTAACTCCTACACATCCACTAGCTAAATAATCTAGTTTCACTTTTGGATATTTCATCGCTGCTTCTTTAGCGTCTTCTTCACTCATTCCATTAGCGATAAATTTTCTTTCTATATATCCTCGAGCAAATCCAAAGGCAGTTTTATCAGCAACGGTTTCAATTGTTCCTGCTCTAAAAACATTGTCTTTACCAAGTAACACCTTTGTATATTCGTGAGCGGTAGCTTGATAGTCTCCTGGGAAGTTTAAATCGATATCAGGAACTTTTTCAGCGTGGAATCCTAGGAAGGTTTCAAAAGGAATATCTTGTCCGTCTCTAATTAATTCTTCTCCACACACTGGGCACTTTTTAGGAGGTAGGTCAAATCCACTTCTAATCTCTGGATAAGTTTCTTTGCCCCATTCTAAATGGTGGCAGTGTGGGCAAATATAATGAGGTGGAAGCGGATTAACTTCCGTAATTCCGCTCATTGTAGCGACAAAAGAGCTACCAACAGAGCCACGGCTACCAACAATATAGCCATCTTCGTTAGATTTCTTCACTAATTCATGGGCAATATAATAAATAACTGAATATCCGTTAGAAATAATACCATTAAGTTCAGTATCTAAACGATTTTGAATAAATTCAGGAAGTGGGTCTCCATATAATTTATGAGCGTTAGAGAAACATAAATCTTTAAGTTTATTTTCAACATTTTCAATTTTAGGAGTATATAAGTGGTCATTAGGGACAGGTAAAAGAGGCTCAATCATATCCGCAATCTTATTGGTATTTGTGACCACAATTTCACTAGCGAGTTCTTTATCTAAGAAGGAGAAACATTCAAGCATTTCTTCAGTAGAACGATAATGCTGATCAGGATTTTCAAATGGAGCTACTTTAGTTCGAGAATATGGGTTAAGTGGGTGATTCTTTTTACCAACTTGAGGAGCAGAGATGTATACATCTCTAAAAACTTTTTGCTCTGGAGTAACGTAATGAACGTCACCCGTAGCCACGACAATTTTATTGACCTCTTTAGCAGCGTCAATAATATCGATAATATATTTATTGACATCACTACTTTCAATATCTCCCATATTCACTAAGAAGGAATAATTTTCAGGAGGTTGAACTTCTATATAATCATAAAAAGAACAAACTTCTTTTAAAGTCTCTTTATTATAATATCGAGCAGTGTTATAGACCTCTCCATTTAAACAAGCAGAGCCAATTAATAAATTTTGACGATACTGTTCAATGATTCTTCTAGGTAAACGAGGTTGATCTGCAAAATAATCAATATTCGAAATAGAGACTAAGCGATATAAATCTTTTAAACCTTCTAAGTTTTTCGCTAAAGCGATTACGTGTCGAGGTCTAAGGTGGACAATGCCTTCTTTTTTCATCTCTAAATTTAGTAATTCTTCATGTTTAAGATGAATATTATCTTTAGTGAGTTGGACAAGTAAAGCTTGCCACACTTCACTTAAAACATAGGCGTCGTAATCCGCTCTATGGGCGCTTTCTTCATCATAATTGACTTCAAGTCTACGACATAATGAACCTAAAGTATGGCTTCTAGCTTCAGGGAATGCATATTGAGAAAGAGCTAAAGTATCCACTACTCCATTTTTGGTTTTTTCTTGTCCTAAAGATATAAGTGCTTCGTTTAAGAAAGCAATATCAAATGATGCGTTATGAGTAACTAATATTGAGTCACCAATAAATTCTAAGATCTTTGGCATCGCTTCTTTAATGGTTGGAGCATTTCTTACCATTTCATTAGTAATATTAGTGAGTTTAGAAATCTTAGGAGTAATTTCTCTTTCTGGGTTCACTAAAATATCGATTCTATTTGTAACAGCGCCATGTTCAATTTTCACTGCGCCAAATTCAATAATCTTTTCATATCTAGCGGATAAACCAGTAGTTTCAAAGTCGAAGACAACATAGCTAGCTTTATTTAATTCCACAGGTTTAGGATTAAAAACATATTTAATGTGGTCATCAACCATATAAAATTCGCAGCCATAAAGCATTTTAATATCATACTTCTTGCCTGCTGCTTGAGCATCTGGGAAGCCCTGCACACAACCATGGTCAGTAATTGCCATTGCGGTATGACCAAGTTTTTTAGCATAGCTACAGTAATCATTCATTGTGCCAATGCCGTCTTGAGTGGACATATTAGAATGTAAATGGAGTTCTACTCTTTTAATTGGAGTGGCGTCAGGAATAACTTCTTTAGGTGGAAGTAAATCAATATAATGCGCTTTGACCACTAATTGATGAGAATAATCATCAACATAAGCAACTCCTCTAACTCTAACGTTTGCGTTTAATAGTTGACTAACAAATTCGTCATCAACTTGAGCGTTTTGATACATATTGCAGGCAATTGCACCATTAAATTCATCAACCACTTCAAAATTAAGACGTTTTCTTTCGCCTCTTTCAATGACTTCTTTAGCAAACACTTTGCCGTTAAAATCTACATGATCGCTTTCTGGAGTAATATCTTCAATACGTTCGTAATATTCGTATTTACCGCGTCTATTTAATCTAGCTCGTTCTCTTTCTTTAAGCATGATTTCGCGGTTTTTCTTCATCTCTTTTAAGAGTTGATCTTCTACTAAAGCATTCTTTTCACTTTGCTCTTTTTCTACTAGAGCGGTCACATCATTTCTATCTAAAATTTCAGGCTCTTCACTAGCTTGTTTAATGTCTTCGCTTGCTTGCTCACTAGCGGTCTCTATTGTTTCTTTACGAGTTTCTTCATCCGCGATCACTCCAACTTCCTTTGGAGGTAAGACGTTTTCATTAATATCAATAAAGTCATAAGAAATAAAGCCTAAGAAATCTTTAAAGTCATTAACAATAGCTTCATTTCTTTTCTTAAACGATTCATCAAGATAATTAACTTGAATAATGTTTTCATCAACAGCAATTAATTCCACATCGCTATCAGAACGATATAAATATCTAAACCAATCATCGAATAAATTAATCGCATCATTTGAAGTTGGTCTTTTCTTATAAGAAAAATGTATTGTATATGGATAAGTAATCGAATTTAAACCATCTTGAAATTGTCTGAGAAGTTCATAAGTCCAAGGAACTTGCTTACAGATAATCATATCGATTTGTTGATAATTAAATCGATTACGACCAACCATCTCAAAATCAAGATCAAAATCATCGATATTTTCGATGTGAATTGATTTTAAGAAGCTCTTCATTTTTTCTTGCATATTAGAACACCGTAAAAATATCCTTGAAGACAATCACAATCATCAAAACGAATAAAAGCATAATGCCAATAGCAGAGACTGTATTTTTCACTTTAGGTGGAATTTCTTTATGAGCGACACCTTCCACAATTGTCACTAAGAACTGCCATCCATCAAGTCCTGGGAATGGCAATAAGTTCACTATTCCTAAGTTAACGGAAATAATAGCCCAAAGTCTTAAGAAGGTTCCAAATCCGTTTTGCTGTAAAGTTTGAGTAGATGCTACTCCAATGGCAATAATCCCGCCAACTTGTGACCAACCCTCTTTAGTGAATAAAGAACCTAGCCCACGGAAGATTAATGTTGTAGAAGTACCAAAGTCTTTGAAAGTGTTTCCTACTGCCTCTTTATATGTATTTTTATGTTCATCTAGTTGCATAAAAACCCCTAATTCATCAGAGAGGTTGTTATTTTTAATTTCCACTTCTATATGATGTAAGCCTAATACTGATTCTTCAGATTCTTTTTTAACAACATCAAAATCAAAACTAACAGAACTAGGGTTGATGTTAGATTGTTTAATCAAGTTATCTTTTTTATGTTCTGGATAACAAGTTTCATATTGAAGGATATTTAGTTTATTAATCTTTTCACTAGTTCCTTCTTTGGTTATTGTTTCCATATTTCCCACAACAGTGATTTTTTCAGAAAATGGAACATAGTTATAGAATTTATCATATTCATCGTCGTTATAAGTTTTACGAAGAGTGACATATGAATCTTGTTTATCTAAATAATTTTCACTGATATCTAATTCAAAAACCTTTTTAGCGGTATCAAATCTAAAGGCTTGAATATATCCAGAAATATAATATTTAGTTTCATCTCCAGTATAATCATGAGTTCTTGCTTCTTCATAAGTCAAATGATGATATTCGCTACTAGGATAAGTAATTTCTCCATAATCAGTTCGAGTGAAGGCTATTGCTTTAGTTGCAATATTTTGATCTTTTAATGTGATTTGCGAATAATCGTAGCCAATATAAGCATTAACATCAGGAGAATCTAAATAAGACACCACTCCATCATTATCATAGAAAATATAGGCATTATTCCCACTAATGATAATAGAGATATAGACATAGTCATGATTTTTTAATCCTGCAGTAGCAGCAATTGAGTTTTCTTTAACCATGATGTGGCCGACCCTAGAACTATAAGCAGGAAACGCCATTTCATAAATAAAGAACACCACTAGAGCTAAAACAAAGTTCATCAAAATACCTGCGGTCATGATGATAGCTCTCTTCCAGTGCTTGATATTATTTATTGATCGACTAGGATCGATTTGTACACCTTCATATTCTGGAGGAACAGCGTCGGCTTCTCCATACATTGAAACAAACCCACCAAAAGGCACCACTCTTAATGAGAATCTTGTTTCGCCTTTTTTTCTTTTGAAAGAAAATAGTCTAGGACCAAATCCTAAAGCGTATTCAAAGCAATATACTTTAAAAATCTTCGCGGTAATTAAGTGTCCTGCTTCATGCACCATGATTAAAGTTGATAAACAAACTAGAAATAGGAGAATGTATAAAAATGTCATAACTTACCTCCTAATTCATTAATGAGTTTTTGAGCGTACTCTTTAGTTAAACGATCAACTTCTAAAATTTCTTCTAAAGTTGGTTTAGCGATATATTTAATATTCTTTAGGCTAAGAGTAATAATCTTTTCAATATCTAGGAATCTAATTTTGTTTGCTAAGAAGGCATAGACTGCTTCTTCATTACTTCGATTAAGAATTGCCCCCATGGTTCCTTTTTTATCTAAGACCACTTTTGCGAAATTAATTGCAGGGAATCTAGCAATATCAAAATCATGGAAATGTAGACCTTTTAAATCATCTAAAGACTTAAAATAAGATGTCTTAAAAGGAATTTTTCCCTCAAACAAAGCAAATCTAATTGGATTTCTCATATCTGGTTTAGAGATTTCTCCTCGATACCCTCCGCTAGATAAACTGACATAACTATGTAAATATGATTCATCATGAAGCGTAACTCCCACTTTAGAATATGGATAATTAAATAAATATCCAGCTTCAATAATTTCAAATGCTTTATTAACCATAGTGGCGCTATCAATGGTAATTTTATTTCCCATCCTCCAGGTTGGATGTTTTAAAGCGTCATTTGGAGTGACGTTTTCTAATTCTTTTCTAGAAAGTTTTCTAAAAGAACCACCAGAAGCTGTAAGAATTAATTTATTCGCGTCGTTAGAATCGACTTTTAAACATTTCCATAAAGCGGAATGTTCGCTATCAATTGGGTATAATTCTCCCTTATATTCTTTTAATAAAGAATTAATGAGATCTCCACCGACCACTAAAGATTCTTTATTCGCTAACGCTAATTTCTTATGACATTTAATTGCTTCAATAGATGGTAATAATCCCACAAATCCCACTAAAGCGTTAACAACCATTTCTGAATCGCTATTTCTAATTAATTCTAATAGTCCTTTTTCTTCACTATAAAAAGTGATGTTTGGATATTTCTTTTTATATTTATTAGCGATAGCCTTATCTTGAATACAAATATGTTTAACATCTGGGTGTTTTCTTAAAATATAAGAAATGCATCTAGTTCTTTTTCCAACTGAAAACGCCACTAAAGAAAAATCTTTAGGGAACTTGTTTATGACATCAATGGTTTGTTTACCAATTGATCCAGATGCCCCTAATAAACATATTTTCATAAAACTAAATCAAAAATCCTGCCCAATCAAACTTGCCATCGGAAATTTTTGTAAGCATAAACACAAAGATTGAAGCAACAATAACACTAAAGAAAATAGAATCTAATCTATCTAATACTCCTCCATGGCCTGGGATGAGCTTGCCATAATCTTTAATTCCCCAATATCTTTTAATTGAGGAGAAAACGAAGTCGCCAAGAGTAGCAAATAATGGAACTAATAATGATAAGATTAAAATCAAATACCAGTTGTTTCCAAGATTATATGTTTCACCAAATATCGGGCATCCACAAACTGTTGAAACAATACCCATTACGCTAGATAAAATAAAGGAAATCACTACTCCACCAACAAATCCTTCCCATGTTTTCTTTGGAGAAATTCTTTCATTCATCTTGTTTTTACCAAAGAAAACACCAACGAAATAGGCTCCGGTATCAGTCATAAATGTGGAAATGATTACAAATACAAGGAGCATAGAAGGTTTAACGGTGTTGTTAAATGTAAATTTCCAAGCATCTACTGTCGCATCAGAGAATTGAGTAATTGGGAAATATCTTAAATAAAATAAGCATTGGAAACCAAACCCAACTAAAATCGCCATAGCAATCATAAAGCAGGCATCATGAACTGTGAAATCCTTATAAATAACTGTAAGGAAGAAAGCAAAAAATGTTCCAATAATCGTCACTAAAATAGGTAAAATAATTTGCTGATAATAGTGATCAATTTTGCTAACAAAAGTACCTTCAGCAAGCATCGTTTTAAACACTGGCCAGTAAGCGATAGAAGCCACAAACAAGAAATACACTATGACAGTTATAAGTGTTCTTTTGTTCGTGCATCCTAAGATTTCATAGCAAGCAATAATCATTGCAAAAGTAATAACGCCAAAATAAATCCAGTCACCTAAGAAAATAGCAGGGACCACAATAGCTAATCCAACTATTGCAGAAATGATTCTGGTACGCATTGATTTTTTTGCGCCATCAGATAATTCGTTTTTGTGAATTCTTTTTTCTCCTTCAGTTTTATCTCTTTTTGAGAAGAAACCTTTTCTTTTAGGAAGTTCAACATCATTAGAGTTGATTGGCATAGTTTCAACATCTTTTGTAGCTGTTTCCACTATTTCAACTTCATTATTTTTCTTTGTCATTGATTGTTCCAAACCTCCTATTTCTTTCGTAATAAATATTGATACATTTTCTAAATTCTTCTTTTGTAAAATCTGGCCAAGTTGTTTTTGGGAAGATAAATTCAGCATAGGCTAATTGCCAAGGTAGATAATTACTTGTCCTTAACTCACCTGATGTTCTAATTAATAAGTCCACCGGCGGTAAACCTGCTGTATATAAATAAGATTCAAATAAGTCTTCGGTTAGCTCTTCCGGCTTTCTTTTTCCTTCTTCTACTTCCTTAGCGAACAATGTTGCCGCTCTAACTATCTCGGCTTTACCGCCATAATTTAGACAGATATTGAAATAGAAATTATGAAGGTCCTTAGTTTTTTCTATCGCATCATTAATGACTTTTTGAGTTTTAACAGGGAGTCGAGAAATATCTCCAGAGATTCTGATACATGACCCATCTTTAATAATGCGGTTAATTTCTTTTTTGAAGAAGATTTCTAAGTATTTAAATAAATGATTGATTTCCGCTTTTGGACGATTCCAGTTTTCCGTGGAAAAAGCATATAAAGACATCACTCTAATATCTTGAGCAAGGCACTCTTCATAAATATCGATTATTCGATCACATCCAGCCTTATGACCAAGGTGACGTGGTAATCCACGTCTTTTAGCCCAACGGCCATTGCCGTCCATAATGAAGGCAACATGAGTTAACTTATTTTCCATTTTTTCCATACTATTGTAGATAGTATACAATAAAAGTGCGCCGGAGCGCACTTATTAATGTAATTTTTTTCTTTTAAGAAACTGGCTACATTAGATTGCCATAATTTCTTTTTCTTTCTCAGCAAGAATTGTATCGATATTTTTTGTAGCCTCGTCAGTGACTTTTTGAATATCGTCTTGGGCTCTTTTTAACATATCTTCTGGATAAGAATCATCAATTTTTAAGACTTCCATATAGTCTCTTCTAATGTTTCTAACAGAAACTTTAGCTTCTTCTGCGTATTTATGTGCTTGTTTAACGATTTCTTTTCTTCTTTCTTCGGTTAAAGCAGGGATAATTAAACGCACACAAATTCCTTCATTAATTGGGTTTAATCCTAAATCTGAAGCATTGATTGCAGCGACAACATTTTTCACATCATTTTTATCGTATGGTTTGATTAAAAGTTGTCTTGGTTCTGGGACAGAAATAGATGAAATCTGATTAAGTGGGGTAGGAGAACCATAATAATCAATTTCAATTCCGTTAAGCATCGCTGGGGATGCTCTACCGGTTCTTAAAGTCGCTAAAGTGGCGCGATAAGAATCGATACTTTTATTCATTTTTTCTTGAGCTTCTAATGCATATGCATCCATATTGTTATTCTCCTTTTTTACAGACTGTACCAACATTTATTCCTTTGGCAGCCTTGTGGAAGTTATCTAAATCTTGCATTGAGAATACTAAGATTTGGATATTTGTGTTCTCTATTAATTCTATCGCAGACTGGTCCATAATTTGAACATTTAATTCTCTCATTTGTTGATAAGTGATTTCTGGATAGAAAGTTGCATCACTATAAATGGTAGGGTCTTTATCATAAACTCCCTTCACTCCGTTTTTCGCCATTAAAATAGCATCACACTTAGTTTCAATTGCTCTTAATGTCGCAGCAGTATCGGTGGTAAAGAAAGGTTTTCCAGTTCCGCCTGCTAAGAAACAAATTTTGCCGTTAGATAAGTCTTTTTTAACTTTCTCAACATCGTAAGGAATGGTAACTCCTTCGATAGCAGGAATCGCACTATAAACAACAGAATCCACTCCCATTTTCTTCAAAGCACTGCTCATTGCTACAGCGTTTATAACTGTACCAAGCATTCCCATAAAATCAGCAGGAACGCGTTCGATTCCAATTTTATCAGCGACTTTGCCTCTCCAAATATTGCCAGCGCCAATCACAATCGCCACTTCCATTCCTTCATCATGAAGAACTTTAATTCTTTCACAAATCGCGTTTAAGGATTCGACGTCAATGATGTTATCACTGGACTTAATTCCAAGGGCTTCACCACTTAATTTTAGTAAGACTCTTTTGTACATTTTGGGCCTCCTTTTGTTAAAAAAAGAAACACGAAACCGTGCTTCTTAATTTTTTAATTATTTAGCTTGTGACATAACTTCGGCAGCGAAGTCATCTTTTCTTTTTTCAATTCCTTCACCAACTTGGTAACGGACAAATTTTAAAACTTTCGCTCCCTTTTCAGAAACTAATTGACCAACAGTCTTGCTATCATCCTTTAAGAATGGTTGAGCCTCTAAGGTCATTTCTGCGAAGTATTTGTTAATTTTGCCTTCTAAAATCTTTTCTAAGACAGGGGCTGGTTTGCCAGCGAGCTTAGGATCGTTTTTAGCGGCTTCTTTTTGAACGGATAATTCGTGTTCTTTGGTTTCCGCAGGAACATCCGCCATAGTTAAGTATAATGGGTTATTAGCAGCAATATGCATTGCTAAGTCATGAGCTAATTCTTCATCTCCGCCTTTGATACTAACAGCAACGGCAATCTTACCACCCATGTGGATATAAGAACCGATGAGATTATCTTCTTTAGGGATGATGACAAATCTTCTTAAATCGAATTTTTCACCCATTTTGACAGTGGCGTCAGTGAATAAGCCTTGAGTTAATTCTTTAGCCTTTTCAACTGATTCTGGTTCGTTCTTTAAGATCACATCAGCAACATCTTCCACTAATTTGCGGAAGGCATCGCCTTTGGCGACGAAATCGGTTTCACAATTAACTTCTAAAACAACGACTTTACCACATTTTGCACAAACCTTAACAATTGCTAAGCCCTCTGCAGCGATTCTATCAGCTTTTTTAGCAGCTTTTGCTAAACCTTTTTCTCTTAACCAGTCTGTAGCTTTTTCAATGTCGGAGTCATTAGCGAGTAATGCGCCTTTGCAATCCATTAATCCAGCACCAGTACGGTCTCTTAATACCTTGATTAAATCAATTAAACTTTCACCCATGATTATTTTTCCTCAGGATTTGCTTCTTTTTTAGCAGCTGGTTTTTTAGCAGGAGCCTTTTTGGCTGGTGCTTTCTTTTCTTCAGCTGGTTTTTCTGCTTTTTCAGCAGCGAGTTCTTGTTGTTCTTTAGCAACAGCAGCAGCTTTATCATGAGATGCTTGTCTTAAAGCTTGTTCTTTTTCATAAGCTTCTTGTCTTGCCGCTCTTTCTGCTCTGATTCTTGCTAATTTTTCAGCGTTTTCTTTATCTGTTTGTTTGATGACTTCTTTCATGGTGATGTCTTCGCCTTCATCTTTGATGTAAGCGACAACTGGGATACCACCTTTAGATTCCACAACCGCATCAGCAACAACCGCTAAGATTAAGCTGACACTTCTAATGGCATCATCATTAGCAGGAATAACGTAATCCACTAAATCTGGATCACAATTTGTATCAACAATACCAAACACTGGGACGCCTAACTTTCTAGCTTCGGCAACAGCGTTATGTTCAATACTTGGATCGATGACAAATAAAGCATTTGGCACCTTTCTCATTTCTTTAATACCTTCTAAGTTTTTAGAAAGTTTTTCTTTTTCTTTTCTTAATTGGGCAGCTTCCACTTTTGGTAATAAGTCGAGTTCGCCTTCTTCATCTCTTCTTTCTAATTCTTTGAGGTATCTAATACGACTTTGAATGGTCTTGAAGTTTGTTAAGGTTCCACCTAACCATCTGTTGGTGATGTAGAAACTTCCAGAACGGAGAGCTTCTGCTTCCACTGCTTCTTTACATTGTTTTTTAGTTCCAACAAAGAGAACTTTTCCACCATTATCGACGATTTCTTTCATTGCTTTATAGGCTGTGATGATTAAATCGACTGTCTTTTGTAAATCGATAATGTAGACACCGTTTCTAGCTCCATAGATGTATTTCTTCATCTTTGGATTCCATCTGCGGGTTTGATGACCAAAATGTGCACCAGCTTCTAAAAGCTTTTTCATGGTGATAATTGGTGCATCAGGATCATGCACGACTGCTTCCATTGGATTAGCAGCCACTTCAGTAGATTCTTCTACTAATTCTTTCTTTTCTTCGCTCATTTGAGCCTCCTTATGTTTAGCCTCCACCGCTTCGAACAACTACCCTCACATGTAATGTGAGACAATGGAGTTGAATCCACGGTGTGTGTAGTCTCTATATTTTATAGAGCGTGATAATCATAGCAAACTAAAAAGAGTTAATCAACGAGAAAAATATATATTTTTATCTTTTACTTCTTATGGGCTCGAGGATGGCAAGAGGAATATGCTTCTTGCATCGCTTCTTCAGTCACATGAGTGTATATCTGAGTGGTATTAATACTTTCATGGCCGAGAAGTTCTTGAATGATACGTAAGTCCGCTCCATTTTCTAATAAATGAGTAGCGAAACTATGTCTTAAGATGTGAGGGTGCAAATTAACAAATGTTCCAGTCTTTAGTTCAATAGAATCTAAGATATATTCAAGTCCTCTAACAGTTAAGGGCCTACCTTTATTGTTAAAAATTAGTTTTTTTCCGTCTTCCATTTTAATAATTGGGCTTCTACCTAATAAGTTCGGACGACACATTTTTATATAAGCTTCGACATCTTTTCGACATTCTTCGCTAAATGGGATCATTCTTTCTTTTCTGCCCTTGCCGTAAACCTTTAAAATTCTTTGTTTTAAATAGACGTCTTGAATTTCTAATTTACATAATTCACTCGCTCTTAATCCGCAAAAATAAAGTAGAGATATAATTGCTTGATCTCTTAAAGCTAATTCATCTTCTCTTTGACGATTTTCCTTTAATAATTCTTCAATTTGTTCTTTATAAAGAACACGTGGATATTTTCTTTCAATTTTTGGAGAATCTATAAATAAAAACGGATCGTCTTTAATATAGCCTTCTCTAGCTAAAAATTTATAAAACTGTCTTAATGCAGTAAGCCTTCTTTTGCAACTTCTTTTAGAAACACCATTAGTGATTTCCTCAGTAAAAAAATTACGAATTACAATTTGATCCACTTTATCCATATCGATGTCTTCTTTAAAGAGAAATTTGAAAAACTTTTCGATATCTCTTCGATAAGAATCAATTGTATCTTCTGTGCAGTTTTTACCAAATTGTAGATAATTTAAAAATTCTTTTGTCGGCTTATTCATAATAACGTTATTCTAACAAAAAAGACGCCCTATTTGCGTCTTTTTTTCAAAAGTTTTTCCATATGATTACAATTAGGATAATTCGTACATCCTAAGAAATAACCATATTTACCTTTCTTTTTGACAAGTTGACCAGTTTCACAATCAGGACATTTTTTAACATATTCAGCTGGGGTGTCCACTGGTTTTTCTTCTTTGACGATATATTTGCAATGTGGATATCCACTACAAGCGATAAAGACTTTTCCTTTAGCGTCTTTTCTTTCTACTAGGGGTTTACCACATTCAGGACAGATTTCTCCGGTATAGACAACATTTTTCTTTTCCTTTTGAACGTATTTACAACTTGGATAATTAGAACAGCCAATAAACTGTCCATTTTTCCCTTCCTTGTAAACTAATGGAGCACCACATTTTGGACATTTTTCTCCAGTAGGAATAGGTTCATCAACATACATCACTTTTTGCACTTTATTGAATTGGTTCATAAATTCATCATAGAACTTAGATAAAATATCTAAAGATGATGAATCTCCCTCAGAAATTGTATCAAGTTTAGTTTCCATGTCAGCGGTATATTTAGCATCGACAATATTTGGGAAATATTTAATTAATACATGTGCGGTCTTTTTACCTTGATCAGTGACATTTAAAATGCCTTTTTCTTCATCAACATATTTTCTCTTTTTTAAAGTCGAAATTGTTGAAGCATAAGTTGAAGGTCTACCAATGCCCACTTCTTCCATTAATTTAACGATCTTAGCCTCGCTATATCTACTAGGTGGGGTGGTAAATTTTTGTTCTATTTCCTTTTTAACTAAAGTTAATTCATCGTTTACATTAATTGAAGGAAGATTTTTGTAATGTTTAGTTTCTTCTTCATCTTTATAGACAATTTCGTAACCTGGGAATAAGGTTCTAGTGAATTCTAATTTGAACTTCACTCCATTAGAAGATAAATGCACCACTAAAGTTTCTTCTTTCTTCCCTTTCATTAAACTTGCTAAAGTACGATTGTAAATTAATCTATAAAGATTATATTGGTCAGGAGTTAAGAAACTTCTAACTGATTCAGGGGTGCGGTGATTACTTGTTGGTCTAATAGCTTCGTGAGCGTCTTGAGTTAATTCGCCAGCCTTAAAAGCTTTTGGTTTGCCTAAATATTCTTTGCCGTATGTTTCGATAATATATTTACTAGCGCGTTCAATAAAAATAGGAGCAAGTCTAGTAGAGTCAGTACGCATATAGGTAATTAAACCAACATGTTCTCCATTGACTTGAATACCTTCATATAATGACTGTGCCACTCTTTGAGTTTTATCAGTTTTAAACTTTAATCTAGAGAAAGCTTCTTGTTGCATTGTCGATGTTGTAAATGGAACTTTTGATTCCACGGTTTTGACCACTGTTTCTACAGAGTCCACTTTTAATTTATCTTTTAATAAAGATAAAATGTGTTCAGCTTCTTCTTTAGTTTCAATATTTTTCTTACCAGTTTCATCACTAATAAAAGTAAGTTCATATTCTTTATTATTTAATAAAACTGAGGTATTAATTTTCCAATATTCTTCAGGAACGAATTTCTCTATTTCTAGTTCTTGATCATAGACCAATTTTAGGGTTGCAGATTGCACTCTACCAGCGCTTTTAGAATGAATTTTCTTATTTAATAACGAAGATAATTTAAAACCAATAATACGGTCTAGCATTCTTCTGGTCTCTTGAGAAGCTACTAAATCTAAATCAATAGTTCTTGGAGACTTTAAAGCTTCATTAATTGAGTCTCTAGTAATTTCATGGAATTCTAACCTTTTGTTAGTTTTCACATCTAAATTAAGAACCTGCGCTAAATGCCAGGCAATTGCTTCTCCTTCGCGGTCAGGGTCGGTAGCTAATATGACTTCTTCAGATTCGTCTGCAAGTTTTTTTAAATCATACACTACTTTTCTTTTATCATTATTAATTACATACGCGGGCGCGAAATTGTTTTCAATATCAATTCCTAGTCCACCTTTACCCTTTGTAGCGAGATCTCGTATGTGGCCATACGAGGCTTTAACGACATAGTCTTCGCCTAGATATCGCTTGATTGTTTCACATTTTGTTGGAGATTCGACAATAACTAATTTCATAAGACAGCGCCACAATTATGGTTATTAAAAAGCATAAAGTCAACGGCAAAAATCCTTATATATTTTCTTAAATAAACAATGTTATTTAACTTCACATAATAAAGAATTTCTTCTCTCTGATAAGTAATCAATAACATCTTGAGGTTCGGTCACAACCGGAGCCCCTTCTTTAATTAATAAGTCGTTTAGTGAATTTTGTATATCCCCATTTGGAATCACCATTAACTGTCTAAATATCTCTAACGTATAGTTAGCGGTAATTAAAGTTCCACTAATGCGACTAGCCTCTCCTATTAAAGTGCCCTTAGCTAAACCGGCAATTAATCTATTTCTCTGATGAAAATGATTTTGTTCAGGAGAAACATAGCCGTAATATTCGGAAATAACTAGGTGTTTTTTCTTTATTTCTTTATATAATTCCGAATTACAACTTGGATAACAATATTCAATCCCGTTAGCAAGCACTGCAATAGTTCTTCCTCCATTTTCTATTGCGGATTTATGAGCGACCGTATCAATTCCTTTAGCAAGTCCAGAAATGATGTTATATTTCTTACAAACACCAGAAACAATGTAGTTAACATTATTTTTTCCTTCTACACTCGCTTTTCTAGCGCCCACGACCGCTAGATTTTTCTCAACATCAGATAATAAAGAAATATCTCCATAATAAAATAAGACAATCGGAGGATAGCGTATTTCTTTAAGATAACTTGGGTAATCAGGGTCAAGGATAGTTAAAACATTACATTTAATACTTTTTAAATAGGCCTCAGCTTGAGCCTCATCAATAAGGTTTTTGTTTAACATTGCTTGAGTTACAGCCAAAACATCTCCTTGATAATGGATGGCCATTGCAATTAAAAGATTTCTCGAATTCATAAAAAGTCCCTCTATTATATAAAGAGTGGATTTTTTCGATTTTTTTGCAAAAAAAGTTAAAAAAGTTTTATTTTTTCGATTGTGAGTTCTTTAACTGTACGATAACTAAAACGATATAATCCCTTGATTGGACCATACTTTTTTAGCATTTCCATATGTAGTTTAGTGCCATATCCTTTATGTTTAGCAATTTGGTAGTCAGGATATTTTTTATCTAGTTCATAACAAATATGATCTCGAGTAACTTTCGCCATAATAGAAGCAGCGGCAATGCACATTGCTTTAGCGTCTCCATGGATAATAGCTTCAAAAGGTAAATCTGTTTGCATTTTTACCGCATCGGTAAGAATCATATCATAACGATGATTAAGTTTGTTTAACGCCATCACCATGGCTTTTCTTGAAGCATTTAAAATATTGATTTCATCTATTTCTTCAGCAGACACTTCTGCAACTGCCCAACTAATCGCATTTTCTTTAATAATTTGATAAGCTTCTTCTCTTTGTTTTTCACTTAACTGCTTAGAGTCATTAATTAAATCACACTTAAAATCTTTAGGGAGAATCACTGCTCCTGCAACAACTGGTCCTAATAGGCAACCTCTACCGGCTTCATCACATCCAGCGATATATTTTATATCTTTACTATAATATTGTTGTTCGTAATCTAAACTCATTGGGCGTGTTCTAAAGATATACGGCCTAATTTACCGTCTTTAAATTCTTTTAAAAGAAGTGAATAAGCTCTTTCATAATCGTTTAATAAGCCTCTTCTTTTACAAATCTCTTGGATGACTATTTCAAAACTTGAAAGGTCCATAACCCCAAATCTTTCTTTTAAGGCTTCTGGATAGAATTTATTTAAGTATTTAATTAAGTAGAAAGATAAATCCTCATTAGGTAAGATTTCTTCTCTTATTGAGCCCAAAAGCGCTAAATTGATGGCTTTAGTTTTATCATCATAGTTCATTGGTAAAATCCCTGGAGTGTCTAAAAGAATAAAATCATTATTCACTTTGATGAATTGTTCGCCTCTAGTATATCCAGGTTTATTTTGCACTCCTGCTGCACTTCTTTTTGCCAAACGATTAATTAAAGAAGATTTACCAACATTAGGGATGCCAATAATCATGGTTTTTAGTGGTTGAGGTTTCATTCCTTTAAGAGCTTCCTTAGCATGCTTTTCAGCACCAAGTTTTTTCACTTCATTAGCAATAATTTGCGTGGATTTTTGCTCATTTAAATTCAAAATTAGTAGCGAATCTACACTTTTTTTGAAATATTCTTCCCATTTTTTTGTTTCAATAGGATCGGCTAAATCACTTTTAGACAATACAAAAATACGCTTCTTATTTTGAACTCTCTTTTCAAATTCAGGATTTATAGAACTAAGAGGGGCTCTCGCATCAAGAATTTCAATTACAATGTCCACCAATTTGATTTTAGCCTCAATTTCATTTAAGGCCTTCTTCATATGTCCTGGAAACCAATGTATTTGACTCATATTAGAATTCATACCTCGGTGCAAATTCATGCATATCAGTATTCTCACCAGTACCGGAATTAAACGTTACATAAGCATTTAAAGAAATAACTCGACCTTGTAATTCATTAGCGGTTAGTTTATTTGGGTTTGTTATATTTCCAAAAGAATCGGTGCTCCCTTGCCAGTTATCACCCATGACAAAATATTCATCATTAGCTAAGGCTTTATGGAACACTCTAGTATCAGAAGTATCACCACCAGGAACATGATGAGAAGTTCTAAACGTTTTATTAGGCAAAACAAATTCATTAACTGTATATTTAAGGGTCTTATTAACAAACTTAGTTTTTCCGCCTTCGTAATAATACGCCTCAAATGTTTGCTCATATTCTTTTTGAGTGGAAGTTAAAACATATTTAGGACTCCCCATTTTTTGAGCGGTAAATGTATAAACATGAGTTTCTAAATCATAAGTCATTTGAATGGTTTCACCAGGAAAACCCCAAACTCTTTTAATCTTATAGTCGTTTGTGCCACCCCAACCTTGAGGATAATAAGTAACAACAACATCAAATCTATGAAGGCTATATACTGAATTTTTGCTAATGTCCGCTAAACCATAGTGATTTCTAAGTTGATAGTTTGCACCAGTAATAGTGCCTCCTCCAGTTAAGGTTGGCCACATCGAGTGTCCATTAACCACAATTGGTTGATAATACTTCTTTTTGAAGATAAAGCAACCTGTAATTACGATAGAAACAGCAAGTAAAAAATATATGATAGGGAAAAACCATGCTTGAAATTTTTCACTTTTGTAAAATTTCTTTGTCATGTTTTAAATTATACTTAGTATACATGCGATAAACAAGAAAAAAGGAACCGATTAATCGATTCCTTTTAGTTGCTAGAATTTGAAAATTATAGAACTTCCTTAATACGAGCAGCTTTACCTGAACGTTTACGGATATAAGTGATTTTATTTCTTCTCACTTTACCTTTTCTCATTACTTCAATTCCTGCAATACTTGGAGAATGTAATGGGAAGGTTCTTTCCACACCGATGCCACTGGACATCTTACGAACGGTAAACGTAGCATTAACACCGCCACCTCTTCTTTGGATAACAACACCTTGGAATACTTGGATTCTGGATTTGTTACCTTCAATAATACGAACAGAAACTTTGACTTCATCACCAGATTTGAATTCTGGAAGATCTGTTCTGAGTTGGGATGCGGTAATTTCTTCAACTAATCTGTTGTTCATTTTGTACGCCTCCTATAGATATATGTTCTCTTGGTGTTCATTCTCATTTGACAGCGGAGCACCCGTATCATGTTTAAAACATGCTTGATAATAATACCATAGTGAACACTCATTGCAAGCATTAATTTTATTAATTTGAAGAAAAATATTGCCCTGTAAAGTAAAAATGCTTGACACATATAAAAATAAATCTTACTATTAGTAGGCAAAATTTGGAGGAAACAAAAAATGGCAGTTAAAATCAGATTAACAAGAATTGGTAGACATAAAGATCCATTCTTTAGAATCGTCGCCGCTGATAGTAGATACGCAAGAGATGGAAGATACATCGAACAAATCGGTTACTTCGATCCAGAAAAAGGCGTTGAAAATGCGGTTATCGATGAAGAATTAGCATTAAAGTGGTTAGCCTTAGGTGCTACACCATCCGAAACAGTCAAAGCTATGTTCAATAGAAAAGGACTTAACGCTAAAGCTGTTGAAGCCAAAAAAGGAAAATAGTTCTATGGATTACGAAAGTATAGTCCATACCTTAATCGACGATATTGTAGAAGATCCAAAATCAATTTTAATTAGAGTCTCTGAAGGAACCACTCCTAAAGATGTACTCATCATTATTGCAGCGGAAAAAGAAGATACCGCTCGATTAATTGGTCACAAAGGAATTATTGCGAATGCCTTAAGAGAAGTTGTGGGTATTGCGGGTAAAAGTGAAAATAAACGCATCCATATCAAATTTGAGTCATTCGAAGACGAAAAGGTGGATTAATATCCTCCTTTTTCTTAATATAGAAATATGGAATACGTAAGTTTAGGAGTTATCAAGGATTCATTCGGCCTAGATGGCACAATGAAAATTTTTAGTACCACCACAAATCAAAAGCAAAGATATAAGGAAGGTTCTAAAGTATTTTTGTATAACCCACAAACTCACGAAAGAACTGAATTAAATGTTGTTAAGTTTAGACAAAATGGACCTTTTGATTTTTTAAAGGTTAATGAGTTTAATACACCAGAAGAAATTAAGCTAATTAAAGGATATGAAATTCACGCAATTAAAGACGAAATATCTTTAGAAAAAGGCATGTATTTCTATTCCGATTTAAAAGGTTGCCAAGTTGTAGATAAGGATAACCATTTATTAGGTACAGTCAAAGAAGTAGAGGAGTTTCCTGCTCAACTTACCCTCAGAGTTAGCAGGACTGGCAATAAAGACTTTTTTGTACCATTTGTTAAACAGTTTATCAAGTCTGTTGATATTGAAAATAAGCGGATTTTGATAGAAATTATTGAGGGATTGCTATGAAAATTACAATTTTAACTTTATTTCCTGAAATGTTTGAGGGGTTTCTAACTAACTCTATTATTAAGCGCGCAATTGCTAAAGAAATAGTCAATATCGAAATCGTTAATATTAGAGATTACACAAAGGATAAAAATCATCGAGTAGACTCTGCGCCAGTCGGAGGTGGAGCTGGTTTAATTTTAAAATGTCAACCAGTCGTTGATTCAATTAATGATCATAAAGAAAAAGACTCAAAAATAATTATGCTTTCTCCTAGAGGAAAAACCTATAATCAGGCCAAAGCTAAAGAATTAACGAAAGAGAACCACATTATCCTACTATGCGGACATTACGAAGGAATTGATGAACGTGTTAATAAATACGTTGATGAATCAATTTCAATAGGAGATTATATACTTACTGGCGGAGAAATTGGATCTATGGCGATTACCGATTCAGTTATTAGATTACTTGATGGGGCGATCGCAAAAGAAAGCATTGAATCTGAATCTTTTGATGAAAACTTATTAGAATATCCTCAATACACTGAACCATATGAATATAATGGTGACAAAGTTCCTGACATTTTATATTCTGGTAATCATCAAGCAATTAATAAATGGAGAAGAAAAAAGTCTTTAAATCTCACTAAAGAACTTCGTCCTGATTTATTCAAGAAAGTTTCTTTATCTAAAAGCGACAAAAAATTAATAGATGAAGATAAAGAAAAAGCAGCTAAGTGGGAACTCGCTGCTATTGAAAAAGGTAAAAAGTTTATAAAATAAACTTATCTCATTCCACCAAATCCTGGTGGCATTCC
Organism: uncultured Caryophanales bacterium; assembly: GCA_947164155.1. Taxonomy (GTDB): domain Bacteria; phylum Bacillota_I; class Bacilli_A; order RFN20; family CAG-826; genus UBA2450. The sequence continues at coordinate 9,936 of CAMUVS010000007.1, read as the reverse complement.
TGGTGGCATCCTGCCACTTTTTTTGTATTGCTCCATTTGCTTCATCATGTCTTTCATTTGATCATATTTCTTTAAGACACGATTAACATCACTTACTTGTTTACCACATCCATTAGCCACTCTAATCTTTCTAGAATATTGGAAAATAGATGGATTTTGTCTTTCCTCATAAGTCATGGAATTAATGATAATTTCAAAATTACGCATTTCTTTTTCAGCAATTGCTTGTTGCTCAGGAGAAATTTTAGGAATACCTGGAATAAGTTTAAGTAGTCCGCCTAAGGAGCCAAGCTTTTGCACTTGTTTCATTTGCGCAAGCATATCATCTAAGCCAAATTTACCGCTCATCATCTTGTTAGCGGCTTTTTTGGCTTCTTTTTCATCTACTTCTTCTTGTACTTTTTCTACAAGAGTCATGACATCACCCATGCCTAAAATACGGTCAGCCATTCTATCGGCGTGGAAAATATCCAAATCAGAGACTTTTTCACCAACACCAGAGAACTTAATAGGCACTCCAGTCATATGTCTAATGCTTAATGCAGAACCGCCACGAGCGTCACCATCTAATTTAGAAATAATGACACCAGTTAACGATAATAAGTCATTAAATGCTTTTGCGACATTAACAGCATCTTGACCACTCATTGCATCAACAAGGAGTAAAATCTCATCAGGTTCCACTTCTTTTTTAATTTGATTAAGTTCTTCCATTAAGGCTTCATCAATAGCAATTCGGCCAGCAGTATCAATAATTAAAACATCGTAATGGTCATTGAATGCCAATTCTTTTGCTTGTTTAGAAATTTCAACCGGGGATACATTAGTACCTTTTTTAAATAAAGGAACATCAATAGATTTTGCAATTTGTTCTAATTGATCAATTGCGGCAGGTCGATAAATATCTCCAGCGGCTAATAAGACCTTTTTATGAAGTTTATTTTTCATTAAATAGGCTAATTTACCAGCAGTTGTTGTTTTACCACTACCTTGTAGACCAACAAGTAAAATAACAGTTGGCTTATTAGCTTGATATTTAATCTCGTTTTCTCCACCACCAAGAAGTTCTTCTAATTCATCATGAACAATTTTGGTGATCATTTGGCTTGGATTAAGTTTGGTATAAACTTCTTGTCCAATAGCCTTTTCTTTAACGTTATTGATAAATTCTTTAACAACTTTGTAGTTTACATCAGCTTCTAAAAGAGCCACGCGAATTTCCTTTAACATTTCATCCATGTTGGATTCAGTTAAACGGGCTTGTCCGCGAAGCTTTTTAAATATTCTAGATAGCTTTTCAGTTAGATTTTCAAATGCCATAATCTAACTCCTTTTCTATATCTTCAACTTCTTTAATTTCACTAGAATTTAAAGTTTTTTCCTTGAGTTTTGCACAGATTTTGAGTAGTTTTTCTCTTTTTTCTAATAGATGAAGATTGCTTTCACATTCATCTAATTTTACGCAAGATTTCTTAAGCGTATCTTCCACTGCTGAACGAGTTATATCTCTAGATTCTGCAATCTCGCTAAGTGAAAGATCAGCAAGAAAATAATCCCCAAGTATTTCAATTTGTTTGTGGGTTAAGAAATCTTTATAGATATTAAAGAGTTTCACATATCTAATTGTGCGCTCAATTTTCTCCATTATTATCTCCTACACATAACCCATAAATATAGCTTTCAAGGTCAAATTCTTTTAAGTCAGTCATCTTTTCACCTAAACCAATAAATCGAACAGGAATGCCTAATTCCTCTCTAATTGCGAGTATAATCCCGCCTTTAGAAGTGCCATCCATTTTCGTAATAACAACGCCAGTTAAATCACTAACTTCTGCAAACGCTTTAGCTTGAACTACCCCATTTTGGCCAGTCGTTGCGTCGATAATTAAGAATGTTTCATGCGGGGCTCCTGTGATACATTTATTAATCACACGCTTTAATTTGGACAATTCATCCATTAAGTATTGCTTATTATGTAATCTTCCAGAAACATCGACGATTACTAAATCAATATTATCTTTCTTGGCTTTAGTTAATCCATCATATGCTACAGAGCTTGGATCAGAATTATATGGACCAGTTACTACATCAATATTTAATCTATCGCCCCATATTTTAAGTTGCTCACTTGCCCCTGCTCTAAAAGTATCAGCAGCGACTAATAAAACTGATTTGCCTTGATTTAAATATCGATATGCTAATTTAGCAATTGTGGTAGTTTTCCCTACTCCGTTAACACCAACAACAAGCAAAACCGTTGGACCATTATCAACAAATCTTAAATCAGTAAGAGATTCGCCTTTAGAAATATATCCGCTAAATAAGTGATCGATTAATAATTCGTTTAATTCGTGCGCATCACTAATCTTTTTGTCTCTACTTTCTTCAAGAAGTTCATCAATGACATTTAAAGTTAAATTAACACCAACATCACTTTCAATTAAAATTTCTTCTAATTCTTCAAAGTAATCTTGGTTAACTTTTTTATATTTCTTGCTTAAAGCATTTAATTTATTAGAAAAATTTTGACGTGATTTACTCATTCCTTCGGAATAAGATTCAACATCATTATCTTTCTTTTTAGAAAACTTTTCTTTTAAAAAAGAAATAAGTCCCATTATAAGCTCCTTTTGCTTAAAGCATCTTTAGCAGCAGCTTCTTCAGCGGCTTTTTTAGATTTGCCTTGTCCCTTACCAAGAATTAGTCCATTAAAAACAACTTGAGAGACAAAAGTACGATCATGCGGTGGGCCAAATTCGTCAATGAGTTCATATCTAACCGCTTCACGATATTCGCTTTGAATCTCTTCTTGTAATCTAGTTTTAGCGTCAATGATATCATCGATTTTTGTTTGTTTGATATCTTCATATAATATTTGTTCAATAATACGATAAGTGACACCGATATCTTGATCTAAATATAACGCTCCGATAAAAGCCTCAAAAACATCTTCTAAAATTTTGTCACTTTTAGATAATTGTTCTCGAGTAATAGAATGACCAATACGAATATAATCATCTATATGATATTTTCTAGAATAATTCGCTAATGATTTGGAACAAACTAAGTATGATCTAAGTTTAGACATATAGCCTTGATCCATTTCTGGATGTAATTTAAAAATTAAATCAGCAGAGACAAATCCAATTACTGAATCACCCACAAATTCAAGTCTTTCATAATCTTGATGTTTAGTGTTCATATCTGAATTGCAAGAAGGATGAGTAAAAGCAAGCTCGTAATAACTAATATCACCAGGATTAATATCAAAAGAACGAAGTAATTCAATTAATTCCATTATTCTTTTATACCTTCCTTAATTTTATTAACGATATCTTCCTTAACTAACTTATAGGCGACATTAATTGCGCATTCAAAAGCGTAGCTATCAGAATTGCCGTGTGCTTTTACAACTATACCGTTAATGCCAAGTAACATCGCTCCACCAGTAGATTTATAATCCATAGTTTCAGACATTTCCTTAATGCCTTTTCTAACAAATAAATAACCTAATTTAGAGAATAAATTACGTTTGAAGGCCGCTTTAATCATGCCTGACATCATTTTTGCCATACCTTCGCTGCTTTTGAGGAAAGTATTTCCAGTAAAGCCATCACAAACAACAACATCACATTCTCCGCTTAATGCATTTCTTGCTTCGATATTGCCTTTAAAGAATGATTTATCTTTAAGTAATTTATAAGCAAGCTTTCCGCTAGGAGAACCTTTACCTTCTTCAGTTCCATTACTTAATAAACACACTGAAGGATTATTTACTCCTAAGATGTATTTAGAATACAAAGAGCCAATAACAGCGAATTGTGCTAATTCTTCTGGAGAATTTTCATTGCTAGCTCCAATATCAAGAATTACGACTTTTTTACCTTTGATCTTGGTTGGGAAAGGAGCAATGAACGCTGCTCTATGAACCCCTTCAATAGTTTTAAGAATTAAAGTTGATAATGATAAGAAACCACCAGTAGAGCCAGCAGATACCATAGCATCGATTTTATTCTCCTTGGCGTATTGACACATTTTATAAATTGAAGACTCTTTCATTCTCATAGCTTCTAATGGTCCAGCTTCCATAGGAACAACATCAGGAGCGTGAACAACTTCACATAGTCCTTTTAATTCTTTTAATTCTTCTTCATTACCAAAAGCAACAAAAGAAACTTCTTTATTTTTACTTAAGAAGCTTTTAATAGCAGGAACGATAATAGTAGAACCATTATCTCCGCCAGTACAATCAATACCAATTCTTATCATAATATTTTCTTATTCACTTTCTAAATTAATAAATTTATATTCACAATAATAAGTATTATACCTTAATTATTGGTTTATATTCTATACTCTTTAAACAATGTGACAATAAGTAACGATATTCTTCATTGTTTTTATTAGCAATTATCTTTCTAGCATCATCTCTAGCGACGACAAAGATTTTAATATCATCAATCATATTTAAATATCTAAAATCCGGGATGCCAGATTGTCTAATTCCTACTAATTCACCAGGTCCTCTTAAGGCTAAATCTTTTTCCGCAATTTCAAAACCATCATTACTAGTAGTTAATATTTCTAATTTCTCTTTGTCTTCTAAATTGTCTACCGCTAATAAACAGATAGATTTAGAGCCGTCTCTACCGATTCTTCCTCTTAATTGATGTAAAGAAGCTAGACCAAATGAATTAGCATCATATATAACCATCGCCGTAGCGCTTTTAACATCGATTCCAACTTCAATTACCTGAGTGGACACCAAGATATCAAAAGAGCCATTAGAAAAATTATCAAGAACCATTTCTTTTTCGTTTTGCTTCATTTTTCCGTGCAAAAGGCCAACTTTTTCTTTATAACGCAATAAATATCGAGCATATAGTTTCTCTACTGAATACTTATCATTTTCATTAAATTCAATTAAAGGAGCGACAATATAAACCTTTTGATTTTTACTTAACGCTTTATCAACGACATCAAAAATTCTTTTGTCTTCACTATCAACAATTTTGGTAGTAACGTCTCTATTCACATTAGGAAACATATATAAAGTTGAAATCTCTAAATCACCATAAATAGATAAGGCAAGTGATCTAGGAATTGGAGTAGCTGACATCATAAGTAAATCAGCGTGTTCGCCTTTATCCATTAAGGCTTTTCTTTGGTTAACGCCAAAACGATGTTGTTCATCAATAATCACTAAGCCTAAGGAATTATATTTAACAGCCTTCGCAAATAAAGCATGGGTTCCAATAACAACATCAATCAAGCCATCACTTATATCTTCATAAATTCTTCTTTTTTCACTTGGTGGAGTTGATCCTACTAATAAAGCGACTTTGAGTTTAGTTTCTTTAAATAGCTTTTTAGCGTTTTCAAAGTGCTGTCTAGCCAAAGCATCAGTCGGAGCCATTAAAACACCTTGATCTCCTCTTTTATAATTCGCGAATAAGGCAATAAAAGAGACCAATGTTTTACCTGTACCAACATCTCCTTGAAGTAAACGATACATTAAAGAAGATTGATTCATATCCTCGATGATTTCTTTTGATGCTTCAATTTGATCTTTGGTAAGTTTATAAGGTAAAGAAGAAACAAATTCATCACAGCTCGATAAATCAATCGGCTCCTTTTTAATCTTTTGTAGAGATTTATTTTCTTCTTTAATTAATTGATTTTTTAAAGAAAATTCTAATGCTTCTTCATATTTTAAATAGCGGTATGCTTGATGAATATCTTCATAAGTTAAAGGTTGATGAGCTTTTCTTAAAGCATACTCTTTATTACATAGACGATACTTTTCTCTAAGCGAATAAGGAACTAAAGAAGGAACGTGGCCTTTTACTGCCTCTAAAGAGCGGTTTACTAAATTAATATAATCTTTATTAGCTAAATCCTTAGGCAACAAATATACAGGCTTTAAAACTTTGTTTTCTTCGATTTTTCCTTTAACAAAATTTATGAGATTTAAACTATTACGAGATTTATCATAACTTCCTGTGATTGTGTAATATTCATTAACTAAAACTGTCTTAGTTAAATAAGGTCGATTATAGGCAGTAACTTTAAAATATGTGTTTGTGTCTGTTAAAACATCAAAAGTCACGATTGTGGTTTTTCTTGCTAATACTTTCTTAGGAGTAGTCACCACTTTTGCGTAGATAGTGATTTTCTCTTTATCAATAAGATGTCTTTCATGAGTTAAAGAAAAATCATCATATCGTTTAGGGAGGTGGGCTAAAACATCATAATAAGAAAAAATTCCCATCTGACCTAATAGATAGTTCATTCTTTTAGATGATGTCAATTTCTCGCCCATATAAATAAAATAGCAATCAATTGATTGCTATTCAACACTTATTAAGAATGAATAAACATTTTGTTTACCATCTTTAATATCAATATTTAAATCTGGATATTTTTCTTCAATGGCTTTTTTAGTAGAAACAAAGTCTTCTCTCTTCACATCTTCTCCAAGGAAGATAGTAAGAATAGCGCTTTCTTCATCAATCATCTTATCAACTAATTCTTGTAAGGCGACAAATTTATCTTTAGTACCGACAACGATTTCTTTTTCATAAATTCCAATGAAGTCATCTTTTTGAATTCTAATGCCGTTAAGTTCGCAATCTCTAATAGAGAAAGTGACTTCTCCAGATTTGACATTCTTTAAAGAATATCTCATATTACGCATATTTTCTTCTGGATCTGTATCTTGATCTAAACTCATTAACGCCACAATTCCTTGCGGAATAGTTTTACTAGGAATGACAAAGACGTTCTTTCCTTCTTCCGAAGCAATATCCGCAGCTTGGCTAGCCGCCATAACGATATTAGAGTTATTTGGTAAGATAAAAATATTTTCAGCATTTATCTTTCTAATAGCAGATAAGAAGTCTTCACTAGATGGATTCATAGTTTGTCCACCACTAACGATATAAGTAGCACCTAATTCTTTAAAATAAGCAGAGATTCCTTCTCCAGAGCTAACGGTAATAACAGCGTTAGTGATCTTTTCTTTTGGAAGTTCTTGTTCTTCTTCCTTTTTAACAGGTTTAGGCTCTTCTACTAAATCAACATGAGGTTTCACGTTTGCCCCATCCGCTAAAGCGTGATGTTGTTCTGTCATATTTTCGATTTTTAGTTTTAAGAATTCACCATATTGTTGAGCGTAATTTAAAATCTCACCAGGGGTTAAAGTATGAACATGGACTTTTACAATATCATCATCTTTAACAACCACTAAAGAGGTGCCGTGGCTATTAAGCCAATTAGTGAATCGAGATTGATTAAAGATCTTTTTTACAGAATCTGGGCCTAAAGACATAATAAATTCAGTGCAATAGCCAAATTCCTCTTCTTCCATCGCACTAGCAGCGGCGGAAGCAATAGCTCCAGCGGAAACGTTTTTATCATCTCTAGATACTTCTTGACCAATACTAGCAAGATACATACCTTCGATGATTCTTACTAAACCAGTACCACCACTATCTACAACACCAACTTCTTTTAAGATTGGTAATAATTCAGGAGTTCTATTTAAAGAGGCATTTGCTTCTTTTAATAAGATTTCAAGCGTTCTTTCAATAGGCATTCCTTCTTTAACTTTACGAGATAAAACATTACTAGATTCTCTAATAACAGTAAGAATGGTTCCTTCTACTGGTCTCATAACTGCTTTGTAGGCAGTATCACTACCAGCTTTAAAGGCTTGTGCTAATAAAAGTGAATCGATTTCTTCAACACCTTCTAAAACACTAGAAAAACCTCTAAAGATTTGACTAGTAATAACGCCAGAATTTCCTCTAGCTCCCATTAATAAGCCGCGAGAGAAAGTTTTAGCAATTAGAAAAGCATTATTTTCTTGAATGCCATTAATTTCGTTGGCCCCACTAGTCATTGTGAGATTCATATTAATACCAGTATCACCATCAGGAACTGGGAAGACGTTTAAAGCATCCACTTCTGGATAATGATTGAATAAGTTATTACTGGCGCTTATTAAGAATTTCTTTAATGTAAGACCATCTATTGTTTTCATAAATTGTTTTCAGTTTTTAGGTTTAAAACCTACGAGTATTCTACATATATATGTAGATTATGTCAAGTTGCCCCTATTTATGTAAAGAAGCTTGCTCAGCAAAATAATGGAGAACATTCATAATTTCAGAAGTGTTGTCTCCATAAGAAATGATAACGTGATTACCATAACTTTTATTGATCAATGGATATAAATCTTCATCATCAAGTTTGACTAAAATTTGAGTGCGGCAATAGTTAGGCAATTTTAAATTTTCTTTGGTCTCGCCATTAATTAATAAATATGATTTTAAGTCTCTAGATAATTTAAAAATAGTAATACTACCTTTGGATAATTCACCTCTAATTCCAATTCCTAAGCCGCTTTCAAAGTGAGTCATAAAATCAATTTTATTAGCCATACTTAATGGTAAAGTACAGTGTGCAAATAAAACTTCATTGTCACTATCTTTATCGCCAAAAGTAATTCTACTTGGATTAGCTTGGAAAGAAACTTTATCGGTACAAGCTTTAACAATTAACATGGAAAGCATACTAGGAACATCACCTTCACAAGTAGCGATAATTCCTTCATCATTAAGCATTGCTAGAGCTAGACATGCCGTATTTTTATATTCTTCAATTAAATCGAAGCAGCGAAGTGTAAATCCTTTTAATTTATAACGTTCAATTAGTCGCTTAAGACCACTATAAATCGCCAAAGCTCCCGTCAAAACCTCGCTATTTTGCGCTAATTTCTCGTATTTTGAGCGATTTTCAATATTTTCTAATTCACCTTTATCAATTTCGTTTTTGAGTTCTTTAGAAGTGATATCAATTAAATTCACGTTATAGACTTTCCTAGCTTCTTCATAATCCACTAAAGAAGCAATTAACCAGTCACTAGGTTTACCAATAACTCCTAAATTGGCTCCACTAATATAACGTTTTGCAATTTCAATTTTTGAAATCTCGACAATTGCAGAAGCGATTTCTTTTTCTTTACCAAAAAGCAAAATACAGTCTTCTTTGTTGTTTGATAAGAATGATTTAATTTCTAAGCAAGCAGGTAAAGAATTATTTAAACAGTCACTAATTAAAATGATAGGACGAGGTAATTCTTTTTCAATTTTTACAAAATGTTGTTCTGCTCCACCTGTTTCAATAAAGATCACATTAAATAAAGCAGAATCATCATTCTCTACTAATTCATAATCTTTGTCGAATAGTTCATTATTGATTTCATCGATAAAATTATCCCCGTCTTTTTTAAAAGAAGCATTAGGATCTAAAGAATTTGATAAACGAATGACATTGATTTTCATAAAAATATACCTCATTGATAATTATAAATTATCTCTTACTTATATGGAAATAAAAAAGCCCGGCAGCTCGCTATTTTTGCACTTACGTACTATCTTCACCACTACAGTGCTTAACTTCTGTGTTCGGTATGGGAACAGGTGTGTCCACTGCGCTATCGCCACCAGACTTTTTTTAGAGAACTTTGTTCTCTGAAAACTAGATATTATCACATTGATCTCACTAATTAAAGCATTAACATAAATTTTACTTATGGACTTGTTAAAATCTTAGAAATTAAGTCCTCGTTCTATTAGTATTAGTCAGCTGAATGCCTCACGACACTTACACTTCTAACCTATCAACCTCCTAACTTTGGAGGGAACTTACTTCTTGCGAATGGGAAGTCTCATCTTATGGTTGGCTTCACGCTTAGATGCTTTCAGCGTTTATCCGTTCCATGGGTAGCTACCCGGCCATGCCACTGGCGTGACAACCGATATACCATTGCCATGTTCAACCCGGTCCTCTCGTACTAAGGTCAAATCCATTCAAACTTCCTGCGCCCACGACAGATAGGGACCAAACTGTCTCACGACGTTTTGAACCCAG
>CAMUVS010000006.1 GCA_947164155.1 uncultured Caryophanales bacterium | reverse complement strand
GCTCTTTATGTTTTTGCTGCATTTATAGTCATTTTCTTGGCTATTTTCATCAAAGACTTTATAAAGAATAGAAAGTCGCATTATAAATACCATAAGGGTGAAGTAATTATGGCCTTCATTTTACTTGCTCCTAGTGTGGTATTAGCGTTCTTTTTAGTGCTATTACCGATTATTACTTCTTTAGGTTTTTCTTTTACAAATTACACGCTTGGTGATCCAAATAACATTAGCCTTGCTGGTGGAGATGGATTTGGTAACTTTAGAGATTTAATAAGTGAATTCCAAATTAAAGGTGATTTCTATCATGCGATAAAAAATACCGCAATCTTCGTGGTCTTTGTCGTCCCAATTCAAATTGGTTTAGCCTTAGGTTTAGCTTTATTTGTGAATAATAAAAGAAGAGGAACAACAATCTTTAAAGTATGTTTCTTTGCTCCAGTTGCGGTTTCTTTATCAGTTACTGCTTTCTTCTGGAGGGAAGTATTAGCTAATCGACCGGATGGCATTATGAATTCTATCCTCGCTAATTTTGGAATCCCTAATCAAGATTTCTTAGGAACCGATAAGATTTTAGGCTGGATGATTGCCATTTCTGCCTGGCAAGGATGTGGCTATCAAATGTTAATATTCCTTTCTGCTTTAGGAAATATTAGAAAAGATTTATATGAGGCCGCTAGAGTGGATGGGGCTAATGCATTCCAAAGATTTAAAACAGTCACTATTCCAGGACTTAGACCAACAATGTTATTTGTTTTGATTACTGTTTTTATTGGAGCGTGTCGTGTTTTAATTCAACCAATGTTATTAGATCAAGGCGTTTATCCTGGTAGTGTCACTTTAAGTTTATATATGTATAACCAAGGCCAAAAATACGGTAATGTGGGATTATCGTGTGCGGTGGCGTTACTTATGACTATTGTCATAGGCTCTATTACCTTCTTACAAAGGCAACTTCTAAAGGAGAAGAAGAAATAATGAAAAAGAGATATCTTAATGATCCTAATTTTGTTCGCTCTAAAAAATCGAAGAAAAAGATTGTTTATTCAGTTATTTATTATCTAACTGGTACAGCTTTATCTTTATTATTCATTCTTCCTCTTTTATATATGCTTGCCGCTTCCACTAAGAGTGAAGCTGCGGTTGCAACCTCTAATGGAACCTTCTTAATGTTTATCCCTGATTTCACTAATCTAAGTGTATTTTTCGATAACTATGCGGTGGTGTTTGGCGAAAGATACCACATTTGGACTTATGCGATTAATAGTTTAATTTATTGTTTAGTTGTTATTGTTTTAAATACCTTAGTTAATGGATTAGCGGGATATGTATTAGCAAAATTCCATTTCCCTGCTAAAGGATTCTTTAGTTTTATCATTATTTTCTTAATGGTTGTCCCAGTAGAAACAAGTATTATTCCGCTTTTATCTATCGTTCAGGATTTATTACATCTAAATAAAGGATTCTTCTCGATAATCGCGATAGTGATACCAAGTATTATTTCCGTCTTTAATATCTTCTTATATACCCAGTTCTTCTCTTCGATTCCTAAAGAATATGAAGAAGCAATGCATATTGATGGAGCGGGTAGAGTAAGAATGTTCTTTAATTTAATTCTTCCATTATCTAAACCAATTGTGGCGACTACTGCAGTTTTCACCTTTATTGGTGTGTGGAACGATTATGTGTGGCCAAGCTTAGTTGTGGATAATAGAGGAACCTCGGGTTGGCCGTTATATCCAATTCAATACGCGGTCAATATTATTACTAGCTCTGACGGGATTACCACTGGTCAAGTTATGGCAGCGTTAGTGATTACAACTTTACCAATATTTATATTATATGTCGCAGCGCAGAAATATATCGTCAAAGGATTTGGCACTGCTGGACTTAAGATGTAGAAAGGACAATTAAATATGAGAAAAAGAAATTTGTTACCTTTATTTGCTTATATTTGTTCATTAACTCTCGGAGGCTGTTCTAGTGCAGTAGATAAAGAAACTACTGCGGTGGTGAGTTTCTCTTTTGAAAGCACTAAAGATAGTTACACAAGAGACTCAGGAGCGAAAAAAGATCGTTATATCGATTATGTTTTCGCTAAAGAAAACGAGGAATCATTATTTAAAAAACCTAATGATCCACTTCAAAAACAAGGTGTCTCTGGTAAATCGTTATATATGGACGGTTTTTCTACTCGCATTGAAATGAGTGATTATACTGGTCCTACTAATAAAATTACATTCTCTACTTGGGTTGCTCCACGCGGCTTTGAAAATTTAAATAGATACGGTAACGAGACTATTGCTCGGGGTCATCCAAGAATGACTTCCCTATTTAACTGGGGTCATATGGAAGCTGAAGAAGGATTCTTATTTGGCTATGGTAGACTCGGTTTATGGGGTTTACAAATGAATTTAAGAAATAAGACTACTGGTCAAAAAGTATTCGTTGGATATTATGACCCACTTAACGCTTTACCTTTATATGAATGGAGTCATATTTCTGCAACTTTTGATGGAGACAAAGGTTATATTTGTTTAACTTTTAACGGTCAAGTCGCTTATGAATCTTTAATTCCTGATTTAGAAAATACAGAGATTGTTGCTAGTGCGAAACCTTTATATTTTGGTTATTATTGTTCTACCATTTACGAATTTGGTGTTCCTAGACAAATGCCTTCTGCATTAGTGGATGAAGCAGAAATATATCATGAGTCTATGACCCCAAAACAAATGAATTATTTATTTTCGCGTTACTCTATTAACGGCAAAGTTCCTACTTTACCATTTAGCGAAGTTCAACTTGATAGTAGTGTCTATGATGGAGATAGATTTAGACCACAATATCATGCGATCCCTCCTGCAGTGTGGATGAATGAACCTCACGCCCCAATTTATTATAAGGGTATGTATCACGTCTTTTATCAACATAACCCAATTGGACCTTATTGGTCTCAAATTAGATGGGCGCATATTTGTTCTCCAGATATGATTCACTGGCGTTATGTTAAAGACGCTGTTGCTCCTACTAAGCCAGCTTGCCCAGAAGGAGCATGGACGGGTGGTTCAGTTATTGGACCAGACGGGGTCCCTTGGTTAACAATCACTGCTGGAACTAACTATGCAGATTATGAAGAAACATCAACATTCTCACATCAATCAGTGTGTTATGTTCATCCTGTAGATCCAACCGATCCATATTTAACCGATTGGTATGTTGAAGATGTTAATACTTTGGTGCAACCAAGTGACTGGTCTCAAGGAAAGATAGAAGAATTTAGAGATCCATTTATTTGGTATGATGCTCCGTATTATTACATGATGGTGTCAACTTCTGTTGCTGCTGACTGGGATCAATCTCACGGTGGATCTACTAATATGTATAGATCTACTGATATGAGAAACTGGGAATATAAAGGTTTCACTTTTGAAGTGAGCTATCAAGATTATCCAGAGCAAGGAAAGCACTGGGAATGTTGCGTCATGCTTCCTATTTCTACTGAAGATAAGAGTGTGACTAAATATATCTTTATGGATTCTCCTCAATATACAGTTTCTGGATATGTTGTTGATACATATTACTGGATTGGTACATTTAATAAAGATACATGTAGATTTATTCCTGATGATCCTAAACCAAGATTATTTGACCATGGCAAGGGCATTTGGACTGGTCAAACTGGATTTACTTATTTAACTGATGAAGAAAGAGCAGCGGGTATCTCAAATTATGAAGATGGGCACACAGTGATTTATGCGATTGCCCAAGGAAAATCCGCTGGTACAAATCAAAATAAGATTGCGGGCTGGGCGCATAATTTCGCGATGCCAGTAGAAATCTTCTTAGCCCCAAATGGAAGAGATGTTATTAGAAGACCAGTAAAGGCTATTGATAGTTTATATAAAGAAACCTTATTTGAATATGAAGGTAGTGGTAAATCTGCTTCTGAACTTGCTGAAGAACTTAAAAATGTGAGAAGCGATATGTATCAAATTGAAGCGACTTTCTCCTTAAATCCAACAGATAACTATATTAGTGGAATTTACGTGAGATATAATCCAAATGATAACTATATGGGTACAGAAAGAACGGCCATTAAATTTGAAAAGACTGCCTATACAGATAACACTGACAAAGTCTTTGTCGACCGTTTATTATCGACAACCATTGACTATATCGATACATCTGATACATGGCATTTACCAGTAGACACAAAAGAATTTAACGTTCGTATTTTAGTCGATCGTTCAATGTTAGAAATTTACATTAATGATATTGAGACCATTACCACTCGTATTTATCCAAAATATGGAGATAGTGATTATATTTCCTTATTCGATAATGGTGGCAATATGTCTATTACTAAATTCAAGGTTACCCAAATGAAAGGCTGCTTTAAAGATGAAGTAGAACCTGCTTATTACGGTAACGTTGGCAATTTAGCGGATTATAACTAGGAGGCTATGAGTATGAATAAATATATTAAATCTTTATTTATTAGCTTATTTGCTATTCCTTTAGTTGGATGTGGCTCGTCTAGTTCTAAAGTTATTAACCATTCTGTATTAAACGGAGGATTTGAAACCTCTGATTTAAGTGGATGGACTGTGGAATATGGTGATGCCTACACTGATGATTCAGTGTCTTCTAGAACCTATTTTACCTTTGATGATGATACTGAACACAATAGACTCGATATTAAAAAGACTGGAAACTGGTATTTATCTGGTCAAGGTTATGATTTAGCGTACTCTCACGCTAGAGTGGGCTCTATTAGAAGTAATAATTTCTATTTAGATAATGATGGTTTAATTACAGTGAAACTAGCTGGTGGGGCCACTAGAAAAGATAAATATGATGATTCTCCACTTAAAAACGAACAAGAAATTTGTTATTTTGGAGTTTATTTAGCCTCTAGCGATCAAATGATTGCTAAACAAACAAATAAATTCTTTAAGCAACATACAGAATATGTTGAAGCAAGTAAATATAACAATAACTATTACAACACCGATAATTTCTATGAATATACGATTGATTTAGAGGAATACGCTAATCAAGAAGTCTATGTTCGTATTGTTGATAACGATAAAGATGTTTATTATGGCTATTTAAGTGTTGATGATATTCGTGTTGGTTATGTAGGTGCACAAACTGAAGGTGCTTACTACACAAAATCGCGTGAATATATAGATGATGTAGAAGCAATTGATAAATATCATATCAAGAACCCTGATTTCGAAATTGGCTCTTTAGGTGGCTGGACAGTTGTTGAAGGAGAAGCTTTCTCTAACGAAGGAGTAAACGTCGAAAATGGCTGGTGGAACGAATATATTACCTATAATAAAGACGGTAAATATCATTACGGTCACTATAAACCAAGTGCGACAGGTGTTCTCCGCTCATCGATATTTGAATTAGGTGGGAAAGGATTTATTTCCTTTAAGTTAGGAGGCTGCCAGGAACAAGCTTTAACTTATATCCGCTTTATGGCGGTTAATGGGGGAGAGCCTATTGAAGTCGCTAAAGTTTCTAACGTTCAATATAAAAATGAACAATTCCCATTTATTCCAATGAAGATGCACCTATTAAATATGGTCCAATATTATATTGATTTAGGTGAATATGTTGGAGAAAGTTTATATATCGAAATCGTTGATAATAACACAAGCCTAGATGAATTAGGATGTATGACTTTTGATAGTTTTGAAACATTCTATTTAGATACACCATATTGGGAAGATAAAGAATATTACAAGATTGATATTGCTTCGACTTATGAAAGAGAACCAATTAACGAATATCAACCAGTGAACGGAACTTTTGAAACTGGTGATTTATCTGGTTGGACTTTGGAGTCCACTAATGAGACTGATATCGGTGTAATTTCTTCTAAATCCTATTGGTGGAATAATCCTAGATTAACATTTAATAAACGTGGTACTTATTTCTTCTCTGGAGAAAATAATGAAGCCGGTACAGGTACATTAACTTCAAGTAGCTTTAAAGTTGGTGGAGTGGGCTATATGACATTTAGAATGTCAGGCGCAAGAGACCCATTAAGCGTTTATGTTTCTATTATTGACGCTATAACTAATGAAGAATTATTAAGATTTACAAACTTTATGTTCAATGATCTTGACGATGAAACCGAAAGAGTGGGACATGGAGAAAACTTAATGAATATGATCTTCTATAAAGCAGATTTAACTTCTTTATTAGGTAAAGATGTGAAAATTCAAGTCGTAGATAAGGCTACTAGTAATTGGGGATTAGTGTGTGTTGATAGCTTTATTACTTATTATGAGAGCATGAGCGCGATTGATTCATCAGCTTTATTAAATCCAAACGCTTTAGCATATAAAGAAAGCGTTTCCGAATATCAAGTCACTAATGGCACCTTTGAAACTGGTGATATGAGTGGCTGGGTAATAGACGGAGATCCTATTTTAGGGATTTCTAGAGATTATACTTGGTGGCACGAATGCTTCTTATATAATAAACAAGGCTCTTACTTCTTAAACGGATGGGTTACTGGAGAAGAAAGTGTTGGTACATTAACTTCTAGTTCATTTACTTTAGGCGGAAGTGGATTTGTCACTTATCGCTTAGGTGGAGGTAAAAATAAAGAAGTATGTCACATCGAATTTGTTGATGCGGATACAGGCGATGTTTTAGCGACTACTTATAATCAAAGATTTAAAGAAATCACTAAATCTTATTATTATCAAGGCTATCCAAAAGATTTAGCTTTAGACGGCTTCTACGCGGCTAATATGGCGGAATATAAAGTTGATTTAAGCGAATTTATTGGTCGTCACATTCAAATTAGAATTGTCGATAATGCGACTAATGATTGGGGATTATTATTCGCTGATGATTTTATTACTTACTATGAATCTAGTAGTGATATCCCATCTAATTACGTTTTAGCAGAAAAGGTCACAAATGAATAATAAACCGATATTTCATATTACTGGAGAAAAGGGCTGGATTAATGACCCTAATGGTGTTGTTAAATTTTTAGGACAATACCATGTCTTTTTCCAACACCATCCATATTCTTGTGAGTGGGGACCAATGCATTGGGGGCATGTTGTTAGTGATGATTTAATACACTGGAAGTATTTGCCTTATGCTTTAACTCCAGGAGATGAATTTGATAAAGATGGCTGTTTTTCCGGGACTAGCCTCGTAGTGGGCGATACTTTATATATTGTCTACACAGGATTTATCAATAACGAAGATCCAGAAAAAATACAACAAATCCAATGTTTAGCCTCTTCTAAAGATGGAGTTCATTTCACTAAACACGGAGCAATTATTACTGGCAAAGATTTGCCAAAAGAATATAAGCCTTGTGATTTTAGAGATCCTAAACTCTTTTATAAAGATGGCTTTTACTATTTATTAGTGGCCACTAGAAGAGTGAATAATGGAGGGGCAATTGTTCTATATAAATCTCAAGATTTAAAGAAGTGGAAATTTGTAAGTGATGTCTTAACTCATAAATCTGAAGGTGAGATGATTGAATGCGCAGACTATCATGAAGATTTAGGATTATTAATATACTGTGAACAAAATTTCCCTAGTGATAATAATCACTGCTTAAATATTCATTCTTGTGAATATGAATTAGGGGCGTTTAATAAAGACTATAAATTTATTCCAAGTTCTAAAAAAACCTTAATAGACTATGGTTTTGATTTTTATGCGCCTCAAATTATGGATAAGGAACATATATTAATTGCCTGGCTTAATATGTGGGATCGAAATATTCCAAGTTCTAAATATGGTTTTGCTGGTATGTTAACTGTTCCTAGAAAAGTCTATGTAGAAGATAATTTAATGCTTCAGACTCCAATCATTTATGGACAAAAAGTATTAGAAGAATCATTTAAAAAAGAATATGAAGGCGAGTTAAGCGTAGGCACTATTGAATTAGATATCGAAAATTTAAAAACTTTTTCTTTCGAATTTAGGAAAGGGACAAAAGAGTCCACTAAATTATATTTAAAAGATGACAAAATCTACTTCGATAGGAGTGAATCGGGCGAAACCATCACTGGAGCGGAAGTCGACGAATATTCTAAAAAAGGCATAAGAATTATGCCTTATAGAAAGTTAGAACACACAAAAATCTATATTGTTTTAGATAAATACTCAATTGAAGTGTTTGTTAATGGACTATCAATGAGTAATACAATTTATCCAAGCGAAAAGAGTGATAAATTCACTCTAAAAACTGAATCTGGTTGTAATAGGCTCAGCCTTTACAAATAAATGCTTTGTTTTTAAGCAAAAAGTATAGTACATTATATGTACAATATCTATGGAAACGTTTCCACAAGGAGGGAAACTCATGAAAAAACTTAAAAATATTTTATTCGCGGGTTTAGCTACTGCTGTTTTAGGAGTTGGTGTCGCCGTTAGCGCACATCAAGAAAAAGCTAAAGTAACTGAAGCCGCAACTGAAACAACTGTCTATTATGCGGTTCCATCTGAAGTTGTCGGCTCTTACACAGTTAAGTTGAATGTCAAGCTACAAGGTGATGCTGAAAATTGGCAGTCATCAACTATGACAAAATTGCAACAATCATATGGTGGATACGACTTATATAGTTGTACATATACCGATTTATATGACGGCGTTGGTGTAATGCAATTCCAACTTCTTGATGGTGAAACCTGGATAAGCCAACAAGAGCCTATCAATTCTTGGACTAATGTTGAAAGATATAACGGAAAAGTTTACGTCCATAATGATGGCTGGTATTCCTATGCCGCAGGATATGACACATATATTCCTATGAGAGCATCATTCTTCACTAACTGGACAGATGCTGCTGGTTCTATCGCTAGTGTAGATGCAAGATTCTGGGGTGATAACTATTACTTTGAAGCATTAAGTCCTTTCTATCGCGGTGAAACCGGTGAAGGCTGGACTGGAACATTAACTTCTAGAACATGGAAACAAAGTACTCAATATGTTTACTTCCAATTAGGTGCTGCTAAAGATTTTGGTGATAAACATCCAAATGGCCACACGCATCTTGTTTTCCATTATGGACCATATTCCGCTGATTTCTATAACAACACATTTGTTGAAAACCCAATGACTTTACGTTATTTCAAAGTCCCTGATGATAAATTTGCAGAATTAACTGCTGAAGCTGACGATTTTGATATGTATGTTGAAGTTGTAGATCCTGCAACTGAGGACTACGGCTTCGCTAACTTTGGTTATCTTCACGTTAACCAAACCCTTAGCTCCACAAGCGATGCAATGAGATATTTCTTAAATCATTTATCAACTGATTCTCGTGAATGGGAAGTTAATAAAAGAAGAGAAATTCAAAACACATATTTTGAAAATGAATCTCAAAAAGAAGTGTTCTTTGCTACCGTTAGTGACATTAGCGATTCATTCAGTACAAATGAAAGTTTTGTAAATCACTGGTATTTCGATCATAACTTCTTTAATGGTGACTATGGACCAGAAAAACATTTCGATCAAGCAATCTCTACATTCTCAGTTCGTCCTGGTGATGGAGAAATGCCATTCAATAATGAAGGCGGATTCTTCAGAGGATGGTACCAAGGTTTAGGCGAAGGTGGTTTTGTTGCCTCTGATGGTTTAAGATATCGTTTCATTTCTCGTCCATTTGTTTTAAGTGGTACAGGCATTATCAGCATTAAGATGGCTGGTAAAGCTTCCTTACACGTTATTGATGCAACGCAAAAGAACACCGATACCCAATCCGCTGACTTAGCTTGGATTGATAATAAAGCATTCAATATGTCTGGAAATACATGGAATATGGCTGATAGTGGATTTAATACCACAGCTATGGTCTATCACGTTATCAACTTAGAAGCTTATTTAGGAAGAACTATTCAATTAGCGATTTGTGACTATGATTATTCCGATTGGTCTGCTTGTTACTTTGATGAATTAACCGTGAATTACGCTGCTAGACCTGAATATCACGTTGATGTTGCAGTTCAAACCAACACAAACGGCACATACTATATCACTTATCCTGATATTTATATCAACTCCACTTGTAAGAGTGATGGTAACCAATATGGTGTTATTTATAACGCAGGTAACTCCGTTAATACCGATGGTGAACACAGAATCCTTGATCACGTTGATGAATCCGATTCCTATGCTGCACACACTGTTTGGAAACAATATATTGAAAGTGTTAGAGGCGGAGAACTTGGAAGCAACGTTTGTGACGTTCTTACATCTGACGAAGTTAAGGCTTTCTTAAACGCATATAACGCTTTATCTGAAGGTGCCCAACAAATCGTATGTTACTCTGACGACTTCCAAAGAATTGGTTCTGGTGAATGGTATAACATTGACCCAACTATCTTTGATGGTAATTCACATTATAACTTAGGACACACCATTCAATATTTAGGTGAACTTAATCACATTTCTGTCAATGCTTATAGTAATAGCTTAGCAGTGCTTCTATTTGACAGCGCTGCTGGTAGCAACCTCTACATTATTATTATCGTAGGTGCTGCTGTGACTCTTACCTTAATGTTGTTCTTCGTCCTTAAGAAGAAAAAACAAAAATAATAACAACTAAACTTATAAGCCGAGCAAGTTCTCGGCTTTTTAAAAGGAATATAAATATGCTTATTTCAATTGGTGAAATCTTAGTGGACATCTTTAAAGATGGTGAGTCTAAAACCACTTTACCTGGTGGAGCGCCTTTTAATGTTGCGTGTAATGCTCTTTTATATACCAAAGACGTTGGCTTTATTGGCACTGTTGGTAAAGACGAAGATGGAGATTTGTTATTAAATACCGCGAAAGGTAAACCTTTTAAATATTTAGATATTAAAGTTTTAACTGACCGATATACTTCTAAAGCGATTGTTAGTCTAGATAATGGAGAAAGATCATTTAAATTTGATCGCTCTTTTGGAGCGGATTATATCTTTGATATTAATTCAATTAACTTTAAGGATATTAAAGATGACGACATTATTCATATCGGTTCATTAATGCTATCAGAAAAAGAAGGTAGAGAATTCTTCTTTGAACTAGTAAAGAGAATTAAAAAAGAAACTAACGCTAAAATATCTTTTGATATTAATTATCGTGACGACATCTTTAACAGTGAAGCCGAGGCTAAGGAAATATTTATTAAAGCATTAAAAGAGGCAGATATTTTAAAGTTTTCTATTGAAGAAGTTGAATTATTAACCAAAGAAAAAGATTTAGTTAAAGGTTTAAAAACTTTATTAAATGAAAATCAAATTGCAGTCATAACATTAGGTTCTAAAGGCTCAATTTATTATCATAATGGTCATGTAGTAGAAGTTCCTACTTATAAAGTTAAACCAGTTGATACAACTGGAGCGGGAGATGCTTTTTATTCATATTTCTTAGCGTCTTTAGTTAATCACCCTGAATTTATTAATTGTGATAAAGAAATTATTCATTATCTTACTAGAGCAAATGTAGTTGGAGGACTTGCCACTCTTAAAAAAGGAGCAATCAATGTCGCTCCTAGCGAAGAAGAAATTGATCAATTCTTAGCTTCTATTAAGTAAACAAATTAGAGCCTAAAATTTATATACAAGCAAGGCTCTTTTTGTTTGCGCAAAAAATAATGCGCATATATAATATAGATATCTAATATTTAGAGATATGTATTATGTCGAATGTAACGAATAAAGAAATTGTAATTGTTGATGAAAATAGTATTAAAGACAAGTTTTATTTAATATGCGACCAAAGAGTGATGCTGGATTTATGTTTCAATTAACTGAAAAAGAGTGGAGTGCGTTCTTGAAGTGCAAAAATTTCACATCAAGTTGGGGAGGTGTTAAAAAACTTCTTTATGCATTTACTGAGCATGGTATCTTTACGCTTATGTTTTTTAAGAGGTGCGCAGTATGTCAAATGTAGCAAACAAAGAAATTATGATTGTTGATGAAAATAATATTAAAGACAAGATTTATTTAATACTCGGCCAAAGAGTGATGTTAGATTTTGATTTAGCGGAAATCTATGGATATTCAACAAAAGCATTCAACCAGCAAATTAATCGTAATATAGAGCGCTTTCCTGATGGTTTTATGTTTCAAATTACTAAGGAGGAATCAAATTATTTGGCGAGGTCACAAATTGTGACCGCGCGAATATGGACTGTTGGAAATAGCGGAGGCCGAACATCTTTGCCTTATGCTTTTACTGAACAAGGCATTTATATGCTTATGACTGTTTTAAAAGGTGATCTTGCTATTAAACAAAGTATCGCGCTTATCAAGCTCTTCAAAACCATGAAAGACTATATTGAAGAAAGCGGACATCTATTAACAAACACTAATACATATATTGAGTCTAGATTTGCAGAGCACGATAAAAGGTTTGAAAATATCGAGTCTAAATTAGGAATAGTGATGGATAATTTTATAGATCCATCTAAGTTTAAACACTTCTTGATTATGAACGGAGAAAGAATTGAATCAGATATCGCTTATAAGCAAATATATTCTTTCGCTAAACATTCATTAGTGATCATAGATGACTATATCAATATCAAAACACTATCCTTGCTAAAAACTGTAAATAAAGATGTTGACATAACCATTATTAGTGATAACAAATTCAAAGATCATGTTGATGATATTATGCTTAATGATTTTGAATTAGACACTGGCATATCAATTAAACTAAAACCGAATGAAGGAAGATTTCATGATCGTTATATCTTTATAGATATAGGGTATAATACCGAAAAAATATATCATTGCGGCCATTCCTCTAAAGACAGTGGTAATAGAATAACAACAATATTAGAAATCAAGGACTTAAAACTATATAAAGAAAAAATAGGAGATATTATTTTATGAATGAGCTAAAGCAAA
Source organism: uncultured Caryophanales bacterium (assembly GCA_947164155.1). Classification (GTDB taxonomy): domain Bacteria; phylum Bacillota_I; class Bacilli_A; order RFN20; family CAG-826; genus UBA2450. Next base: position 38,442 of record CAMUVS010000006.1, on the reverse strand, counting down.
AAAGAAAAGAACTAGGACTAACCCAAGTTGAGGCTGCTCAAATATGTGGAGTGTCTCGACGTTCTTTTCAATATTATGAAGAAAACGATGAATATGAAGAAATGAGAAGAAAAGTTTTAGAGATCCTTGATAACGCTGAAAAGAATAGAATTCTTGGTCTACAATTTATCAAATTTAGATGCGCTCAAATTTTTAAAAACTATCCTGAAGTTAGATGCGCTTATTTATATGGTAGCTATGCTAGAAAAGAGGCCAAACCAGAGAGTGATGTAGATATCATCGTTGTTTGTCACAAGATGGGTCTTTCATTTTTTGGAATGGCGGATGAATTAACTAATGCATTAGGCAAAGAAGTTGATCTTCAAACGGTTGAACAACTTGTAGGGAGTGCTGCATTTGTCGAAAATGTTTTAGTAGAAGGGATAAAAATATATTAATTAACGAAAATTCTAGATAATAGCAAGTTATAGAAACACGCCAAAATCACTAATAACGGGACCGCGATAAAAAATGACATCTTAAAGGCATCTGTAAATAAATACATGATTGCGAAAACGGATGTCATTTTTATTATGGTGAATAATAATTCTTTTAATACTCTATTTAAAGGCTTTTGAGATGGCTCTAATATAGTCCACATTAATAAAGTTAAGCATGCACTAATTAGATAAGCAGGGAAGATTATTAAGTGATGGAAGGAATATCCAAAATGATATAAAACTAATAAACCTGCAATTAATAAGGATAAAGATATTAAAGAAGGTAATCCTTGGAAAGCGATAATACACTGGATATTCCAAGTATCTTTAACGTTTCTAAAGTGAGTTTTTTTGTTGTTATCTTTAGGATAGATTAACTCTATTTCCATAGGAATGATTGGATAGTCTCTTAACTGAAATGAAGTTAATTGATTAATTTCATAATCATATCTGTTTCCCTTAATTTTTGATAATTCCTCTAAGTATCTAATAGGGAACCCTCTTAATCCACATTGATCGTCCTTTAGATATGTCTTAGTTGCTAATCCTCTAGTGGTTTGAGAAAAATAATTTCCAAATCTACTTCTAAAAGGAACTGATTTATCAAATGGTCTTATACCTAATACGCATTCATCTTTTTCTAATAATAACTTAGACATCTTAACAATATCTTTAGTGGAATGTTGTCCGTCTCCATCCGCGGTTATAACGTATTTGGCCTCGGGAAATAAAGCATGGATATTTCTATATCCTTCTTTTAAGGCTGCACCTTTACCTTGGTTATGGTCTAACCTAATATATTGAATCTTATCTTTAATTTGATTAAAGACTGCATCATATTGTTCACTAGATCCATCATTAACCACTAAAACAGGTAGTTCTTCATTAATTAAAGAATCTACAACTTTTATTAGTTGCTCATCTGGTTCATAAGATGGGATTAATATCACAAATTCTTTTTTCATTGATGTTTACGTTTTTTGATGATTAATAAAACTGAAAACGCTAAAACGCTTATTGAACTTATAGAAATGATGATAATCATAGTAGAATTAGATTCAATATTTATGGAACTATTTACTCTATTAGAAACAAATTCAAAAGTATTAATAAATGGAGAGTCATCTTCACACGCTTTTGACCAGGCTAAATATCTAGCGTATTCATTTGAATATTTAGAATCATTTTGAAGCTTGCTGATTGTACCACTCTCAGCAGAGTTTAGATTGAATAAAGCAACTTTTGCGTATTTATATAATTCATTTGATTTACATAACCCAGTACCTTGTCCATCAAAAGATGAATCACCAATATGTAAATAACTAACTCCCCATTCGGTGATTGAATCAGCTCCACTTCCTGAACCAGAAACTATATCAATTGATTTGAGATAGAATCTATTATTTGAAGAAGAACTGCTAACTATAATTGATGTGACGGTTTTGTTAACACTAAATTCGTAATTTGCAAATGATGAAATGGGCTTAAAAGTACCAGATGAACTATTGTTTGTTTTGACAGTAACTGTTGATGAATCGCTACCATAAACTTTTGCATTTATTATTAATTTTGTTACTTGAGTAGATGCTATTGTTAATGTGATAGAGCCACCTGCAGAACCCGAACCAAATCTAACACCACCAGATCCTTTAAAAGCTTTTGAAACTGCGCTAACAGTGGCAATATCTTTTCCTTTAACTAAATCATTTTGAATTGTTTCTTTAGTTAACTCACCAGTAGCAGATCCATAATCTTTAAATTCGATTGTTGAAGATGATAATGTCTTTTCTTTAACAAGTATTCCGATGTATGTAGCATTAAAAGTTCCATAAGTAGCAGTAACACTTGTTTGACCTTTAACTAAAGGAGTGTTTGTCCAAGTTACATTACTTGTGACATCAACCTCTTCTTGTCCATATTTTGCGTATACAGTTAAACCAGTAGATACAAAAGTATCTCCTTCATCGTAAACTGTTTTATTAGGGTTGCCAGATATTTTAATAGAATCTAATGATGAAACAGTTAATCCAGTAATGGTTATTGATTTTGTGACATCTCCAAATGTATATGAACCAGTAACGGAAGTGGTGTTTTTAGTTAATGGATTAGGAGACCAAGAAATAAATTCAGTTACGTTAGAGGTATATGTTGTAGTGTCTTCCTTTTCAAATGTAGCGGTAACAGTTAAGCCATTAGGGCTAAATGATTCACCTTCTCTATAAGAAGTTTTAGTTGGACTACCAGTATATGTCAGTTTTGTTAAAGTATCTGGATCAACGATTGCTTCATTTTTAAATACCGCTCGAGCGTATTCTGGATGGTCAATATATGGATTTCTATTATGTTGAAATTGTTCATAAATTAAATCATTTCTATGTGCTTCAAATTCATCAACTGGGTCAGCTTCATGCCACGCAAGTAAAGTATCTAAATAACCCCATTTGCCTCCTGAAGAATCAGTACCATTAGTTAAAGATAAAGCGCTATTAGATCCATCACCGTTATAATATCGCGTTGCCATATAGAATAAGGCTCTAGCAACATCACCTTTATCAGAATCCCGTGGTTCAAAATAAGAATTGGTAATTCTATAGTTGTCTGTTTTTTGCTTGTAGTGGTTTTCTACTGCATTAGAACTTGTATGTTGACTGACTGTGTTAAATGGAAGATTTCCGCGTAAATTATTACATCTTTCATCGCTTGCTCTCAAATGGTGAAGATCACTATGAGCTGGTTTGCTTTCTGTGGCGAATCCATTTGATTTAGCCCAAATATGTTCTTTGTTCCAAATTTGATTTCCGCTTGTGTTATAACCACCACATGAATCTCCGTATCTTATTGCTGTTGATTTATCTCCATTATAATCAGCATATAGAGTAACAATATATGGATTATCATCGTCAGTGCCTAAAGGAGAGAGATTATAATCTCTATCGGTGATTTTCATTGCAGGCTCTAAACTATCATAAGGAATTCTTGTGTGACCTTTAATAATGTTATAAAGTGCGACTTTTAAAGTATCGCCCTTCATATTAGAGGTGATGGAGCTGTAATAGTTACTAGGAGCAACGGCTTCAGTGATTGTTACTTCTTTATCAGAGTTAGATAAAACAAATGTTGAAAATAATAATGTCGACAATAAAATTGGAACTATTATCTTTTTCATAGACAAGTAGCATTATAACATTTTTCATTAACTGTATCTTTATATTTTTGTATAATACAAACTGTCTTATGGAAAAGTGGTTCTCTAAATTAGATTTCTTATCCCAAGCAATATTAATCGTTATTCCTTTTATCGGCTACTTAGTGGAAATAGGAGTAAGAGTTTTTGCGGTTATTCGTTTGCATAGTAAAAAGAATATCGCTGGACTGGCGATATTCGTCTTACTAGGTTGGGCGCTTTTACTTAATATTATTGATGTCTTTGTATTAAGTCGCACTGATGATTTAATGCTTATTGAATAGTTTTATTTTTTTATCTTGTAAATAGGGGATATATACCATAAAATTATATTGAAAGGAGGTATACGAAGTGCCTGCTATATCAATGTTCTATGGAATTTTGATATACATGTATTTAACCAGTAAGGATCACCGTCCACCGCATATTCATGCGTTTTATGGAAATTTAGAAGCTGTATTCCTTATATCAGACGGTTCACTTATTAATGGCAAATTTCCTAAAAAAGGAATTGCAATGGTTAAAGAGTTTATATTGAAATATCAAAAAGAACTAATGGATATGTGGGATACTGAGCGATATTACAAGTTACCGCCTTTGGAATAAACTATATGATGAAAGAAGCTGTTAAATTAGTGTTAAGGGAGAAGACATTATTTGATGTTATCTTTCTTGATGGTGTAGTTAAAAGATACGATATATTATCTTTAGCCGATAAATTTCCTCAATTAAACCAATTAAAAGATAGATCATTATTTGAAAAGGGACACATCCCTGGATGGGGTGGTGTTATCTGGAACGATGAACTAGACGTTAGTGCAGATACCGTATATGAAGACGGCATAGACGTCACTAATGAATATGATTATGATGAAATATCTCTTGCTATTCTTGGATATAAAATAAAGGATATTAGATTAGGTTTATTTATGTCTCAGGAAGATTTGGCTAAAAAGACTGGAATTGACCAGTCAGATTTATCAAAAATTGAAAAAGGATTATCAAACCCTTCAATCAAGTTAATCAATCGTATTGCTAAAGGATTAGGAACTAAAGTAGAAATATTGTTCAAGTAATTCTACAAATCCTCTAGATGAGGGAGCGAAACAATCGCTCCTTTTTTAGTGACTGTTTTACTACTACAAAGTGAGGCAAATTCCATAGCCTCTTTAATTGACTTACCTTCAGAAAGTCTAGTCACTAACGCTCCTAAATAAGAATCTCCTGCAGCAGTCGTATCAACAGCGTCTACTTTATGTGGTTCGACTTTTATATATTCATCTTTATTAATTAAAACTGATCCTTTTTCTCCTAAAGTGACAATCACGTTTTTAGCCCCTCTAGAGAGCAATTCCTTTGCTGCTAATAAAATATCTGTTTTATGACTTAACGCTTCTAATTCGTGCTCATTTGGCACTAAATAATCAATATATTGATAATATTCTTCTTTTAATTCTTTTATTGGAGCAGGATTAACAACCACTAACATATGTTTTTCATATGCTTTTTTAATAACATAGCTAACTGTTTCCATATCATTTTCAAATTGAGTTAATAAAATGTCTCCTTCGGTAAATAAGTCGAGATTTTTGTCTATATCTTCAATTTGTAAATCAGTATTTGCTCCTTGAATGATTAATATTCTATTTTCTGCAGTCTCTTCTTCTAAAATGATAAAAGCGATCCCTGTAGGCTTTTCACTTCTTTTTAATCTAGCATGTAGGCCTTGCTCCTTTAGAAATTTTTCAACCATGTCACCATTATGGTCTTTTCCAATGGCTCCGATAAAAGAGACATCTCCTCCTAAAAAGAGTGAGGCACATGCTTGATTAGCGCCTTTTCCACCTATATTTTGAAAATAAGAATCCGCAACAGTAGTGGTGCCAGCACTTGGGAGCTGTTTAGTAAAAATAGTGTTATCTATTGATATACTTCCAATAACTAATATCTTCTTTTTCATTATTTACATCTCCTTAAATTTTCAAATATAGTGGACCAATATTCTTCTAAGTTTACTTTTGTAGCCACCATACAATTAAATGGTTTAGATTTGCTACATCTTGTTTTTCCTAAATATTTTGTCTCAGTTACATCTATTTCTACATGCATTGGAGTAAATTCAAAAGCTTTAGGATTAATCAATGAAACAACAGTAGCAGGGTCATGTAGTGGACCAAATTCTAAACCAAAGAATGTTCTTTGATTTTCATTAAAGACTTTCATTAATTTTACAAATAAGTCGCTGCCTCTAGTGTTTATTTTACTGGCCTCTGTTAGAACTTTATTATTCACTAAGATTTTTCTAGTGACATTTAATCCTAACATTCTTAATGGAACCCCTGATTTAAAACAAATATCCGCAGCTTCTGGATCCACAATGATATTAAATTCTGCTTCAGGAGTGATATTGCCTTCAGTAGTGGAGCCACCCATTAAGACTATTTCTTTGATGTTTTTGGTTATGTCAGGGCATTTAGATATCGCTAAAGCAAGATTAGTCATTGGCCCAGTGGTGACTACGATAATATCTTTATTTGCTAATACAGTATCAATAATAAATTGATATGCCGGTCTAGAATCGTATTCTTCTTTATATTTAGGAAAATCATATCCGTCTAATCCAGATTCTCCATGTATTTCTGGGCATGTTTTAACTTTTCTTTTAATTGGGTCAGTTTCCCCTTTAGCGACTTTGATGTCACTATTAAAGAATCTTAATAAGTTATTAGCGTTTCTACTTGTTTTATCGATAGTTTGATTACCTGCACAAGTAGAGACTCCGATTAAATCTAATTCGTCTGAATAATAGGCAACTAAAAGACCGATTGCATCGTCGTGCCCTGGATCGCAGTCGATTATGATTTTTTGTTTATTCATCATAAAAATGATATCACAAAATAATTCTTATATATTAATTAAAAATAGTTGCAGTTTTGAACGCATTTATGCTATCAATAATAGTGGTATTCAGTATGAGGACATGGGAAGACTTTAAAAAAGAAGCTAAAAAAGCAAATTCATTAACTAAGCAAGATATTGAGGAAATGGAAGAGTTAGCTTCAATCATTAGTGCAATAATCGATAGAAGAAAAGAATTGGGCATCTCGCAAAGAGATTTAGCAGATAAATGTGGCATTCCACATTCGTCTGTAGCTAGAATTGAAGCTTGCGTTGTTAAACCTAATGTTGAAACAATAATTAAAATCATGAAACCATTAGGACTAACCCTTTCAGTCTCACAATTATAAAAGGATGTTAGACATCTTTTTATTTTGCTTTATATATTTTAAGTAAATTCTCAATTAGAGATAATCTAGTTAATAAACCAACTCCACCTGGAACCGGTGTCTGTAGTTTTACTGGTAATCCAGGAAGAGCATCTCCATGTAAACCATTCTCATCTCTAGAAATTCCGACATCCACAACAATGGAATCTGGCTTGTAATTATATTTATTATCTAAATAATGTTGTTTACCAATTGCGATAACAATAATATCCGCGTGATTAATAAACCAATTCATGTCTTCAAATCTAGTTCTAGAATGTGTGATAGTGACATTACAGTGTTCTGCAAGTAAGAGCTTTGCCATTGGCTTACCAACAATATTACTTCTTCCGATAACTAAAGCGTTTTTTCCAACGAAATTTGTCCCTTCTGATTTTAAGTAGTCAATTATTCCTTGTGGGGTACATGGATTGAGTTTAGAAAGTGGGTGAAATCCATCAACATCTTTTTCTGGAGAAATCGCTAATTTTACCGTTTCTTCATTGATATGTTTTGGAAGAGGCATTTGGACAATAAACCCTGTAATTTCAGGTTTTTTATTGCAATTTTCAATTATTTTTAACAAATTTTCTTCACTTGTGTCGATTGGAAGCTTGATGAGTTCGGCTTTAATTCCAAGTTCATCACAGTCCTTTAATTTGCCTTTTACATAGGCATTACTTCCGGCATCTTCGTTGACTTGAATGACGACTAAAAATGGTTTCTTTTCGAGTTTTGAAACCTCATTTTTAATCTCTTCTTTTCTTGCTTTAATATATTCTTTAATAGTCATTATTTTTTCCTAATTTCGAGGTTATCTACTGAGAATTGACGATATGGGATTCCTGCAAGATCTAACATCTTTTTACTAGCCTTAATCATAGTGGTGTCAGCGTACTTATCACTTAAATAAATAATTTCTCTAATACCGGTTTGAATAATAGCCTTAGTACATTCGTTGCATGGGAATAAAGTGACATAGACTCTAGCATCTTTTAAAGAACCGCCGACTTGAGTATTTAAAATAGCGTTAAATTCAGCGTGACAGACATATAAATATTTACTATCTAAGCCTTCACCTTTATTCCAAGTTAATTGTTCTTCATCTAACTTAGAAGGCATTCCGTTATAGCCAATAGAAATAACTTTATTTTCTGGAGAAACAATAACAGCACCTACTTTAGTACTTGGATCTTTACTTCTTAAAGAAGATAAGACCGCCATACCCATAAAATATTCATCCCAAGATATATTGTCGTATTTTTTCATAATATAGACCTCGTTCGCAGTATATTTTACCAAAGTTATTTATTATTTCATAGAAAACATAAATAAATGTATAAAAAGTGATATACTATCCTCATGGAATTTCAAGGTATCAACAAGTTATCTTTATTAGATTATCCAGGTAAGATTGCAGCTATTTTATATATCGATAAATGTAATTTTAGATGCGAATACTGTCATAACTGGAATACTTTAATTGCTGCTAGTGATAATGAAGATCTTGTTTTTAATGATATCCTTTCTTTTTTAAAGAAAAGAGTGGGCATTTTAGATGGAGTGGTCATCTCTGGTGGAGAACCAACTTTAATGCCTAATTTAGAAGAAAAAATTAGAGCGATAAAAGAACTTGGATACTCTATTAAATTAGATACGAATGGTTCACATCCTGAAGTAATTAAAGATTTAGTGTCTAAAGGATTAATTGATTATATCGCGATGGACATCAAGTCTTCATTTGATGATTATCATAGATTTACTAATAATGATGCTTTAATAGAAAATGTTAAAGAATCTATCGAATTATTAAAATCCGGAATAGTGGACTATGAATTTAGAATGACTTTAATTGATGAATATCATTCTTTAGAAGTTATTAATAAAGTTAAAGATATTTTAAAAGGCAGTAAAAGATTATATTTACAGCAATTTAAAGTCTCTGATGGAGTAATAAATAAAGACCTCCACGCGATTGATGAAGGTCTTGCTAATAAATTTGTTGAGATTTTATCTCAAAGTATTGAAACAGTAGAACTTAGAGGGTATTGATATATTTAACTGCACTCATTGCGGCAGTTGCCCCGTCACTACATGCAGTAATAACTTGCTTATTTTCTTTTACTCTTGTGTCTCCTGCAGCGAATAATCCTGGAATAGAAGTTCTCATAGCTTCGTCAGTTTCAATAAATCCTTTATTTAACTTAATTAAGCTTTCTAAGAATTCGTTTTGAGGAACTTGGCCAATAGCAATGAAGCAGTTATTAGTTTCGAATTTTACTTTTTCTTTAGAAATAGTGTCTTCTAATTCGATAGCGGCTAATTCACCATCTTTTTCGACAAGCTTTTTGAGTAATAAGTTATGTCTAATATCGATATTCTCGGTTTGAAGAACTCTATCAATAAGGATTTGATCACCAAATAACTTATCAAACAAAGTGAGCATATGAACTTTTGGACAATATCCACTTAATAATAAGGCATATTGAAGTGCGGTATTTGCATCTCCAATTAAGTAGATTTCTTTTCCTTTATAGAATGGTCCATCACAAACAGCACAATAGCTAACACCTTTACCGACTAGATCGTCTTCATTAGGTAAACCCATCTTTCTTGGCTTTACTCCGTTAGCGACAATAACCGCTAAAGCTTCATGTTCTCCATAATTGGTCTTAACATGGAAGATATTATCGATTTTCTCGACAGATTCGACGTCTTCTAGTTCAAATTCGGCTCCTAAGTTAGTGATTTGCTCGAATAATCTATCCGCCCATTCACTGCCAGAAATAGATTCAATAGTTGGATAGTTTTCTAGTCTAGGAGAAGTAGCGATTTGTCCTCCAAATGCTTCTTTTTCTAAAATGAGAACAGACTTATTATTTCTTAAAGCATATAAGGCAGCAGTCATTCCTGCTGGGCCACCGCCTATAACAATAATGTCATGCATAATTATTTTTTGCTTTCGATATAACCTTTGATGTTAGAAGCATTTTCGAATACTCTAACTTCGCCGTCTTCAGGAACTAATAAGGTAGGTGCTTTTTTAACTCCCATCTTGGTGGTTAATTCGACATTTTCTTCAGCGTCAACCCATTTATATTTCACGCCAGCTTTTTCTAAAAGCATCTTTGCCATCTTACAGTTTGGACATGTTTTTGTTCCAAATAAGAGGGTTTCCTGTAGGGTTTGTGGCTTTTCTTCTTCACAAACTTCATCTTTAATTCCGTGAGTGAGTTTACTGGTTTTGATGTTATATGTTTTTCTATTTAAGAATTCTTCGCTCTTACCATCATTCCAGTTTTGAATTGGTCGATAGTAACCAGTAATACGGGAATAGACTTCAGTTCTAGAACCACATTTTGGACAGACATATTGTTCACCAACTAAATAGCCATGTTCTTTACAAACTGAATATGTTGGAGACATTGTGTAATAAGGTAAGTGATAATTTTCAGCAATCTTTCTTACTAAATTCATACAAGATTTCCAAGTTGGAAGTTTTTCACCTAAGAAAGCGTGGAAAACAGTACCAGATGTATATAAGGTTTGTAATTCATCTTGGATATCTAAAGCGGTGAAAATATCATCGGTGAAGCCCACTGGTAAGTGAGAGGAGTTAGTGTAATATGGAGTTCTTCCTTCTTCACTTGCAGTAATAATATCTGGATATTTTTCTTTATCGTGTTTAGCTAATCGATAGGCAGTAGATTCTGCTGGAGTGGCTTCTAAGTTATATAAGTCACCATATAATTCTTGATAGTCAGATAATTTTTCTCTCATGTGGTTAAGAACTTCTTTTGTGAATTCTTGAGCTTCTTTATGAGTTAAATCTTGTCTGATCCATCTCGCATTTAAGCAGCATTCATTCATACCAACTAAACCAATGGTGGAGAAGTGGTTATTGAATGTACCAAGATATCTTTTGGTATATGGATATAATCCAGCATCTAATAATTTAGTAATAGTGTTTCTTTTGACCTTTAATGATCTTGCGGCGATATCCATGATTTTATCTAAACGATCATAGAAATCAGCTTTATCAACTGCTAAATAAGCAAGTCTAGGCATATTGATAGTGACAACACCGACTGAACCAGTAGATTCACCTGAACCGAAGAATCCACCAGATTTCTTTCTTAATTCTCTTAAGTCGAGTCTTAAACGGCAGCACATACTTCTTACGTCGCTTGGTTCCATATCACTATTGATGTAGTTTGAGAAATATGGAGTGCCGTATTTAGCGGTCATTTCGAATAACAATTTGTTATTTTCGGTTTCTGACCAGTCAAATGTACGAGTAATTGAATAAGTTGGGATTGGATATTGGAATCCTCTTCCATTGGCGTCACCTTCAATCATTACTTCGATGAAGGCTTTATTGACCATTGCCATTTCTTCAACACAGTCTTTATATTTGAAGTCCATTTCCTTACCACCTACGATAGCGTTAAGTTCTGCCATATCATTTGGTACAACCCAGTCAAGAGTAATGTTGGTGAATGGAGCTTGTGTACCCCATCTAGATGGGGTATTAACGCCATAGATGAAAGATTGAATACATTGTTTGACTTCTTTATATGTTAAGTGATCCTTTTTCACAAATGGGGCTAAATATGTATCAAAAGATGAGAAGGCTTGAGCACCAGCCCATTCGTTTTGCATAATGCCTAAGAAGTTGACCATTTGGTTACATAATGTTGATAAGTGATTTGCTGGAGCAGATGTTATTTTTCCAACGACTCCACCTAAGCCTTCTTGAATTAATTGTTTAAGTGACCAACCAGCACAATAACCAGTTAGCATGCTTAAATCATGAATGTGAATATCAGCGTTTTTATGAGCTTGACCAATTTCTTGATCGTATACTTCACTTAACCAGTAATTAGCAGTAACTGCACCAGAGTTAGATAAGATTAATCCACCAACAGAATAGGTAACTGTGGAGTTTTCTTTAACTCTCCAGTCATTAATCTTTAAATAGTTATCAACAGTTTTCTTATAGTCTAAATCGGTTTGTTTTTGCTCTCTTAAATTCGCGCGCGCCTTTCTATATAAAATATAACTACGTGCGACATCGACGTAACCTGCTTGAATTAAAGTAACTTCGACTGCGTCTTGAACATCTTCAATATCAATGACATCGTTATTGATTTTGGAGTTCATTTGCGCAACTACTCTAAGAGATAACATATTGATAATGTCATCGTTATAGAATTTGTGATCGGCCATAAAGGCTTTTTCGATTGCTTTGGAAATCTTTTCAAGGTTGAAGTCTTGTAAAGAACCATCCCTTTTTCGGATACTTAACATGTGTTTTCCTCTTTCCCACTAATTGATTTTTAGCGCTTGAGAAAAGAATATCAAACTATGAAATATTAGCAACTAAAAAAAGCACATTTTTGTTAAAATTGGGACACTGTCTAAAATTAACGTTTTTGTGCTTTATTTTTGTCCATTAAAGACTTGTAGTTTAAATAAATTTAAATAATCTATTTTTTCATTAAGCCGATAACTACTGATATCATCTTGTTAAATTCATATAAATCAAGGAATTCGTATCGCCCATGATGATTGTAGCTTCCTGTGCCTAAATTTGGGGTAATTAATCCGTTTCTAGAGAAGGTTGCTCCATCTGTTCCGCCTCTAATTGCTCCACTGATTGGTTCGATGCCATTTTTACGCATTATTGATCTAACTCTTTTTAGGGCAATTGGCTTTTTAGCGACATATTTTTTCATGTTGCGATATTGCTCTTTAAAGTTAACTTCAATTTTAGCGGTTGGATATTTATCTTGTAATGTTTTAACGGCTTTTTTAACTGTTTCGATTCGACTTTGAATTCCGTCATCATCAAAATCTCTTAATATAAAGTGCATTGTTGCGTGTTCAGAATCTCCTACAATTTCATTGATATGCCAATAACCTTGTTTTCCTTCGCTATCATATGGAGTTTCTTTTTCTGGAAGAGAAGCAATTAATTCTTTTGCCAAAAGCAAAGCGTTGATTAATTTTCCTTTTGCCTCTCCTGGGTGTATGGATACGCCCACGATATCAACATTTGCAGCGTATGCGTTAAAGTTTTCAGCCTCTACAACATTTATATCGCTTCCATCAATTGTATAAGCATATTTAGCATTAAATTCTTTGTAATTAAAATGTTTTGGTCCTTCGCCAATCTCTTCATCGACTGTAAACGCTACACAAATGGTGTTATGTTTAACTTTTGGATTATCTTTGAAATATTGTAGTGCGGACATGATAATAGCGATTCCAGCCTTGTCATCAGCGCCTAAAAGGGTATTTCCATCAGTCACAACTAAATCATGACCAACATGTTTTCTTAAAACAGGGAATTGCGTTGGTGACATTTCTAATCCATTTGCTAGTTTAATCGTGCCACCTTTGTATTCTTTAATGAGATGAGGCTTAACATTTTCATCAGTGACTTCTAGTGCGGTATCCATATGGGCATTTAAGCCAATTCTTGTTCCTTTTCCTGGTAGATGTCCGTAAACGACACCAAATTCATCCATATGAGCATCTTCTAAACCGAGTTCTAATAGTTCTTTTACTAAAAGCGCTCCAAGATTTTTTTGTTTTTCGGTACTAGGAGTAGTTCCTGTTTTGTCACTCGCTTGAGTGTCAATTTTTACATATCTAATAAATCTTTCTAAACTAGTCATAATCTCACCTTTTTTGTCATTTTCCTATTATAACAAAGATTATAAATAATCCCCAATAATAACAAAAAATAATAAAATATTGGAATAACCTACTTATACATAAAAATAATGCGTATAATTTTGCTATCTATATTTATTTTAATAAATAATGTATAATAACACAGATGGAAAATTTGAAAATTAAGCGTAAAGAATTTGAAGTAGTTGAGATCTTATCTAAAGATACTTTTAAAGCTGAATTCAAAAACGAGACATATTTTGTTAAGAAATATGAACCAGGATCAATTAGTCTTGATATGATTAAAAAACTTCGTAAATCCAATGTTTGTACTCCTAAAATTAAATTATTCGATAAAAAGAGTGGTTATGTGGCTTTTCAGTGGCTAGATGGAGTGCTTATTAGCGACTATATTTTGGATAATGACTTCAACGAAAATATCTATAAACAAATCTTTAAAAATTCTTATATGGCCAGAGCCGCTGGACTTAATTTAGACTTCTCTTTAGACAAGTGGATGTTAGTAAATGACACTCTATATTATGTTAGTGATTACTGTGAAAAATACGATCCTAAAAATGACTTTACCAAATTTAAGATGAGAGAATGGTTTTTTACTAGTGAATTAGCTGATTTTTATAAACAAAAAGGCATTATTTTTGACAAAAAGCGCATAAAAAATGAATTTTCTGTGAATAAGGAGATGGTCTTAATGACCTGTAAATACTATCTTTAATATGAGCAATCTTGTGATATTTTCATTGTTGTCTAATAGAAAACTTGCAAAGCGAATTGCTACAAAATATGGCGCTGAGTTAGGGGAAATTTCAATTGATCATTTTAAGGATGGAGAAGTTCTTGTTAAGACGCTTACTAATTGCAAAGATAAAGACGTTGTCATCTTTGAAAGTACAGCGATTAAAGCGCACGAAAGATTATTTGAACTTTTGCTATTGATTGACTCTATTAAAAGAACAGGACCTAGGAGTATCAAACTCTATATTCCTTATTTTGGATACTCTAGACAAGAAAGAGTGTCTTGGATTAATGAACCAATCTCATGTGAAGTGGTGGCAAAGATTTTAGACACAGCTGAAGTCGATGAAATATTAACCTTCGATTTACATCATCCTGATATTGAAAAATTCTTTAAAACCAAATTCACATCTTTACCAACTACTAGTTTATTTGCAAAGTATTACAAAGATTACTTAAAAAAAGAACGAATTGATATTAAAGATGTAGTGGTTGTTTCTCCAGATCACGGGGCAAATACTAGGGCAGATGCTTTAGTTAAAGAGTTACCAGGAACTAGAAAAGTTATTTTAAATAAAATAAGAACTGCTCCAAATTATGCTGAGCATTTAGCTTTTGAAGATGATGTTAAAGACAAAATCTGTATAATTCTGGATGATATTATCGATACAGGCGGAACAATTATTTCGGCTTCTAATCTGCTTTTAGAGCATGGCGCTAAAGGCGTTTTAGTTGGCGCAAGTCATGCTGTTTTATCTAATAAGAGCATTGATAAACTTTTAGAATCACATATTAAAGATTTAGTGTTTACTAATTCAATTGAAAAAAGATTATCAAAAAATATTACTGTTTTAGATATTTCTAAAATTATTAAATTATAAGGATACATCATGAAAAACTTCTATTTAGAAATTAAACATATAGACAAACAAACAGGAGCAAGATATGGAGTTTTACATACTCCGCACGGAGATGTTGAAGTTCCAATGTTTATGCCTGTTGGTACTCTTGCCACTGTTAAAACTTTATCTCCAGAAGAATTACATGATATGGGTGCTGGTGTAATTTTGGCTAATACCTATCATTTATCAATTAGACCTGGTGCTGATATTGTGGCTAAAGCTGGTGGTTTACATAAGTTTATGAACTGGGATGGACCAATTCTTACTGATAGTGGTGGGTTCCAAGTATTTTCTCTTGCTGAAAGAAGGAAAATATCTGAGGAAGGCGTCCACTTTAAAAACCACTTAAATGGCGATAAATTATTTTTTTCTCCGGAAATTGCCATAGAAATTGAAGAAAAACTAGGAGCAGACATCATCATGTCATTTGATGAATGTATCCCATATCCTAGCAATTATGAATATACTAAACGTTCAACCGAAAGAACTATTAGATGGGCCAAGAGAGGGCTTGACGCTCATAAAAGAGAAGATCAAGCATTATTCGGCATTGTTCAAGGTGGAGATTATGAAGATCTTCGCAGAATGTGTGCTGAAGAATTAGCGAAAATGGATTTTCCAGGTTATTCAATTGGAGGCACTTCAATTGGTGAACCAAAAGAAGTGTGCTTTAGAATGATTGATTACGCAGTGAAATATTTACCTCAAGATAAACCAAGATATTTAATGGGAGTTGGTTCGCTTGATTATTTATTAGGTGGAATTGCTAGAGGTATCGATATGTTTGACTGTGTCCTTCCTACTAGACTTGCTAGACACGGCGCTTTAATGACTCATAGTGGACGTGTAAATATTAGAGATTCTAAATATAAAGAAGATTTTTCATCATTAGATGAAAAGTGTGATTGTTATTGCTGTAAGAATTATACCAAAGCCTATTTAAGACATTTGTATATTTGTGATGAAACATTTGGAAAGAGACTTCTTTCTATACATAATACGAGATTCTTAATTAGCATCATGGAAGGCGCTAGAGAAGCAATTAAAGAAGATCGCTTTGGCGATTATATGACTGCTGTTCTTGCCGCATTTGGTAATGAAAGAGGCTTCTAATGGATATTAATCTATTTGATTTTTATTTGCCTGAAGAACTAATTGCCCAAAAACCAAGTGATAAAAGGGATCATTCTCGTTTATTAGCAATTAATAAAGACACTAAAACTTATGAAGATAGACATTTTTATGACATCCTTGAATATTTAAGACCAGGAGATGTTTTAGTTAGAAACAATACTAAAGTTATCCCTGCTAGACTTATTGGAATTAAAGAAATTACAGGAGCCCACTGTGAACTTCTTTTACTTAAACAAGTTGAGGATGATATCTGGGAATGTCTCACCAAACCCGCTAAATCATTAAAGGTTGGTGCAAAAATTAATTTTGGAGAAGGTAAATTAATTGGTGAAGTAGTCAAAGAAAAAGAAGAAGGACTACGTTTAGTGAAGTTCCACTATAAAGGAATATTCCTAGAGGTACTCGATTCTTTAGGTAAGATGCCTCTTCCTCCATATATTAAAGAACAATTATGCACTAATGATAGATATCAAACAGTCTATGCAAAATATGAAGGTAGTGCAGCAGCCCCTACTGCTGGATTTCACTTTACAGAAGAGCTATTTGATAAGATAAAAGCTAAGGGAATAACTGTTGTAGACATTACACTACATATTGGACTTGGTACTTTTAGGCCAATAAAAGTCGAAGATACTGATAATCATGTCATGCACAGCGAACTATATGAAATTTCTAGTGAAGCTTGTGAAATTTTAAACAAGGCTAAAGAAGAAAAAAGAAGAATTATAGCCATTGGGACAACTTCGGTTAGAACTTTAGAAGCAAATATGCAAGAATTTGGCAAATTTACTCCGATTAAAAAGGAAACTAATATCTTTATTAAACCTGGTTATGAATTTAAAGCGGTCGATTGTATTATAACGAATTTTCATCTTCCAAAATCGACTTTGATTATGCTTGTTTCTGCATTTTTAGGAAGAGAATATACACTTGAAGTTTATAAGCATGCTGTGGATGAAAGATATAGATTTTTCTCCTTTGGCGACTCGATGATCATTTATGGAAAATAGAATAAATTATCAAAAAAAGTTCGAAATTGAAGTAGAAAATATAAAAAATAGTGGTAAAAAGGCCACTCTTTTGTTACATGCTTGCTGTGGTCCTTGTTTCACTATTCCTTATGAATTACTCAAGGATTATTTTGATATCACAATCCTATATAACAACTCTAACATCTATCCTAAGCAAGAACATGATCGTAGACTAGAAGAACTTAAGCACTATATCAAAGAAATTGGAGCAAATATTAAAGTTATTGAGACCAAATATGATAATGAAACATATAATTTAGATTTAGAACCTCATAAAGATGATAAAGAAGGTCATGAAAGATGTCGAATCTGCTTTAATAAGCGCTTAAAAGAAGGTTTTGAATACGCTAGTAAACATCATTTTGATTACTATGGAACAGTGATGACAATCTCGAGATACAAAAATGCTCAAGATATTAATAAAATAGGTAAAAAATTACAATTAGACTACCCTACAACTAAATGGTTATATGCTGATTTTAAGAAAAATGATGGCTATGAAAAATCTCTGATAATTATTAAAGAACATGAGATGTATTTTCAGGAGTATTGCGGCTGCAAATACTCTTATGAAGCATACCAAAAGAAGCTAAAGTCAAAAAGTAACTAAAATTAAGAGTCAAAATATCAAAAATAAGCCATCTAAAATCATAGTTGGCGTAAAAATTTGATATTTTTTTGTACTTTTTTCAGACGTACTTTTATCTATTAAAAATATTTATAAATAAATTATTGACACATACATACGCATAAGAGTAGTATTTGAACGTTGACTGCTCGCGTTGACGTGCGAGGTTGCGGACACACCCACAGGCGTTGTCATGAAGGTGTATCTGGGAATTCGTACTGAGAGAGTGAGGTCAAAGCCTGAAAGTGATATAGGAGGAAATTTCATGGCAAAAACTACTAAGATTAGAGTTCGTCTCAAAGCTTATGATCACGTTAACCTTGATTTATCTGCTGAGAGAATCGTTCAAGTAGCGAAGAACTCTGGGGCGACCGTTGTTGGCCCTATCCCACTACCAACGGAAAAACAAGTGTTTACCATTTTAAGAGCGGTTCACAAGTACAAAGATTCTCGTGAACAATTCGAAATTAGAACACACAAAAGAATTATCGATATTACAAATCCAAAGAAGGAAACTCTTGAAGCTCTCAAGAACTTAGACTTACCTTCAGGAGTAGATATCGAAATTAAACTTTAAGGAGGTAAGACGAAATGAAAGCAATTTTAGGTCGTAAAATGGGCATGACTTCTGTCTTCGCTGAAGATGGTACCTTATACCCAGTGACAGTCGTTGAAGTCTTACCAAACGTTGTTACACAAGTTAAAACCTTAGAGAAAGATGGCTATGTCGCTGTCCAAGTTGGTTACGAAGAAAAGAAAGAATCTCGTGCTAACAAAGCAGAAAAAGGCATTGCAAAGAAAGCCAATACCGTTCCACATTACGTGTCCGCGGAATTAAGAGGCGATGAAATGGGTTCTTACCAATTAGGTGATCTCATTAAAGCCGATATGTTCCAAGCTGGTGACGTCGTTGATGTTATCGGAACTAGTAAAGGTCATGGTTATACTGGAACTATTAAAAGATGGCATATGCACATCGGTCCAAAAGGACATGGTTCAGGTTATCACAGAGGACAAGGTTCCTTCGCTAATAACGGTCGTTATAACCACGGTGTTATGCCAGGCAAACACATGTCTGGACATCACGGTAACAAATCTGCCACTTTATTAAACTTATTAGTGGTCAAGGTTGATGCCGAAAAAGGCTATATCTTAATTAAAGGCGGTTTACCAGGCTCCAAGAAGAGCATTGTGACAATCCGTTCCGCAATTAAGACAGTCAAAAACAAAGAAAGTGTTAAACCTTTAATTCAAAGAGTTAAAAAGGTTGAAGCTCCTAAAGCAGAAGAAGCTCCAGTAGAAGCTCCTGTTGCTGAAGAAGCAAAAGCTGAATAGGACGAAAGGAGAACATTATGTCAGAAAAGAAAACCGTCAGTGTTAAAGTTCTTAACATGGCCGGCGAAGAAGTTGGCAAATTAAGCTTAAATGGTGCTGTGTTCGCTGTCGAACCACACAAACAAGCAATGTTCAACGCCGTCCAAGTCGAGCAAGCTAACCAACGTCAAGCAACTGCTAAGACCAAAGTTAGACACGAAGTCTCTGGTGGTGGTAAGAAACCATGGAGACAAAAGGGAACAGGTAGAGCCCGTGCTGGTAGCTCTAGATCCCCAATCTGGGTTGGTGGTGGAACAGTATTTGGACCAGTTGGTAACCAAAACTTCACATTATCCCAAAACAGAAAAGAACATCAATTAGCCTTAAGAAGCGCTTTATCTCTTAAGACCCCAAAAGATCTCGTTGTTGTTAACGAAATCAAATTCGAAGGTAAAAAGACTAAAGAATTCGTCAAGATGCTTGCTGCTCTTAAATCCGAAGTTAAGACTCTCGTGGTTGTGAGCGAAATTGATGAGAATTTATTCGCCAGCGTGCGTAACGTAAATTACGCCAAAGTGGTTACCACTGATAACGTCTCTGTATTTGACTTATTAAATGCTGAGAAATTAGTTATGAGTGAAGCCGCAGTTAAAGAAGTTGAGGAGGCACTTAAATAATGGCAGCCAAGAAGAAAGTTGAAGCTCCAAAAAGTAGCTTCCAAAAACCAACAGAAAGAGACTTTGCTGTAATCTTAAAGCCAGTCATCACTGAAAAGAGTATGGCAGGTATGCAAAACAGCAACAAAGTCACTGTTAAAGTCGCAAAAGATGCTAACAAGACTGAAGTCAAACTTGCATTTGAAAGAATCTTCCAAGTGAAAGTTGTTGATGTCAGAATCGTTAACGTCCACGCTAAAGCCACAACAAGAGGTACCCGTTATCACGGATACATCCAAGGCTATAAGAAAGCGATTGTCACTATCGCAAGTGGTGAAGCAATCGACTTATTCAGAGAATAATCAAGTTCATATTCTCAAACTATAGGAGGAAAAAGTAATGTCAATTAGAACTTACAAGCCTACTTCTGCAAGTAGACGAAACATGACAAACTCGACATTCGAAGAAATTACAACAAGCACTCCTGAAAAAAGTTTATTAGTCAGCTTATCCAAATCTGGCGGAAGAAATAACCAAGGCGTTATTACCTGCCGTCACATTGGTGGAGGTCACAAACGTAAATATCGTGTAATTGACTTCAAACGTAATAAGGACAATATCCCTGCTGTTGTAAAGACTGTTGAGTACGATCCAAACCGTAACGCTAACATCTGCTTAGTCGCTTACTTAGATGGTGAAAAGAGATACATCTTAGCACCTAAAGATCTCAAAGTCGGGGATAAAATCATATCTGGGGAAACCGCTGATATTAAAACCGGTAATGCCCTTACATTAAAGAACATTCCTGAAGGTACATTCGTCCATAACGTCGAATTAGTTCCAGGAAAAGGCGGACAATTATGTCGTGCTGCTGGAGCGGCTGCTCAAGTCCTCGGTAGCGAAGGCAAATATGTCATGCTTAGACTCGCAAGTGGAGAAATGAGAAAAGTTCTCGCAACTTGTAGAGCGACAGTTGGTACCGTTGGTAACGAAGATTGGAACTTAATCAATCTTGGTAAAGCTGGTAAAACCAGATGGTACGGTACTAGACCAACAGTTAGAGGTTCCGTTATGAACCCTAACGATCACCCACATGGTGGTGGTGAAGGTAAATGTCCAGTTGGACGTGATGCACCAAGAACTCCTTGGGGTAAACGTGCAATGGGTGTTAAGACCAGAAATAATAAGAAAAAGTCTACTAAATTAATTATTCGTAGACGTAACGCGAAATAGGAGGTAAACGCAAATGGCAAGAAGTTTGAAAAAAGGCGCATTCTGTGATGAACACTTAATGAAAAAAGTCGAAGCTTTAAATGCTGCTGGCAAAAAAGAAGTCATTAAGACATGGTCCCGCCGTTCTACAATCTACCCATCATTCGTCGGACACACCTTCGCGGTCTATAACGGAAAAGAACACATCTCCGTTTACGTCACAGATGATATGGTAGGACATAAACTCGGTGAATTCTCTCCAACCAGAAAATACACCGGTCATACAGGCCACACTGCTGAAGATAAAGCAGCTGCGGCTGGTAAATAATAGGAGGTTCTAATAATGGCAGAAACAAAGAAAGCCCCTGCTAAGAAGGCAAGCAAAAAAGCCGAAGCAGAAGTCAAAGAAGTTGCTCCAGTAGAAGAAGCTCCTAAAGCCAAAAAGGCTAAAAAAGAAGATAAGAAGGTTGAAGCTCCTAAAAAGCCAATGCCAACAGAAGCAAGAGCGACCGCGACAAACGTTCGCTTAACTCCTAGAAAAGCTCGCTTAGTCATCGACCAAGTGAGAGGTAAGGATGTCAAAGTTGCCTTAGGTTTATTAAGAAACATCAACCGTGCAGCATGTGAACCAGTTACTAAAGTAATTAAGTCCGCTGCGGCAAATGCTATCAATAACTTCGGTATGGATGAAGACAAATTATATGTCAAAGAAATCTATGCTAATGATGGCTTAAAAATGAGAAGATACTTACCAAGAGCAAAAGGTTCCGCTTCTGGTTTAGTGAAAAGATGCTGCCACATTACTGTGGTGGTCAAAATGAGATAAGGAGATAGATACAATGGGTCAAAAAGTTAATCCAGTAGGTATGCGTATCGGTGTCAACAAGGATTGGAATTCTCGTTGGTTCGCCGAAGACAAAGAATACCCTGTCTACTTAAATGAAGACGTTAAAATTCGTAAATATCTCGCAAGTTCTTTAAAAGAAGCATTATTATCTCATGTTGAAATCGAAAGAACCAAAACAGATAAAGGCACTAGTGTTGTCGTCAAAACATTCGTTGCTCGTCCAGGTGTTGTTATTGGTCAAGATGGTAAAAACATCTTAGCCTTAAAAGAAGCACTCGCTAAATTAATTAAAAATAAGAGCGTGCGCGTGGACGTAGTGGAAGTCAAGAATCCTGACTTAGATGCGACAATCGTTGCCCAAACAATTGCAAAACAATTAGAAGAAAGAGCAAGCTTCAGAACTGTGCAAAAGAAAGCTATTCAAAGAGTGAGAAAAGCTGGCGCTAAAGGATGTAGAACCATGGTCTCTGGTAGACTTGGTGGTGCTGATATCGCTAGAAGCGAAGGCTATAAAGAAGGAGTTATTCCTCTACACACCCTTAGAAGTGATATCGATTACGCAGTCAGTGAAGCAGCTACTCAATATGGCCGCTTAGGTGTTAAGGTCTGGATCTGTAGAGGAGAAATCCGCCCAGAACTTAAGAAAAGCGAGAAGGGAGAGTAAGAGATGTTACAACCAAACAGAGTGAAATATCGTCGTCCACATATTATTAAATATGAAGGACACGCAAAAGGCGGTACAGAAATCAGCTTTGGTGAATTTGGTTTACAAGCCCTTGAAGGTGCTTGGATTACCACAAGACAAATCGAAGCTGCCCGTATTGTATTATCTAGATATACCAAACGTGGAGGACAAATTTGGATTAGAATTTTCCCTCACTTAGCAAAAACAAAGAAACCTGCCGAAGTTCGTATGGGATCTGGTAAAGGATCTCCAGAAGACTGGGTCGCAGTAGTTAAACAAGGACAAGTAATGTTTGAAATTGGTGGCGTTGAAGCCGAAGTCGCAAGAGAAGCTCTTAGACTTGCTGCTTATAAACTCCCAATCAAATGTAAAGTTGTCGGAAAAGGAGAGTAGTAGCAATGAAAATTAGTGAAGTCCGTGAAATGTCTACGAGTGAACTTAAAGAAAAGCTCTACTCATTAAAAGAACAACTCTTCGAGTTAAGACGTAAAAAAGCTGTCGGAACTCTTGAAAGAGGAGAAGAAGTCATTGGCGTGAGAAAAGATATCGCCCGCGTAAACATGGTGTTACGTGAAAGAGAATTAAATGAATCTAAATAAGGAGATCGTTAAAAATGGAAGAAAGAAACTTAAGACGTTCCATTCAAGGCGTAGTTGTTAGTGATAAAAACGACAAGACCATCGGTGTCCTTGTTGAAACTCACAAAAAACACGCTAAGTATGGCAAGCGCGTTAAATATAGAAAGAAGTATTACGCGCACGATGAAAAGAATGAGGCTAAAGTTGGAGATGTCGTGACCATCATGGAAACTAGAAAACTCTCCGCTACCAAAAGATGGAGATTAGTCTCAATCGATAAGACTGCCGAAATGTCTGTTAAAGAGGCAGAAAAAGAATTAAAAGAAGAAATTCTTACTGGTGAAATTCCTGCTGAAGAAGTCGAAGAGAAACCTGCAGCAGAGAAAGTTGAAGAAGCAGAACCAGCTAAAGAAGAAAAGGAGGCCGAATAATTATGATCCAGAAGGAAACAAATCTTGTTGTCGCTGATAATAGTGGCGCTCGTAAAGTTCGCGCTTTCACCCTCTACGGAGGAAGTAAAAGAAAAACATCTTATATCGGTGATATCATCCAATGTTCCGTTAAAGAAGCTATTCCAAATGGAAAAGTGAAAAAAGGTGACATTGTCAGATGCGTCATCGTGAGATGTAAAAAACCAACTCAAAGAGCTGACGGCAGCACCATCGCCTTTGATGATAACGCAGTTGTTATCATTAACGATGATAATGCCCCAGTCGGAACACGTGTCTTTGGACCTGTGGCCCGTGAGTTAAGAGAGAAGGGTATTGATGGATTTATGAAAATCCTCTCCCTTGCTCCAGAAGTGTTATAAGGAGGAGTAAACAATGAAATTATTAAAAGGTGATAAAGTCATTGTCATCTCTGGCAAAGACAAGGGAAAGACTGGAACAATCCAAAAGGTTGATCCAAAAACTAACCGTGTGGTTGTCGAAGGTGTCAATCTCCGTAAGAAACACAAAAAACCAACTCAACAAACTCCAGAAGGAAGTATCGTCGAGATTTACGCTCCAATTGATGCTTCTAACGTCATGCTTGTTGATCCAAAAACCAAAAAACCAACTAGAGTTGGCCATAAGGTTGTTAAAGGAAAGAAAGTCAGAGTCGCTAAAGCTAGCGGCACTGAATTATAAGGAGGTAGCTAAATATGGCAGAAGCTAATAAACCTGCAGCCAAAAAGCCAGCAAGTACAGCAAAAAAACCTGCTGCACCAAAAGCGGAAAAACCTGCAGAAGCAAAAGTAGAAGCACCTAAAGCTGCTCCTAAAGCCCCAAAGGCTAAAACCGGAAATAAAAAGGCCGCTGTAGTCAATAGATTACAAGTTAGATATGAAACTGAAGTGAAAAAAGCTCTTATGGAGCAATATAAATACTCCAGTGTCATGGAAATTCCTGGTTTAGATAAAATCGTTGTGAACATCGGTGTTGGTGATGCCACTCAAGATGCCAAACGACTTGAAGAAGCTGTCGCTGAACTTACTCAAATCACTGGTCAAAAACCTGTGATCACTAAAGCTAAGAAATCCATCGCTAGCTTCAAATTAAGAGAAGGCCAAGCCATTGGCTGTAAAGTCACTCTTAGAGGAATTAGAATGTGGGACTTCTTTGACAAATTAGTGTCAATCGCTCTCCCTCGTGTTCGTGACTTCCGTGGTGTATCTAAAAACGCCTTTGACGGTCGTGGTAATTACACCTTAGGTGTCAAAGAACAATTAATTTTCCCAGAAATTGACTACGATAAAGTTTCAAAAGTTAGAGGTATGGACGTTGTTGTCGTTACTACCGCTAAAACTGATAAAGAAGCGTATACCTTATTAGAATTATTAGGTATGCCTTTCTCAAGATAATAGGAGGATGTACTAATGGCGAAAACAAGTGCTAAAGTCCGCTGTGCGAGACCAAAGAAATTCAAAGTTAGAGAATACACACGTTGTGAACGTTGTGGACGTCCTCATGCTGTCTATTCAAAATTCCATTTATGCCGTATTTGTATCCGTGAACTCGCATACAAGGGAGAAATCCCAGGCTTAAAGAAATCATCTTGGTAATAAGGAGGTAAAGTTCGATTATGATGACAGATCCAATTGCGGATATGCTTACCCGCATTAGAAATGCAAATGCATTAAAATATGAAACTGTAAAAATGCCTTCTAGCAAGATGAAGGTGGAAATTGCTAAGATCTTAAAAGAAGAAGGATTCATTGTTGACTATAAAGTCAAAGGAACCACTAAAAAAGAATTATCAATTTCCTTAAAATACGCTAGCGATGGCACTAGAGTCATCTCCGGCTTAAAGAAAATTTCTAAACCAGGCTTACGTGTGAACGTGGGCTGCGATAAACTCCCAAGAGTTTTAAAAGGCTTAGGAATTGCGATTATCTCTACTTCCCAAGGTGTGATGACTGATGCGAAAGCTCGTACCTTAGGAATCGGCGGAGAAGTCGTTGCTTATGTCTGGTAAGGAGGAAAGTTATGTCACGTATTGGTAACAAACACATTACTCTTCCTGCTGGAGTCACCGTTACTGTTGAAGGCACTAACGTCAAAGTTAGCGGTCCTAAAGGTAGCTTAGTTGTTCCTACGAATCACGGTATCTCCGTGGAAGTCGAAGGAACATCAGTGGTGTGCAAAAGAGCAAACGACTTAAAACAAACAAAACAAAATCACGGAACTACCCGTGCTAATATCCATAACGCCGTTGTTGGAGTTTCTGAAGGATATAAGAAATCCTTAGAAATGAGAGGTATTGGTTATAAAGCGCAAATGCAAGGCAATAACATTGTCTTATGGGCTGGATATAGCCACACCATCACCATCAAACCAAATGAAGGTGTCAAAGTGACTCTTGTCTCTCCAACTGAAATCGACATTGAAGGTATTGACAAGCAAGCAGTTGGACAAACCGCTGCTAGAATCCGTGAAGTGAGACCACCAGAACCATATTTAGGAAAAGGTATTCGTTATAAAGACGAACACGTTGTCACTAAAGAAGGTAAACGTGCTGGTGGTAAGAAATAATTAGAAAGGTAGGTATATAAAATGGTTTCTAAAGAAAGCAAAAATGTCTCTAGAAAAAGAAGACATGCCCGTGTTAGAGCTAAAGTCTCTGGAACAAGTAGTTGCCCAAGATTATGTGTCTATCGTTCTAACAAAAACATCGAAGCTCAAATTATTGATGATGTGAAAAAGGTCACTTTAGTCGCATCTAGTTCAATGAGCTTAAAACTTGAAAATGGCTCCAATATTGAAGCTGCTAGTAAAGTTGGTGCGGATTTAGCTGAAAAAGCTAAAGCTAAGAAAATTAAGAAAGTGGTCTTTGATAGAAGTGGTTATATTTATCACGGAAGAGTCAAAGCCCTTGCTGAAGCCGCTCGTGAAGCTGGCTTAGAATTCTAATAAGGAGATTAATCATGGAAGAAGAAAAAGTTGTTGCTGCTCCAGAAGAAGCAAAAGCAGAAGCTCCAGCCACCGAAGCTCCTAAAGAAGAAAGAGCTCCACGCGGAGATAGACGTCCTCATGGTGACCGTAAAGGCGCTAGACCTGGCAAAAAAGACGATAGAAGAGAACGTAAAGAAGTAAAAGACGATTTTGAAGAAAGAGTCGTTTACATCAACCGTGTTTCTAAAACCGTTAAAGGTGGACGTCGTATGAAATTCACCGCCCTTGTTGTTGTTGGTGATCATAAAGGACATTATGGCTTTGCTTTAAGTAAAGCTGCTGAAGTCCCAGATGCCATCAAAAAGGCTAGTGAACAAGCTCGTAAAAAGTTATATTCCATCCATTTAGTTAAAGGAAACACTATTTCCCACGAAGTGGTTGGCAAATATGGCGCTTGCAATGTTTATTTAAAACCTGCTCCTGAAGGTACTGGTATTATCGCTGGTGGTCCTGTTAGAGCAATTCTTGAACTTGCTGGCGTACAAAACGTGTGCTCTAAAGTCTATGGTAGCCGCGCTCCAATCAATATCATTAGAGCGACTAACCAAGGCTTAGACAACCTCAAGAGCTACAAAGAAATGCAAGCTCTTCGTAGCAAAGAATAAGGAGGCTTAGTCACATGAAATTACATGAATTACAAGCAGTAGAAGGCAGTAGAAGCGCTCACTACCGTA
This sequence comes from uncultured Caryophanales bacterium, assembly GCA_947164155.1. GTDB lineage: Bacteria > Bacillota_I > Bacilli_A > RFN20 > CAG-826 > UBA2450. Next base: position 10,981 of record CAMUVS010000006.1, on the reverse strand, counting down.
GAGGTAGAGGCATCGGCTCCGGAAACGGCAAGACCGCTGGTAAAGGTCATAAAGGACAAAACGCCCGTAGTGGTGGTGGAGTCGCTTTAGGCTTTGAAGGTGGACAAATGCCTTTATGGAGAAGACTTCCAAAAAGAGGTTTTAAGAATGTCAATCGCGTCGCATACGCTGTTGTTAACGTCGAAGATTTAAATAAATTCGAAGCTGGCAAAGTGGTCAATGCTGCTACTCTCAAAGATGCCGGTTTAATCGGCAAAGAATATTGCGGTGTCAAAGTCTTAGGAAAAGGCAAGCTTGAAAAAGCATTAACTGTTCAAGCTTCTAAATTCTCTAAGAGTGCTCTTGAAGCCATTAAAGCCGCAGGTGGAACCGCTGAGGTAATCTAATTATGAAAAAGATTGCTTCGATTCTTAAAAATAAAGAAATCATGAACCGTATTTTGTTTACGGTCCTCATTCTCTTTATCTTCCGTATCGGAGCACAGATTACAGTCCCGGGAGTAAAAGTCTCAGGATTTGACGATTATCTCAATTCCGGGTCTGCTCTATCTCTTATGAACCTACTTGGTGGAGGTACGTTACAAACGTTCTCCATCTTCGCCCTCGGCGTCTCTCCATACATCACCGCACAAATTATTGTGCAACTGTTAAGTACTGATGTATTACCTGCTCTATCTGAGCTTAGACGTCAAGGTCAATACGGAAGAAGGAAAATGGAATATGCGACCCGTTACCTAACTTTATTATTAGGTGCGGTCCAAGCATACGGTATTATCAAAACTATTGAAAACTCTTCTGATAGTGGCGTGACATTTGAATTAATGAATCAGCTTTCCGCGAACGGAAACGCATGGATGGGATATTTATATATCATCATAGTTATGCTTGCAGGCTCTATGCTTGTGATGTGGCTTGGTGATCAAATCTCCGTTAAAGGTATCGGTAATGGTATCTCCATGATCATCTTTGCGGGTATTGTCTGTTCATTACCAAATCAATTCGCCCACGCCTTCACTACCTATATTAGTAGCACTGGTGGTGCTCCTGATAGTCTAGTGATCGCTGGAGTATTCAAGTTTATACTCTATGTTGTTGCTTACCTCGTCATTATCGCATTCGTGACATTCATTGAGTTATCTCAACGTAAAATCCCAATTCAACATTCGGGTAAAGGTGGAGGACAAACTCAATCAATGGCTAGAGCGAGCTTCTTACCAATTAAGATTAATAGTGCTGGAGTTATTCCTGTCATCTTCGCTAGCTCCTTATTAATGGCGCCAAGTGTCATTGCGGCATTTGTCTCTAATGATGGGGCTAACGCTGGTTGGTTAAAGATCTTCTCTACCAGCGAATTATACGACATGGGAAGTTGGAAAATGCCTTGGGGATTAATTATCTATATTGTCCTTGTAGTAGCATTTACATTCTTCTATGCGAACTTACAAATCGATCCACAACAAATGGCGGAAAACTTCCAAAAGAATGGAAGCTATATCCCTGGAGTTAAACCAGGTATTGAAACTGAAAGATATATCCGTCGTGTCTTAAATAGAGTGACCTTTATCGGCGCTATGGCTCTTGTATTAATTGCCGCTTTACCACCAGTGTTAACAATGAGTGGTATATTCGGAGGCGATGCAAGCTTAGTCATGGGCGGTACCGGAATGATCATTGTTGTCGGTGTTTGCTTAGAATTAAATAACCAAATCGATGGCTTACTTGCTGGTAAATCATTCGATGAAGTTGTGGCTTCAGGAGGTCATTAATATTTATGAAAAAGAACATTATCTTGATGGGTCCCCCAGGAGCTGGCAAGGGTACACTTGCAAAGCAATTAAAAGAAGCTTTAAATCTCGTTCATATTTCTACTGGAGATATGTTTAGAGAAGCAATTAAAGCACAAACAGAACTCGGCGTACTTGCTGCTAGTTACATTAATAAAGGCGATTTAGTCCCTGATGATGTGACTATTGGCTTAGTCAAAGAGAGACTCAGTCAAAAAGACTGTGAAGCTGGGTTCTTACTTGACGGTTTTCCTCGCACTTTAGCGCAAGCTGAAGCGTTAGATGAAATCGCTAAGTCTATCTCTCGACCAATCGAAGCAGTTATCAATTTAGACTGTGATAACGAAGAACTTGTGAGAAGAATCTCCGGTCGTAGAGTTTGTAAAGATTGTGGCGCTCCATATCACGTTGTCACCATGAAACCAAAAGTGGAAGGTGTCTGTGATTTATGTGGAGGACCATTATTCCAAAGAAAAGACGATAACGAAGAAGCTCTCAAAGTGAGATTGGAACATTATGTTTCTGAAACCAAACCACTTCTTGATTTCTATAAGAAGCTTGGGCTATTAGAGTCATTCAACTCTTTAGTTGGTAAAGAAGAACTATTCGATGAAGTTTCTTCATACTTAAAAAAATAACTATGGTGTACATTAAATCTAAAAGAGAAATTGCATTAATGAAAGTGGCGGGTCAAGCTGTCGCTGATGCCTTCAAAACTATTAAAGAAGTCATTAAGCCAGGTATGACCACCATGGATATTGATCAAATTGTCATTAACACATTCATCAAACACGGATGTATCAGTGCGGAAAAAGGATATTATGGATATCCCGCTAATGCCTGCGTATCCGTTAATGAAGAGTTAGTGCATGGCATCCCTTCTAATAAGAAAATCTTAAAAGAAGGCGATATTGTTTCTGTAGATTTAGTGGCGTCTTATCAGGGCTATATGGCAGATGCTTGCCGTACCTTCGCGGTTGGCAAGCTCTCCGATAGAGCCGAAAAACTTGTGAAAGTCACAAAAGATGCATTCTTTGAAGGCTTAAAACAAGTTAAGGTCGGTAACTATATTGGAGATATATCCCACGCGATACAGTCCTATGTTGAAAATCATGGTTATAACGTCACTCGTGATTATACTGGTCATTCAATTGGAACTCATATGCATGAAGATCCAACGATTCCAAATTATGGAAAAGCGGGAACAGGAATGAAGATTGAAGAAGGTATGTCACTATGTATAGAGCCTATGGTTCTAGAAGGTAAAAAAGACATCAGGGTCCTACCTGATGGCTGGACAGCGGTTTCTAAAGACCACAAATTAACTGCCCACTATGAAAACACAGTGATAGTCACTAGTGAGGGAATTGAAATCATTACAATGTATGAAGGAGAAGAGTAAATAAATGTCTAAAGCAGATGTCATCGAAGTTCAGGCGGTCGTTACTGAGACTCTTCCAAACGCAATGTTTAGAGTCAAACTTGAAAACGACATGGTAATCTTGGCTACCGTTTCTGGTAAAATCCGAATGAATTACATTCGCATTCTTCCAGGTGATAAAGTTACCGTAGAAATCTCGCCTTATGATTTAACACGGGGCCGAATAACATTCAGGTTTAAATAGTCCTAACAAAACTATTAAGGAGGAAAGAAATTATGAAAGTCAGACCTTCAGTCAAACCTATTTGCTCAAAGTGCAGAGTCATCAAAAGACATGGTAAAATCATGGTCATTTGTAGCGATCCAAAGCACAAGCAAAGACAAGGTTAATATAGGAGGAAATTAGAATATGGCACGTATTGTTGGTGTTGATATTCCAAACGACAAACAAGTAGCCTTCTCCCTTACCTATATTTACGGTATTGGAAGAACTACTGCTAGAAAGATTTGTGAAACTGCAAAAGTTGATCCACAAATTAGAGTTAAGGATTTATCCGACGCTCAAATGAATGCAATCAGAGCAGAAGTTAGCAAATTAAAAGTCGAAGGTGATTTAAGAAGAGAAGTCGCCTTAAATATCAAAAGATTAACTGAAATTGGTTGTTATCGTGGAATTAGACATAAAAAAGGTTTACCAGTCCGCGGTCAAAAAACCAAAACAAATGCGCGTACCCGTAAAGGTCCACGTAAAACCATTGCGAATAAGAAAGTCGCACCTAAATAATGAAAGGAGAGATGTATCATGGCTAAAGTTGTACGTAAAAAGAAAGTTAAACGTTCCTATACTAAAGGCGTGGCGCACATCCACTCCACATTCAATAACACCATCGTTACTATTACTGATGCCGACGGCAATGCCATCGCTTGGAGTAGCGCCGGTGCATTAGGTTTTAAAGGAGCGAAAAAATCCACTCCATTTGCTGCTCAACAAGCTAGTGAAGCTGCAGCAAAGAGTGCTTATGAACAAGGCATTAGACAAGTTGATGTTGATGTCAAAGGTCCAGGCCCAGGTAGAGAAGGCGCTATCCGTTCTTTAGCGGTTGCGGGCTTACAAGTTATGTCTATTGTTGACACAACCCCAATCCCACATAATGGCTGCCGTCCACCAAAACGTCCACGTGGTTAATTTAGGAGGATATAACAATGAAAATTGCAAATCCATTTGAAAGATTTGGTATTACCCAAGCTGACTACGACGGTAATGAAAATTATGGTCGTTTCGTCATCGAACCTCTTGAAAGAGGATTCGGATTAACCCTTGGAAACGCTTTAAGAAGAGTCTTATTATCCGCTCTTCCAGGCGCTAGCATCTATGCTGTTGAAGTAGAAGGTGCACAACACGAATTCTCCTCTTTAGAAGGCGTTGAAGAAGATGTTACTTCTATCGTCCTTAATCTTAAAGATTTAGTCTTAAAGATTGATGAAACCGATGACGCTAATAAGAGACTTGAAATTAATGTTGAAGAAGCCAAAGTCGTTACTGGTGCTGATATCGTTTGCCCAACTGGCGTTGAAGTTATTAATAAAGATGTCGTCATCGCTCACGTAGCGGAAGGCGGCAAATTACATATGGTGCTTCACGCTAGAAACGGTAGAGGATATTTCACTGGTGAACAAAATAAAGTATTACATCCAAATTTCCCAGTTGGAGTTATCGCTACAGATAGTAACTATTCTCCAGTAAGAAAAGCAAATTACATCGTTGATAACACTCGTGTTGGTCACGATTCCAAATTTGATAAACTTACATTAGAAGTTTGGACTAATGGAAGTATTCTTCCTCAAGAAGCTGTTGTTTGGGCTGCTAGATTATTAATCGAACACCTCAACAAATTCTTAGGCTTAGCGGAAATCACTCAAGATATTAATATCGAAAAAGAAGTCGTTACTGTTGAAGAAAATAAATATGAGAACATCACTATTGAAGATCTCGATTTATCTGTCAGAAGCTATAACTGCTTAAAAAGAGCGAATATCGGCACTGTCTTAGAATTAACTGAGAAGAGTGAAGAAGAAATGATGAAAGTCAAAAATCTTGGTAAGAAGTCTCTTAAAGAAATTAAAGAGAAACTTCAATCCATTGGCTTATCATTCAGAGATTTTGAATAATTAGAAAGGAAATAAATTATGCCAGCACAAGGTCGTAAAAATGTACATGGTAAAACCGGCGTGAGATTTAAAGCCGCGTACACCAAAAGCAAATATGAAAATATGCTTCGTAATGTGGTCACTGATTTAATTATTCATGAATCCGTCAAAGTTACTGAAGCTGTCGCTCGTGATGTCGTTAAAGAAGCTGATAGATTAGTTACTTTAACTAAGAAAGCCGACGTTATGAACGCTAAAAGAGAAGCCGCTAGATTCGTGAGAAATATCGAAGCTAGTGAAGGAGTCTCCGCTTTAGATAAATTATTCTCCGTCATCGGTCCTAAATTTAAGAGCCGTAATGGTGGTTATACAAGAAGATTAAAGCTTGAAAACCGTCGTGGTGATGACGCCCCAGTTGTCTTAGTGACTTGGGTTGAATAATCTACACTAAATTATTTAAGACCTCATCTATTTATTAGATGGGGTTTTTATATACAAAGAAATAGGTTTGGTTTAAAATAACTTTATGGCGAAATCTAGACCAGCCTTTAAAGGCAAAAAGATTGAAATTGTTTTAGATCATAACCCATATCAGGTTAGTTTTTATAATAGTAAGAATAACTTAAAAAATATTATTATCTTTCCTTTATTTCATTTTGAAGGAGAAAGACAATTTTATGATTTGCTTGCTCCTATTATTAATCGCGGGGAGCAAGTTATTGTCATTAACTTTATTACAAAACATGACCATGTTTTATATTTAGAATATTACTTTGATGTTTTTGAAAGAATTATTTTTGAATTATTCTCTAGTAAAGTTATTAGAAAAGATCAAACACTAACTTTATTAGGATTTGGAGTAGGGGCGTATTTAGCCTCTAAAGCACATAAGAACCAAGATTTAAATATCGAAAAGATGATTCTAATTTCTCCAGTTAACTCTTATAAAGCTGAATATGAATTGAGTGATGAAATCGTTAATTTTACAGTTCCTACTTATATCCACTTTGGACAAAACGATGAAGTGGTGTCACTTGATAATCGATTTAAGATTTATGAAAAAGGACATTTAAATCCTTTAGTGAAATTCTCTTCTTATCCAGTATGTGGGCATTATTTATATTATAAGGATATATTATCTATTCGACTTGAAGAATATTATAAGAAACATCACTATAACCCATTAGTGGGTAAAAAATCTAAATACATAGCTTCTGCTCTTCCAGAAGAAGCCATATTAAATGAGACATTCTTTACTCATTTATTTAATGAACTAGATGATATTCCTAATAAACCTAGAATTGCGTTATTAACTGATGTTTGTCCTTTATTTGTTAACGGAGTGGCAGTGGTCATTGACTTATTACAGTTAGAGCTAGAAAAACTCGGTTACGAGGTCTATATTGGAGCGCTTTGGAATGAGAATTCATCTTATAAAGAATTACCTAAAGATAGCTATATTCCAATTCCTGCAACTTATGCCTCTTTACTTAGAGGAAATAAAGAACTACATATGTTAAAAACATTCCAGTTTACTAAATCAGCGAAGATGCTTGCTTTATTTGGTTTTGACTATATTCATTTACATACCGAATATTCTGTCGGGGTAATCGCTCTTAAATTAGCGAAGTTAACAGGAGTTAATATTTTATATACATATCACACCTTATGGAATTTATATTATGAAAAGAAGTTTGGTTTAGATTTAGGTAATATTATCTATAAAACTGCGAAAAGCTTAATTTTTCAACGTATTTATAATGACTGTAAAATCATTACTGTTCCTTCTCAAAAAAGCTATGAGATCTTAAAAAAGGATGTTGGAGAAAAAGATATTCGTATTATCCCTTCTCCAGTTAATGTCGCTCGCTTTGAAATCTCTAAGATGGATAATGAATTAATTAATAACTTAAGAGATTCATATGGACTTAAACATAAAAAAGTTATTGGTTATGTAGGAAGAGTTTCCCTAGAAAAGAACATTGTTGAGACTTTAGAATATATTGCAAAAATTAAGCACGAAATCCCTAATCTAGCCTTTATTATTGTAGGAATCGGAGATGCGATTCCAATGCTTAAAAAGACTGTGAAAAAGTTAGATTTAGAAGAAAACGTGATATTTGTGGGTGAAATAGAAAACTCCAAACTCAAATATTATTATTCTTTATTCGATGTTTTTGTCACCGCGAGTAACTTTGAAACTCAAGGCTTAACTTATTTTGAGGCTGCAGTGTGTGGCACTCCAATATTAGCGAAAGCGGATACCGCTTTAGATGGAGTATTTATCGACGAGGAAAACGCTTTAATTTATCATAACTATGATGAATGGGTTTCTAAACTAGAAAAAGCCTTATTTGGTGATATTAAACCAATCATTAAAAACGCTAAAAAGACGATGCTAAATTATTCTAGTGATAAATGGGCTAAACAATTAGTAGGTATTTATAAAGAATTAAATCCTCAAAAGGATGGTGATTAATTATGAAAAAATGTCCAACATGTAATGCTGAATTTGGAGATGGGGCAACGTATTGTGATAAATGCGGCAGTAAATTGGTGAAGTACGCGACTTGTCCACATTGTGGAGCAAGCGTTGATGAAGATGCAGTTTATTGTTCTTATTGCGGAAAAGCTATTTCATCTACTAGAGTAGCGGCGAGCTTTATTGATCAAAGTTCATCTAATAATAAAGTTGATGATGCGACCATAGAAAGATATAAAAGAGAAATCGTTTCTTTAAAATCTAAAAGAACAACATTTTTAACTTTAGGATTGATCTTTTTACCAGTTGGATTAGCGCTTTGTATTTTATTTATTGCTCTAGGCGTTAGAACAGTTGATGTCGCTGATCCGGGGTATGGAGTTGTTAGTCAATATGTAATGTACGTATTCTTAGGAGTGCTATTTGAATTAGTCGCAGATGCCGGAATTGTCTTCCTCATCCTTTCAGGCGCGGTATTTTCTAAAAAGATTTCTAATCGTGAAAGAATAATTGAAGAATACGAAAGTAATAGATAAGCAAAATTAAGAGTATGCAATTGATAATGCATATTCTTTTTTTATTTGTTAAAATAAATACAAGGATTTTTCTTTTTTAGACTTAATTAGGAGGATTTTTATGTCCGAAAAGTACTTAAAAGAATATGAAGCCGGGTATACACCTAAACTCGTGATGGAAGAAGCATCACGTTGTTTACTTTGTCACGACGCTCCATGTTCTAAAGCCTGTCCTGCTGGAACGGATCCAGCAAAATTTATTCGTTCTGTGCGATTTAGAAACTTTAAAGGCGCAGCAGAAACTGTTCGTATCAATAATATTTTAGGCGCAATTTGCGCAAGAGTCTGTCCAACCGAAAGATATTGTCAACTTGGTTGTTCTAGAAGTGGTATTGATAAGCCAATTGATATCGGAAGAATTCAAAGATATGTCACTGACTATGAAGACTTATTAAAGATGGATATCTTAGAGAAGAAACCATCTAACGGTAAGAAAGTGGCAGTTGTTGGTAGTGGTCCTGCTGGATTATCTATTGCTGGTTTATTAGCTTTAGATGGCTGCTCTGTCGTGGTTTTTGAAAAAGACGCTAAAGCTGGTGGTTATATGAGATATGGCATGCCTGAATATCGTTTACCATCTAGCGTTGTTGATAAAGAAATTAAACGTATTCAAAAATTAGGAGTAGAAATTAGAACCTCTACTAAAGTAGAAGATTTAAAGAAACTTCAAAAAGAATATGACGCAGTCGTTTTAGCGGTCGGTCACTCTAAAGGCAAGATGCTTCCAATGTTTGAAGGTCATAGATTTGTCAAGACCGCGGTTGACTTCTTACATGACTGCAAGAAAAAGAAAGGTAATGTTAAAGTCCCTGATAACGTGTTAGTTATCGGTGGAGGAGACGTCGCTATGGACGTTGTTACTACTCTTAAATTATTAGGCGTTAAACAAGTCACTGATGTCGTTTATGAAACATTTGAAGAATTTAGGGCCTCTAAGAAAGAACTTATGGGCGCTCAAGAGCAAGGTGTTTCTATTATGGACGGCTTTGTTCCTGTTTCATTAAAAGGAAAGACTGTGAGATTCACTCATAGATTTGTACCAAGCGAAGTCAAAGTTAAAGCTGATTTAATCATTCTCGCTGTTGGTCAAGCTACCGAAGCAGGTGCATTTGGTTTAGAAGTTAATAAACTTCAAGAAGTAGAAAAAGTTGAAGGCAACTTATTCACTTGTGGTGATATCTATAAAGGCGGAGAAAAGACCGTTGTTTATGCGGTGAGATCTGCTAAAGAAGTTGCCTATAAAGTTAAAAAATATTTAGGAGGTAAATAATTATGGTAAAGAAAGATTTAAGTATTACCTTCTTAGGTGTTAAATTCCCTAACCCGTTTTGTCTATCATCTTCTCCAGTAGGAAATGATTATGACATGTGTAAAAAGGCCTATGACTGTGGATGGGGTGGAATTGTCTTTAAGACAATTGGTCCAAAATCCTACGTTATTAATGAAGTGTCTCCTAGATTTGATACCTTAACTAAAGAAGCTGAACCATTTGTCGGTTTCAAAAACATGGAACAAATCGCTGAACATTCATTAGAAGAAAACCTTGCTGACTTAGCAAGATTAAAGAAAGAATATCCTGATAAAGTATTAATTGCCTCGATTATGGGTAATAGTGAAGAGACTTGGGAAGACCTCGCTCGTAAAGTTACCGAAGCAGGCGCGGATATGATTGAAATGAACTTATCATGTCCTCAAATGACGTCTCACGCGATGGGAAGTGACGTAGGCACGAATGCCGAACTTTGTAAGAGATACTGTCAAGCTGTTAAAAGAGGATCTAAACTCCCAATGATGGCAAAAATGACACCAAATATTACTGATATGGTGCCAGTTGCTAAAGCTTGTTTAGAAGGTGGAGCGGACGGTATTGCCGCGATTAACACCATCAAGTCAATATGCAATATTGATTTAGATAAGAAAATTGGTATGCCAATCGTTAACGGTAAATCCGCGATCTCTGGATATTCCGGAAAAGCTGTTAAACCAGTAGCCTTAAGATTTATTCAACAAATGAGAACTGCGATTCCTAATCTAGAAGTCTCTGGTATCGGTGGATGTGAAACTTGGGAAGACGCTGCTGAATTCATTTTAGTGGGTTCTAAAACTATTCAAGTTACCACCGCGATTATGCAATATGGTTATAGAATCGTTGAAGATTTATGTAACGGCTTAATGCATTACATGGAAGAACAACATGTTGATCACTTAGAGCAATTAGTGGGTAAAGCTAATAAGAACATTATTCCTGCTGAAGAACTCGATAGAGACTATATTGTCTATCCAGAAATTGATCGTGAAAAATGTGTTGGCTGTGGCCGTTGCTATATCTCTTGTTATGATGGCGCTCACCAAGCTATGGAGTGGGATGAAGAGTCTAGAAGACCAAGTTGTAACCATGATAAATGTGTTGGATGTCTCTTATGTGGACATGTCTGTCCAGTTGGAGCAATTTCTAAAGGTGAAGTTGTCTTTAAAAAGACCGCAAAACCAGGAAGAAAAGTCCAAGACGTTAGACTCTAATATCATTAGCAAAACAAACTACCAGGATTTAATCCTGGTTTTTTGTTGGTCATTTTTGTCTTGATAATTAACTATAATTCTAATAAGATAAT
>CAMUVS010000005.1 GCA_947164155.1 uncultured Caryophanales bacterium | reverse complement strand
TCCACTTAAGTGGATACGAAGTAAGTATGGATGATTTAAAGAGATTTAGACAAATTGGTTCATTAACTCCAGGACATCCAGAATATCACTGGACAAAAGGAGTTGATGCAACTAGTGGTCCTTTAGGACAAGGTATTGCTCAAGCTGTTGGTATGGCTCTAGCAGAAGCCTCAATTGCCGCTAATTACTCAGAAGGCGAAAAGATTATGAACCATTATACATATGTATTATGTGGTGATGGTTGCTTGCAAGAGGGTTTATCTCAAGAAGCAATTTCTTTTGCTGGACACCAAAAATTAAATAAATTGATTTTATTCTATGATGCTAATCAAGTTACACTTGATGGTGCTTTAGATCTTTCATTCTCTGAAAGTGTAAAAAATAGATTCTTAGCTAGTGAGTGGGAAGTCTTAGAAGTTAAAGACGGTAATGATGTCGATGCTATCGATGAAGCTATTAAAAAAGCTAAATCTTCAAAGGATAAACCAGTGATGATTATGGTTCATACTGTTATTGGCTTTGGTAGTGCCAAACAAGGAACATCTAAAGTCCATGGCTCACCTTTAGGTGTAGAAGACGGAAAACATGCAAAAGTTGAAGTTTATGGCTTTGATCACGAAGATTTCTTTGTTCCTGAAGAAGTTAGAAAACACTTTGAATCAACTTTTGTGGCTCGTGGAAATAAAGCTCACGAAGAATATAAGAAAGTATTTGAAGACTATCGCAAAGACCACAAAGCTGAAGCTGAGAGATTTGAATCTTTAGAAGGTTTAGATGTATCTAAATACTTACCAGAAGAAATGCCAGAATTTGTCGAAGGCAGTTCTACGAGCACTCGTGTCGCTAGCGGAAAAGCTTTAAATGATTATATGTTAAGTGTACCAATGCTTGTTGGTGGATCCGCTGACGTTGCTGGAAGCGTGATGACCAAATTAAATGGTGGAGTGGATTTCACTCCAGAACATCGTGAAGGTCATAATGTCAACTGGGGTATTAGAGAATTCGCAATGGGATGTATGCAAAATGGTATGCTCCTTCACGGAGGAATTAGAAGCTATGTTGGCTGCTTTGCTGTTTTCTCAGACTATATGAAACCTGCCATTAGAATGGCAGCATTATCTCATCTCCCAGGCATTTATTTATTCTCTCATGATAGTATTGCTGTTGGAGAAGATGGTCCAACCCATCAGCCAATTGAGCAACTTGCAATGCTACGTTCTATTCCAAATGTTAGGGTTCTTAGACCAGCAGATGAAAGAGAAACTTATGCTTGCTGGAGAGAAGCTTTAAGAAGCACTAAAACTCCAACTGCTCTTATTTTGTCTAGACAAAATCTTCCTTTACTAGAAGGCAGCAGTGCTGAAGGTGTTAAACGCGGCGCTTATGTAGTTTCTAAAGAAGCTAAACGCGCTGATTTAGTCTTAATCGCTACTGGTAGTGAAGTTTCTTTAGCAATTGAAGCTCAAAAGAAATTATTAGAAAAGAAAATTGATGTTCGTGTTGTTTCTATGCCTTCATGGGAAATTTTTGCCGAACAAGAAAAAGATTATAGACGTGAAGTTTTACTCTTACCAAGCGAAAGAAGAGTATCAGTTGAGATGCTTTCAACATTTGGTTGGGGCAAATGGTCTAAATATCACATGGGCTTAGATGAGTTTGGCGCTAGCGCACCTGCAAAAGATGTGATTTCTCATTTCAATTTCACATCCGACCATCTTGTCGAACTTTGTGAATCAATTATCAATAAATTTAATTAATTAAATTTCGTCATAGGATTATCAATATGGAACTTACTAGAAATCAACAACATTACATAATTATGGTGGCTATCTATAATGAGCTTACCGATTTTACTTTTGGTGAAAAACAAGTTAATCGCTCCGCAGAAGAAGTTCTTTCAAGTTTATGCGAATGCGAATTTAAAGATGTTCCGCCTTATGTTGTTGATTCAGTAATGGTTTCTTTAGCAAAATATGGAGAAATAAAATTAGCCTATGCTCCATTCCTTAAAAAATGGAAATGGGAAAGACTTCCTTTATTAACCCAGGCAATTTTATTGATGAGTTATACACATTTCTATTTTATAGAAAAAGCTGATAAGGCCGTGGTTATTAATGTTGCTGTTGAATTAGCAAAAAAGTATATTGACGACAAACAAGCAAAATTCATCAATGGCATTTTAGATTCAGGAGTTTTGAAATAATGTTTGAATCTGCTCCTGTTGTTTTAGTTAGTGATGTGAACTCTTACATCAAGAGCCTTTTAAATAATGATGAGAAGCTTAAATATATTCGCGTCAAAGGGGAAATAAGCAACTTTAAAGCATATCCAAGCGGACATCTTTATTTCTCACTTAAAGATCAAAATTCTGTCATTAGTGCGGTAATGTTTAATAATTACGCAAAGCGTATCGCATTTAACCCAAAAGATGGAGACGAAGTGATTGTTCTAGCTAGTGTTGATGCTTATATCCCTAGAGGAAGTTACAATCTCAATATCTATGAAATGGAAGAAGTGGGATTAGGACAGCAATTAATTGAACTAGAAAAACTCAAGAAACAACTCGCTAGTGAAGGATTATTCGATGAATCAAGAAAAAGACCAATCAATATCTATCCTAAAGCTATTGGCGTGATTACCGCTCCTAATGGAGCAGCAATTAGAGATATTGTTACCAACATCAAAAGAAGATATCCAATCGCTGATATATATGTCTTTCCAAGTTTAGTTCAAGGAGAACAAGCCCCTGAAAGGCTACTAAAAGCCTTCGAAAAATCTCAACAATTTGATTTAGACACTCTAATTATTGGTCGAGGCGGTGGGGCAAGTGAAGATTTAAGTGCCTTCAACGATGAAAAGTTAGTAAGAGCAGTTGCTAAAAGCAAAATGCCAATTATCGCTGCGGTAGGGCACGAAATCGACACCACTTTAATTGACTATATCGCTGATAAAAGAGCGTCAACTCCTACTGGAGCAGCCGAATTGGCCACTGTTGATAGAAGAGAATTAGAAAACCTGTTCTCGCAGTCAAAGTTATTAATGGAACAAGCTTTATACGATTCTATCGAAGATAAAAAGGAAGAACTTGATGAATTAAAAGAAGAGTTAACTGATTCACTTAAAGATTTAGTTAAAAGTCAAAAAGACGAATTGGAAAGCTATTCTAAACAGCTTGAAATATTAAATCCAAAAGCAGTGTTGTCTAGAGGATATTCTATATCCTTAGATGAATCGGGTAAACCTATTAAAAATGTTAAACAAATAAAATCCGGACAAATTGTCCACACTATATTAGAAGACGGTGATTTCGATAGTGAAGTCATTAAAATCAAAGGAGAGTAATTATGGCTCAAGAAGTAAATTTTGAAAAAGAACTAAATCGATTGAAAGAAATCGTTTCTTTAATTCAGCAAAAAGAGCTCTCTTTAGATGAAAGTCTTAAACTATACGAAGAAGGCAACAAAATAGTTAAACTTTTAAATGAAGAGCTTAAAAAAGCTGAGGAAAAAGTCGAAAAGGTTATCGAAATTGAAAAATAATTATGTCTAAAGAAGTTAAACACATTGACTTAAAAACTATTGCAGGTCCTGAGTTCCTCAATCAAATGAGTTATAAAGAACTTGATGTTTTAAGCACGGACATAAGAGATTATATCTTAGATATAACAAGTAAAAACGGTGGTCACTTATCTGCAAATTTAGGAACAGTAGAAGCCACAATTGCCTTATGTCGAACTTTTGACTTTAAAAAAGATAAAATCATCTTTGATGTTGGACATCAATGTTATACATATAAACTTTTAACTGGGCGTCAATTAGACACTTTAAGAAAGAAAGATGGCATCAGCGGATTCCAAAAAATGAATGAATCGCCTTATGATCATTTTGAAGCTGGCCACTCTTCAACTTCAATTAGCGCTGCTAGTGGAATGGCTTTTGCCAGAGACTTAAAAGGTGAAAAATATGATGTCGTGGCTTTTATTGGTGATTCTTCAATTCAAAACGGATTAGCTTTTGAAGGATTAAATAATCTTGCTCAATCAAACCATAAAGTGATTGTGGTTTTAAATGATAACGGAATGTCCATCTCTCAGCCAGTCGGCGGTTTATCTAATGCCTTTAGAAAGATGTCCGGTTCATCCTTCTATATCAAAAGTAAAAACGCTTTTAGAAAAATCTTTTTCTTAACAAGATTTGGAAAGTGGATGTGGGTGAAATTCACTAAAGTGAAAAACTGGACAAAACGTAAAGTTATTGGCTTTAACTTATTCGATACTATGGGTCTAGATTATATCGGTCCAGTAGATGGTCACTATATTAGACACGTGGAAAAGGCATTAAAGCAAGCAAAGAAAACAGTGAGGCCAGTTATTGTTCATATCAAAACCATTAAAGGCAGGGGTTACCAATACGCTGAAGACGATGTCGAAGGCTCATGGCATGGCGTTTCTAAATTTGATGTTGCTACCGGTGAAATTAAAGCCAAAGAAGCAGTGGTTTCCTGGAGTGAACAATATAAATTCTTATTAAAGAATGAAATGACAAATAATAAAAATATTGTGACCGTTGTTCCTGCTACAGAACATGGTTCTGATTTAGATTCTTTGTTTGCCGAGTTCCCTAATCGCACAATCGATGTTGGAATTGCTGAAGAACACGCTTTTACTTTAGCGGGTGGCTTAGCTAGTAGTGGAATTCACCCAGTGATCTCCATTTATTCTACTTTTTTACAAAGAAGCTATGATGAATTATCTCATGATGTCGCTAGAATGAATTTTGACTGCACAATTTTAATCGATCGTGCTGGATTAGTGGGAAATGATGGAGAAACTCACCAAGGAATTTATGATGAAGCGTTCTTATATACAATCCCTAATGTTACTATCGCTATGGCCAGCAGAAGTAACGAAGCTCTTTCATTAATGAAAGAATCATTATGTAATCACGGACCATTTGCCATTAGATATCCACGTGAATTTTTCTCAGTAAATACCGAAGGAGTAAAAAAGATTCCTTATGGTAGTTGGAAAGTAGAATTAGAAGGTAGGAGTAAAGACACTGCAATCATTTCAATTGGACCAGTTACTGTTGATTTAAAAAAGAAAATCCAAGAATTAGATAAAGATGTCACCTTATTTAATGCAATCTACATTAGGCCAATGGATGAGGCTAAGGTCTTGCAACTTCTTAACTACAAAAAAGTTATTATTTATAATGCCTACGCTACTAAAGAAGGCTTTGCTAATGCTTTAGAAAGTAGATTACTGGCTTTAGGATATCAAGGAAAAGTTATTGTTAAAACTGTTCCAACGGAATTTGTTAAACAAGCGACAATCGATGAACAAAGAGAATTGTTCGGATTAAAAATCGATAATATTATCGATTTAATCTAAATATTAGTTAACATAATCTAAGAATGCATTTATAATGAAAATATGGCGAAAGTAATTGTCCATATTGACTTAAATGCTTTTTTTGTTAGAGCAGAAGAAATTAGGGATCCATCCTTAGAAAATAAACCAGTAGCGATAGGCCACTTAGGTCGAGGCGGTGTTGTTTCAACTTGCTCGTATGAAGCAAGAAAATATGGTGTTAGCAGTGCGATGCCAATGAACAAAGCTGTTAAGTTATGTCCTAATTTATTGATTGTGCCACCTGATTATCGTTTTTATATCACTTTATCGCATCAATTCAAAAACTATATTAGAAGTATTACTCCAAAAGTTGAATCAGCATCTATTGATGAACTTTTTGCAGACTTTACTGATACTGTTAAAGGAAAGAAAAATGTCACTGAATATTTCAAATCAATTCAACTAGATCTATATAAAAAAACTGGGCTTAAATGTTCAATTGGAGTGGGTCCAAGTAAATTTTTAGCGAAAATGGGAAGTGATTATAAAAAACCAATGGGAGTCACAATTATTAGAAGAAAAGATATTAGAAATATCTTATATCCCCTTCCAATTAAAGATATGTTTGG
The DNA here is from genome assembly GCA_947164155.1 of uncultured Caryophanales bacterium. Taxonomy (GTDB): domain Bacteria; phylum Bacillota_I; class Bacilli_A; order RFN20; family CAG-826; genus UBA2450. The sequence continues at coordinate 60,143 of CAMUVS010000005.1, read as the reverse complement.
TGTAGGAAAGAAAACAGCGCCTAGATTAGAACATATTGGAGTAAAAACGATTGGTGATCTCGCTAATAGATTAAATAACAATGACGAATCAACATTAAAAATATTAGGCAAATTTGCCGATGAATTAAAATTATGGATTAATGGTTATGGTTCAGATGAAATTATCACCGAATACGAAAATCCAAAATCAGTGGGTAATTCCACAACTTTAAAAAGTGATACAAACCAATTTGAAATCATCAAACAAACTTTTATGATGCTTGCTGAAGAAGTGTCAATGCGCGCCAAAAAAGATTCAATGGTCGGAAATACCATTCAAATTATGGCAAGAGACACTAATTATCAGGCACGTAATAAATCGATAGCTCTAGATAAATTAACCAATGACAGCAAAGACATTCTTAATGCCGCTTTAAAACTTTATGAACGTAATTTTCTAGATTTAACCGTAAGAGCTATTGGAGTTACACTTCAAAACCTTGTCAGTATTAAAGATTCTTCCATCCAAATGACCTTATTTGACTACGAGAGACACGAAGAAGAGAATCGCACTAAATTAATCATCAATGATTTAAATCGTCGCTATAAAGGCGCAAATTTAAAAAGAGCGAGTGAAGTAAAAAATGGAAATAAATGACGCTGCTAATCTATTCGCCCAATATCTACTAGTGGAAAAGGGCTTATCAAAAAAGACTGTTGATGCTTATTTAACAGATTTAAAGTTGTTTTTTAAATATTTTAAGGACAAGAAAGACACCGAAGATTTAAATCCTTATGACATTAATTCTTTTATGCTTTATGGAGCAAGTCTTGGTAGAAAACCATCAACCACTTTAAGAAGAGCGGCTTCTATTAAGCATTTTTATCTCTTTTTAAAGAAAGATGGATATTATAACGATGAGATTCCTGAAATAGAAGGTCCAAAAAAGGAAAAGATTCTTCCAACTTATTTGTCGGTTGAGGAAGTAGAGAGGCTACTTGATGCTCCAAATATGAAATCTCCTAGTGGCATAAGAGACAAGGCGATGTTGGAATTAATGTATGCTAGTGGACTACGTGTTTCTGAATTATTAGAATTAGAAAAAGCCAATATTAATCTTAAAAAAGGGATCGTGATTGTTTTTGGTAAAGGCGCCAAAGAAAGAAAAGTGCCAATGGGAGACTTTGCTTTAGAATATGTTGTTAAATACATTAATCAAGTTAGAGGAAAATTCCATGGAGCAGATTCTAAATATCTTTTCTTAAATAAGAAAGGTAAGCCGTTAAGCCGAGTCTATTTCTTTAAGCAAATCAGAAAATATGCCTCTGAAGTCGGTATTGAAAAAGAGATATCCCCCCACACTTTAAGACACTGCTTTGCCACTCACTTATTAGAAGGCGGAGCGCAGCTAAGAACAGTACAAGAAATGTTGGGTCACGCTAATATCGCTACTACACAAATTTATACACATGTTTCTAAGGATAGAATTATTAGTGCATATGATTTGTTTATTAACAAAAAATAATATATTATAGTTTCGAGGTAAGAAATATATGTCATATCCTTATAAAAGAATTTTTGTAATCGTCGCTGATTCAGCTGGCGTCGGTTATGAACCAGATGCTGATAAATTTTTCAATGCCGGACATAGTGATTGGGGCAGTAATACTTTTGCTCATATTTCTGAAAAGATGCCTAATGGATTACATATTCCAAATATGGAGGCAATGGGTATTGCAGACTTAGCTGATGTTAAAGGAACCAAAAAAGTGTCTCATCCGCATGCATTTGCGGCTCGTAGTAGAGAAGTGTCTAACGGTAAAGACACTATGACAGGACACTGGGAAATGATGGGCATCTATACCAAAGTTCCATTTAAGACTTTTACAGATACTGGCTTTCCAAAAAAATTGATTGATGAATTAGAAAAGAAAACCGGACATAAAGTGATTGGTAACTGCGCTGCTAGTGGTACAGAAATAATTAAACAATTAGGCGAAGAACAAATAAGAGATAATTCTCTTATTGTTTATACATCTAGCGACTCAGTCCTTCAAATCGCTGCAAGCGAAGAAGTAACTGGTTTAGAAGAACTTTATAGATGCTGTGAAATCGCTAGAGAAATTTGTATGAAACCAGAATGGATGGTGGGAAGAGTTATCGCCCGTCCATATGTTGGCAAAACTCCAGAAACATTCAAAAGAACATCTAATAGACATGATTTAGCTTTAAGACCAACATTACCAACAGTAATGAATGTCATGCAAGAACATGGATTCATGACTAGCTGTGTTGGCAAAATCGGTGATATCTTTGACGGCTATGGAGTTAGTAAAACCCAAAAGACCGTTTCTAATGAAGACGGCATGGATAAAACTATTGATGAATTATTACATCATGATTTCACTGGAATGTGTTTTGTTAACCTAGTGGAATTCGATAGTGAATATGGTCATAGAAGAGATCCAATTGGCTATGGAGAGGCTTTAGAAAGATTTGATAAAAGAGTTGGTGAATTCGTTTCTAAAATGAGAGACGATGATTTATTAATCATCACCGCAGATCACGGTAATGATCCAACTTGGCCAGGAACTGATCACACTAGAGAAAAAATTCCTCTACTTATGTATTCTCCAAGCATTAAAAACGGAAAATATTTAGAAGAAAGAGAATGCTTTGGCGATATCGGCGCCACAATTCTAGAAAACTTTAATCTTAAAATGCCAACCAATTTAGTTGGTAAGCCGATGGTGGAAGTTCTTAAAAAATAACAATAAAAAAAATAATCCAGATGATTAATTCTCATCTGGGTTTTTTATATGCAGGGTGCGTTTTAAAATAAATACTAGAAGTGAAACAATAAGCATTATTAATATGGCGATAAAAGCGTAAGCAAAAGTGGAAATTAGACCATCTGTTTGATTAGCAAACTCAACCGCGATTGCTCTTCCTAAACCATATGATTGGCTGGTGGAAGTTAATGTTTCTGCCATAATCTCTATCTTAAAAGATAGAGCGAAGCTAGTTGTTAGACCAACTGCGATATATGGCATACTTAGTGGAAGCTTGACTTTAAAATTCTTTTGTAATCTTGTGTTATTATCAAGTTTCATCGCCATTAAAACTTGTTTATCAATATGTTGATATCCACTAACAGTGGCTTCATAAACCATAGGGAAAACAATTACTCCTACAACATAAGGAGAGGCGTTATCAAAACCTGCTAAATGTAACAGCAAGAAGACAATCGCTGCTGTAGGGATACTTCTTAAGGCAATCATTGTTGGATTAAAAACGTGTTTTAGTTTTAAGTGATTACCAACAATCATCCCAATAAAAACAGCAACAATAGAGGCCACTCCAAAGCCTATTAGCATACGGTATAAAGAGCCCCATATGCATTTATATAGATAAGCGTCTCCAAATAATTCAAATGATCTTTTAATTGTGGATAGTGGACCAGGAAAAACATAAATGTTTTTTCCAGCGATGATATAAATCAAATACCAAAGCAAAAAGAATAAAAGTATGCCTAGACCGGTTAAAGTATAACGATTAGTAATATACTTTTTCATCTAACTCCAATCCTGATTTCATAATGTCATTAATGAAATAGTTAATTTCATCTTTGGCATCTTTCGCTCTTTGATAACCTAAGCCAAGGCCGTTTCTATCGCTCATCGCATCATAAGCAGCACTAGCAGCGACACCAAACATATTCTTTTGTTCGGATTCTCCGCCGAATAAATTAAAAGTCGAAACAATATTGTTTGGATCGCTTACAGCAGAAGTCATATCTTGCTCTAATAACGATAAGAAATCATCAGCTTTTTCCTTGCTTAAGTTTTTATTAATAAAAACTGCTGCTTGGATAATTCTTTTTCCGCCTGTCTTTTTAGCGAAAGCATCAGAGGCTTTTTCAACAACTTGAGATGTCTTTTTTACATTGCTGATTACAGGATATGCAGAGAAAACATAATCGAGTTCGACTGTACCTGACGAAGAAGAATATGTTCCGGTATTTAACGAACTTACTGTGGCAGAAACATCAGGCACGTCATAGACATTTAATCCTAAATCACCATACAAATATTCAAATACAGAGCCAGGGATATCCTCTTTTTGAAATATTAAGACATTATCACCTGTGTCTAATGTATTATTGTCATCTTTTCCAGTGGACACTAAAGCAAAGTTACCAAAGGTAACGACCGCAGCCATTTGATAATTAGCGTTAGCCTTAACAATCTTTGTTAATCCACCTTTAGCAGGAGCAACAATAATGTCATAATTATCTTTTCCAAATTCCGGAAGTAATTCAGTGGCGGGTTTTAAAACAGTGTGGAGCCCATTAACAAAGTTATACATAGATACCGCTGGAGCTCCTGTAGGAGAAATAATTTTTAAATCAGTTTGTCTTAAAGAAGGATTAGTACCTCCGCAGCTAGCAATTAATGCAATTGTTGGAATCAATAGTGTAATTTTTTTCATAGTTTAATACCTCGATTGTTATTTTATATAAAAATAGATATAATAAATGTGATTTGAATCACGAAAATGAATAATCTAATTAATTTACTAACTAAATACCCTCAATACCTAGAGAAAAGGACATACAAGCCACAAGAGACCATTTTCTTAGAAAATGATACATGCATTTCCGTTGGTATTGTTAAAAGTGGGGAAATAAGCATTAAATCATATTTTGCAAGTGGAAAAGAAGTCACATATAACGTTTTAGAAGAAGGTCAGATGTTTGGCAACAACCTCGTTTTTTCTTCAACACCAAGATACAGAGGAGATGTTATTTCTCAGAAACAATCAGAAATATGGTTTATAAGTAGAGAAAATCTTTTAAAATTGCTAAAACAAGACGACGAATTATTAGTTTTGTATTTGACACAACAATCAGATTTTTCAAAAAACTTAAATTTTAAGATCAAATTATTAACAATTAGTGGTGCAGAAGACAGATTGACATATTATCTTACATTTAATAAAAGAAAAATAACATATAAATCAATAACAAAGCTGGCAAATGAGTTATATTTAACGCGTGAATCTTTAAGTAGAACAATAACAAAAATGGTAAAAGAAAAGAAAATCACGCAAGTAAGCAAAACGTTAAAATTAGTGGTGTAATAATAAAATTAGTAGAAAATTAGTAGGTGGATAATTCACACAAATGTGGATTATTTTTATTAAAGAAAATCAGAAATAAAGAATAAATCTACAAATATATAAAAATGTTTATTTAGATTAAATCATATTTTTTTATTAGTTTAGTTAACATAATGTCTATTATGCGAAGTAGTCATTATCAAGAAAAATTTCACCATAATGGCGGATCAATATAAATTAATGCTTATTCTTATTATTTTAAATATTGATTAAGACAAGCTATCTGCAAATCGTTTCTATAATCAATGCCATGTCTTTCATAATATTCGATATTTGAATGCAAAACATCAACAAAGCCTTTATTTAAACTACTTTTGAGTGAATTTATTAGATTTCCAGACTTAAATCCTCTTGTTGGCTCTATTTTATCTGCGCAATGTACAATAATTGCTACATCAGACATATTAGAGTTTGCCGTTGTGTGATACTTAATCGCATCTAAAATCACTGGATCTGTAATTCCAAAGTCTTTTTCTGCTAGATATGCACCAATAAATTGATGATAAATGATTGGCGGATAATCAATGTATTCTTTGAAATATGATTCCATAATCTTCTTTTGTTCGCTAATTGGCATTTCTTTTCCAATATCATGTAACAGAGCTGCAATAAGTGTTTTCTTTGCGTCTACAAGATTATTTGCTAAAGCTATTTCATATGAAAGTTTTGCTGTACTAATTGTGTGGACTAATCTTTTTTCGCTCATGTAAGAAGCTATCTTTTTCATGAAATATAGGCGATTATTGATTATATAATCAATAACTAAATCAGGAGTATCCAAGGATTTTAATTCTCTAATCTCGGTTGAAGATTCGTCGTTTAGCAATCCGCTAATCTCCACCATTTCATATTCTTTGACATTATTTAAATCCACCACCATTTCTGGGCGCTTAAAATAAATAATTTTAGCTAATTTTGATAGTTCTTTAGCGTCTTTCCATTTATGGAAACTATTAACGTGATCGGTGCCTATTAAATAGAATAGGTTGCTATCAGGATATTCTTTCCTAAAATGCTTAACGGTATCGATTGAATAGTTTATTGATTCTATAGAATCAGCTTCTAATCTAGATAAATGAAACCTAGGATTATCTTTTATCGCAAGTTCCACCATCTTAATTTTATCTTCAATTGGTGCAGATTCTTTTTTCCATACAGAAATTTTTGCCGGAATAAAGAAAATATCGGCATCTAACTGGATTGATGCTTGATTGGCCATATTTATATGCCCATTATGAATTGGATCAAATGCACCACCAAAGAGGACGATATTTTTCATTTTATTTGCAAAGTTTGATTTTTGGATTTTCTTTATTTTTGCGATATAACACTATTACTCTTCCGACAACTTGAACAACTTCAGCGTGTAACTTGCTTGATAAATCAAGAGTTAATTCCATGATTGGAGTAGTCGCAGATTTTAAAACTTCAACTTTGATAAGTTCTCTAGCAGTCAAAGCCTTATCTAACATATCTAAAAGAGCGTTTGTGACCTCGCTTTTTCCAATTTGATATTTTGTCTTATCTTGAACAATTAAAGTCTTTAATTGCTTCTTTTGATTTTGAGTTAACATTTACTTACCTAATCTTTGATAAAGATTCTTTAACAGCAACACCTTTTGGTAAAAGGATGCGGATTGTTTGACCTTTACCTTTAATTGAGAACCAGCATAATCCTTCAGCAGAAATATCATGTCTTAAATCATCTGATTCTAAATCATATTCAAACATATCGTAATCTCTAAAAGATGTATATCTTTCAGATACTGGTTTTAAAGATTTTTTCTTTAAATTGTTTGCAAGGAAATCATCAATTTTGTTTGTGTCGATAACTTTGAATTCAACCTTTTCGCCTGTAAACACACGAACAGATGTGTGATGCCCACGAATGATAGAGAAGCACGCTAAATTACCAACAACAATTGACGATCCTGCTCCTATGAATTTTCTGCTGAAAACAACTTCTTTCTTTGGAGTAATAATTCTTTGCACGCTGGCTTCAACACGCGAAAACACCGAAGTGTTATTGCTTAAATCCGGAAGTTCATAGAAGAACGAAGAATTAGATAAAGGAATTTCTAATACATTAGAATTTGTTCCAGGATATAGTTCTGATTTAATTTGCCATCTAGTGTTGTTTTTATAGTCTTTCAACATCTTATTAATAAATGTTGTCTTGCCACTATTAAGTTCGCCAATTAAGTAGACATCTCTGCCTTTTCTTAATTCTCCGAGTTTTGTAAGTTTCTCTTTGATATCAAGAGAATCTTCGCTACCAATAAGATCAATGCTAATTGGGTTAATACCTACATCAGCAAATCTTTCATCGATATATCTAATAAGCATTTCATCAGTTGCAGCGGATGGCATTAAGTCTCTTTTAGAGCCAATAACAACAACATCTAATTTCTTAACGCGCTTAACAACATCAGGATTTAATGTTCCATTGAAGGTAAATAAATCAACCATCCAGACAATTAAAGAGTCTGTAGCAACCGCATCTTTAAGGATTCTTAAAATATCCTTATCAGTTTCATGATCAAGGGAACTACTATTGAGGGCAATCATCTTTTCGTAACATACGTTACAGTATGGAATTCTTGGAACTCCACTTTCAATGACGGCTTTAGAAATAAAGCCAGGTTTACTTTTAGATTCAGTTTGGAGAATTGCTCCACAACTTTGACATCTAATTACTCTTCTTGCATTTGCCATATTATATGTTCCTCCAATCTCTTAGATTACCTCTTTTACGATGATATCTTCTAATAGGTCTATCAAATAGCCTATTAATGCGTGTTGTCCATTGGTCTTCTTTGACAACTTTTTCAGTTAGGACAACTCGAATTTTAGCTTTGTAAGCAGCTAATACATCCGTCATCATCTGATCGCCGACCAGCATAACTTCGTTATTAGCTCTACCACGTCTTACTATTTCTTGTTTAATTCTTTTCGCACCGGGCTTATGAGCGCTAGCTAGATATTCAATGCCAGCCTTGTCTGCAAAGCCACATACACGATGAGGTTTATTATTTGATATGATAACGGGTTCTATGCCAGCAGACTTCAACTTATTAATATAATTAATCGTATGTTCTTTTGGCTCTCTAGACTTATAACTATCAAGTGTATTGTCTAAATCCACAAACAATGTTTTAACACCATTACGCACAAAGAATTCAGGATCTATCTCGTAAATTGATTTAGCGTGAGCAAATGGGACGAATTTTTTAAACATTGAAAACCTCAATAAATAGTTTATACGAAAAAGTCTTATAAAAATAGACTTTTATAAAAAATCGCACAATTAACATTTCTTTTTAAAGAAAAAAGCAGTTAATCAATATATACTAATTAACTACTAATTTCTAACTATTTTATTGTTATATATAACTTTGTTATATTTAATCTAAATCATCGAATATTGAGATTTGTTCGAAGTTCACTTCTTCTTTATCTTGCTTATTGTCTTCGCCTTCTGCTGCTTCAATAACCTCAGATTCGGTATTTTCATCTGTCTTTATCTCTTTAACTGGCAAAGGATGAGAAACAATATCCTTATTAACAACAACTACTTCTGAATCAAATACAAAGGCAATATGCTGTTTTGCTGTAATTTCATCAATATTCTTTTTAGCGTATTGAGCTTCAGTGTTTCTTAAATCATCTACTGTAATAATTTTATTAGTTCTATCATTTAAATATAAGTTTATATTTAAACTTTCATCTCTTTTTGCTTTAAAGACGCTAACAATGCTATGCGGATCACCTTTAAATGATTGCATGATGGATTGCACTTTCCCTAATCTATTTGTTTTAAAGAATTTGGAAATGTCTGTAACGCGCATGTGTCCTTTATTAGTAAATAATATAATTTTGGACTTTTCTTCCTTTTCAAAGGCTAATAAGCCCACCATTTGATTATTTCCTAATCCAGAGATAGATTTCACTCCACCAGCTTTATTTCCAAGAATCGATAATTCATTTTCATTAAAGAATGAACAATTACCATTATTAGTTATAACTAATAAATCGCTATCCCCTGTTACTAATTGGACTCCAGCAATAGAATCATTTGGAAGGAGTTTCATATATTTGACTGGACGCGAATGCTTAATGACATCAATACTAGAAAGAGCCATACGTTTAATTTGACCAAATTTAGTCAAGATGACTAAATATAAGTCATTTCTTAATTCGCTAATTGCCATGACTTTAATAATTTTTTCGCCACTAGCAAGGGTAGTAAATTCATTAATATGTGTACCTTCATCTTTCCATTTTGCATCAGTTAAAGAATGAACTGGTACAGAGGCATAATTGCCTTGATTTGTAAAACAAATCAGATAATCTGTTGTTAAGGCTTTTCCACTACCAACTAGCATGTCTCCATCTTTTAAACCAGGGAGTTCTCCATTGCTACTAGAGCAGCTTCTAATTGAGCTACGTTTTAAATAGCCATCATAGCTGACAGCAACCATAACTTCTTCTTTAGCAATGAGGTCGCGTTTATCAATTTCTTTAGTCTCACCTTTTTCAATTATTTGAGTTCTTCTATCATCCCCATATTTGTTTGAAAGATTTTTTAAATCTTTAATAATTACTTTGTTGAGTTTATTTGGATCATCAAGAATTTCTTTTAAATCAGCAATAGATTTTTCTAAATCTGCCTTTTCTTTTTCTAGAATAAGTTCATCAGTGTGACTTAACTTATATAAAGGCATGGTAACAATAGCTTCCGCTTGTTCGTTAGATAAGCTAAAACGATTCATTAAGTTCACTTTAGAATCATTTTTGTCTTTACTCTTACGGATAATATCAACAACTTCATTAATGTTTAGCGAAGCTAAAATAAGTCCATCAACAATATGTAAACGACTTGAATATTTATCTAAATCAAACTTACTTTTTCTAGTAACAACATCAATTTGATGTGCAATATAAGCATCAATATAATCGAGTAACGAAAGAGTTTTTGGTCTACCATCAACAATAGCTACCATATTAGCGGTATAACCAGTTTGAAGATTGGTTTTCTTCATTAAATATTGAAGAATGAGATCTGCTTTTGCGCTCTTTTTAATATCGACAGCGATTCTAATTCCTTTATAATCAGACTCATCTCTAACTTCGATAATGCCGTCAATCGCTTTTGAGTGCCTAATTTTGTCTATTTCATAGACAAGCTGAATTTTCACCACTTTATAAGGCACTTCTGTGATAATTATTTGATTGATATCCTTTTTTTCTACAATTTCTGCTTTTCCAGCAATTTCAATTCTTCCTCTACCAGTTAAATACATTTGTTGAAGTCCTGGAGAATCATAAATGAAACCACCAGTTGGGAAATCTGGGCCTTTAACAAATTGCATTAAATCTTCAACAGTCGCGGTTTTATGACCAATACGATAAATAGTTGCTTCTATCATTTCTCTAAGGTTATGAGGTGGGATTTCAGTTGCTAAAGCAACTGCAATACCTTCAGTACCATTAACAAATAGGTTTGGGAATCTAGATGGCAATACAGTTGGTTCTAATTCTGTGTCATCAAAATTAAATTGCATATCCACAGTTTTCTTTTCGATATCAGCAATCAACTCGTTAGATAATTCGCTTAATCTAGATTCAGTGTAACGATAAGCAGCAGGTGAATCACCATCGATAGAACCATTATTACCTTGGAAGTCAATTAACGGATATCTAACTTTCCAATCCTGACTCATTCTGGCTAAAGCTTCATAAATTGAGGAGTCACCATGTGGGTGATAAGTACCCATAACTGCACCAACAGTGTGAGCACATTTTTTCGTTGGCTTATTAAAAGTGTTTCCACTTTTATACATAGAGAAAATAATCCTTCTTTGAACAGGTTTTAATCCATCTCTAACATCAGGAATGGCACGATCTTGAATGACATATTTTGCATAGGTAGCATAACGGTCACCCATTACATCTTCAAGAGGTTCAACAGAAATATTCTCGACGATTTTTTCATCGACTACTTCAGGTTTTTTCGCCATATTACTTCGCCTCCTTTAAGAATGTATCAACATTGGTAAAATCAACGTTTTCTTCAACCCATTTTCTTCTAAGAGAAGCATCTTTTCCCATCAAAACGTTTACACGTTTTTCCACTAAGAATGGGTCGTTAATATCAACTTGAATCAAGAGTCTAGTTTTTGGATCCATTGTGGTTTCTTTTAGTTGAATTGCGTCCATTTCACCAAGACCTTTATATCTTGTAATCTTTGCTTGAGAGCCACCACCAACTTTCTTTTTGGCGGCTTCAAGACCTGCATCATCCCAAGCATATTCTTGGATAAGTTTTTTATTTTCTTCTCGGGCAACTCTATATAAAGGTGGAACAGCGATATAGACGTGTCCTGTAGTTATAAGAGTTCTCATATAATGATAGAAGAACGTTAATAATAACGTTTGAATATGTGCACCATCGGTATCAGCATCAGTCATAATGATAATTTTTCCGTATCTAATGTCATTAACATCAAAAGTTTGACCAAATCCGGCACCGATTGTGTTGATAATAGTTGCAATTTCTTCATTGTGTACCAATTTATCTAAAGCAATAGAATCGGTGTTTAAAGGTTTACCACGAAGTGGTAATATTGCCTGATGTAAACGATCTCTACCTTTCTTAGCAGTTCCACCAGCGGAATCACCTTCAACGATAAAGAGTTCGTTTTTCATGTAGTCTTTAGATTGAGCAGGAGTCAATTTATCAGAGAGAATGACTTCTTGTTTGGCTTTTTTACTACTACGAGCTTCATCTTTTGCTTTTCTAGCTGCAATTCTCGCTTGCTGACTATCTACACATTTTTTAATAATGCGCATTGCATTTTCTTTATTTTCAGTAAGATAATAAGTAAACTTATTATAAATTAAACTTGAGACAACTGGAGCTGCAACCGGAGTGCCTAATTTACCTTTTGTTTGTCCTTCAAATTCAAGTAATTCTTCTGGAATTTTTAAAGAAATAATTGCGGTTAAGCCTTCTCTAATATCGCTACCTTCAAGTTTTTTGCCTTTAAGTAATCCTTGCGCTTCGGCAAAGTCATTAACTGCACGAGTAATACCAGTTCTAAAGCCTGATTCGTGGGTTCCACCATCTCCAGTTTTGACATTATTAACGTAGGAATAGATGGTTTCATTATAGTCTTCGTAGCAATATTGAAGAGCAATTTCGGTTTCAATTTGTGTAGTTGGATCAACCTCGTTAAATTCCACAACTGGGATAATTTCTTTTTTATCTTCGTTGAGAACATTAATGTATTCTACCAAGCCATTTTGATAGAAGAATTCTTGCTTTTCATTAATTCTTTCATCAATAATGATGAAACGCACACCTTTCATTAAGAAGGCTGACTCTCTTAAATGGCTTGAAATTGTGTCATATTTAAAATCAACAGTAGAGAAAATAAGCGGATCTGGCTTAAATCTTACAAGTGTTCCGTGTTTATTAGTTTTGCCAGTAACTTCTAAAGGAGTCACTAAATGTCCACCTTTTTCAAAACGCAAATGATGTATTTCACCGTTTTGATAAACGGTGACATCACACCATTCACTTAATGCATTCGTAACAGATGCACCAACGCCATGAAGTCCACCAGCGCTTTTGTAAACAGCTGAATTAAATTTTCCTCCAGCGTGTAATTCTGTAAAAACAATTTCTACACCTGGTCTTCCGGTTTCTCTATTGATACCAGTTGGAATACCACGTCCTTCATCTAAAACGGAACAACTTCCATCCTTGTGTAAAGTAACGGTTATGTTTTTTCCATATCCACTTAACGCTTCATCAACAGCGTTATCAACTACTTCCCAAACAAGGTGATGAAGACCACTAGCGTTAGAGCTACCAATATACATTGCTGGTCTTTTTCTAACACCTTCTAGGCCTTGTAAAATCTGAATATCATTAGCGGTATAATTTCTCTCTGCCATGCTATATCTCTCTTTTCGCCGTTTATTATAAACGGAAATTGTTGCAAAATTAAAGTTATTTAGTAAAATAGAACGAGGGCAAAAAATGGATATTATTTTATATAATATATTGGTAGCAATTTTATTAATAATTATCGGCTATGTGTTTGGTTCTATACCAAACGGAATATGGATTGGTAAACTATTTTTCCATAAAGATCCACGTGATTTTGGCTCAGGAAATTCAGGCGGCACAAACGTCGGTAGAATATTTGGAAAGAAAATCGGTGTTCTTTGTATTGTTTTAGATTGTTTAAAAGTCATTGCTCCTTTTATCATCTCATGGGCAATTTTAACAAATGTCCCAATGTATAACGGTTTACCATTAATTCCAAGTGTCTCTGCAAAAATAAATAATCCGGATACATCAGCATATTTAGTTCAATGGCCTGCTTATTACATAGTTATGGTTGGTTGCACTTTCGGACACTGCTGGCCAATCTTTGCCGGATTTAAAGGAGGCAAAAATGTTTCCTCCTTTATCGGATTTGGATTTGTTTCATCTTGGTTATTTGGCGTAATTCCAGCTTGTTTATTCTTGGTCATCCTTAAATGGAAGAAAATGGTATCTCTTGCAAGTATCTCAATTAGTTGGATTGCAACAGCGTTAACTTGGATATGGACAATCTTAATGTTAACAGGCGTAATACCATTTGCCTATAGCTGGATTCCAGGATATTACACAATGATGGAATTTGGCTATGTCCACTCAATTGTTGTTACATTTGCTGCTTCAATTTTAACCTTTAGACATCGCGCTAATATTAAACGAATTAAAGAGGGCACAGAAAGAAAAATTACTTGGATGAAATAATCCATAAGTAGATAATTAGTAGATAATTAGTATATTTAGTATATTGTGAATTAAGTTTCTCCACATCAAACGCAGATGTGGATTTTTTCTAGATTGCATCAATACGTTTTAATTGACTTTAATAGCCTTATAGATAAAGGTGGTTATTTTTCACACCATCTGAATCAAGGCGCAATAAAAAACGCCGTAATTTGGCTTTACGACGTCTTTATTATTAACCTATAAGTTAAATTATTTTTGTTGTCTTCTAACAGCAGCCATTGTACGTTGAATATCAGCTTCACTTGGCTTTCTTCCAACGCTTTGATATAAGGCTCTGATCATTCCTTCATTGATTGGAGGGTTCTTTTCAAGTTGTCTTTTAAAGAACCATCTAGCAAGGAAGAATCCAGCAATAAGAGCAGCGACAACTGCAGCAACTAATAATCCAATCCATCCACCTGTTGACATAAGTGTTCTCCTTAATTACGCTCTTCCGTCGTAGTTTCCATTATCGGTTCTAACTAAAACGACTTCGCCTTCTTCAATAAATAATGGAACACGGACTTTTAGTCCGGTTTCTAATTCAGCGTCTTTCATTGCTTTGTTAACTGTATCACCTCTAATGGCTGGTTCGCAGTGTGTAATCTTTAAAGCAACTTTTGCTGGTAAGTTGATACCAAGCACTTCGCCTTCATAAGAAGTAATTTCGACGATTTCTTCGCCTTTCAAGAATTGAACTTCCCATTTAAGTCTATCTTTAGAAATTTCAATTTGTTCATATGTTTCTTGATCCATGAAGCAAAGGGCATCTCCAGTATCATAAAGATACTGCATTTGTCTTTTTTCTAATCTGATAGTTTCAATTCCGTATCCACTATTACGTGCCATTTCAGTAACAGCGCCTGAACGGAGGTTTTTCACTTTGACTTTCGCAACCATTTTTCTCATTGCGGTTTTGTTAAGTAAAATATCTAAAACTTGATAGATATTGCCTTCTTCAATGAAATAGTTGCCAGGTCTTAATTCAGTAACATTAACCATAAATATAAACCTTCTTTCTTTAAATTCCTTTGGTATTATACCAAACTATTAATATATTAAAAAGTGATTATTTAATAGTTCACTTTCTAAAATTGTGTTAGGACCATGCCCAGGATAAATAGTTATATCGCTAGGTAGTTTCTTTATTTTGTTGAGTGATTCCGCTCTTTGATGTTTATCGTTGTTTGGTAAATCATCTCTACCAATCGATTGTTTAAATAAAGTATCTCCAGTAAATAAAGCTTTTTCTTCTGGAAGATAATAGCAGACACTACCTTTGGTGTGAAAAGGCGTGTGAATCACAATTATCTTTTCTTTGAAAAGATTTAGCTCTTCATTATCTGAAACTGTGATGATGTCTGATTCAACTTTTAAAGGTTCTCCTAATTGGATAGATAAATTTAACTCGCTATCCGTAATCATTTTTTGATCTAAATAATGAATATATGTTTTTATTTTAAAGGCTTTTGCCAAACGATCAACTCCGCGAATATGGTCTATATGCCCATGAGTTAAAAGAATCGCTAACGGTTTTAAGTTATGTCTATTAATAAAATCTATAAGTTTATCATTTCCTTTTCCCGGATCGATGATGATACAGTTTAAATCACTATCAGCAAGAATATATGTGTTGCTGACTAAATCATCGATAGGATTATAATCAAACTTATAGATTTCCATATATTTTTATAAAATAAAAATAGGTGTTACCCTATTTCTTTTTCTCTTTGTGAAGTGTTTTCTTTTGGCAACGTGGGCAATACTTCAATTTTTCTAATCTATCAGGATTTGCTTTTTTGTTTTTTGAAGTAAGGTAATTTTCTTCACCACATTCTGTGCACTTTAATGTTATAGAAATTCTATCTTCTTTTTTGGCCATAGATATTGTCTCCTTGAATTGCGTATGTTATGTTATCACATCACTTAAAATAATAAAAGTACATTTTTATTATAGTGAGTGCTAAAATACAAAAGATGACAAAAAGAGAATTAACTAGACAAGTAAAAGTCAAAGATTTAGCAATTGGTGGACAAAACAGAGTTGTTATTCAATCAATGTGTAACATCAAGACTGAAAATTATCTCGCTGTAAGCGAGCAAATAAATGAATGCGCTAAAATTGGAGCTGAATTGATGCGCGTTTCAGTTATGGATGAAAAAGATGCCGCTGCTATAAAAGAAATTAAGAAAAGAATTTCTGTTCCTTTAGTAGCGGATATTCATTTTGATTATCGTTTAGCTTTACTCGCTATGGAAAATGGGGTCGATAAGATTAGAATTAACCCAGGAAATATAGGCGATATTGAAAATGTCAAAAAAGTTGTCGCCATGGCCAAAGAAAAGCATATTCCAATTCGTATTGGCGTTAATTCGGGTTCATTAGATAAAACAATTCATGATTATTCAAATCAATATACTGCAGAAAAGTTAGTAGCATCTGCTAAAAAGCATGTTGAAATATTGGAAAATCTAGGATTTTATGACATAGTCATATCCTTGAAAGGATCTAACATTTTAGAAACAATTGCAGCCTATCGATTGGCTTCTAAAACATTTCCATACCCACTTCATTTAGGAATTACAGAAGCTGGATATAAAGAAATATCAATGGTTAGAAGTTCTGCAGGGCTATCTCCATTACTTTTAGAAGGAATTGGAGATACAATCCGTATTTCTATTTCCGGTGATCCTAAAGATGAAATAAAAGTATGTAAACAGTTACTACATGACTGTGGGCTATATCCAAACTATCCAACTCTAGTTGCTTGTCCAACTTGTGGTAGAACTCAAGTTAATGTAGAAGAATTAGCTAGAAAAGTTATGGAATATTTAGAGACTGTTAATAAGCCAATCCATGTCGCTGTTATGGGTTGTGTTGTAAATGGGCCAGGAGAAGCCAAAAACGCTGATATTGGGATTGCTGGTGGACATCACGAATATGTTATCTTTAAAAAAGATAAAGTTGTAAAAAAAGTTCCAGAAGCTGAAGCTCTGGAAGCTTTAATCGAAGAAATAAATAAATTCTAATCTCTCCACCCTTTAATGAATTTACCGCTCCTAAGCATTTCGATTTCTTGCTTATAAGGAGCTTTTTCATTGTAATAAGGAGTTTCAAGAATCATCGGTATGCCTTTTAAAAGAGGATGATGCACAACTTTATATAAGGTATCAAATCCTAAATAGCCATAACCAATATTTTCATGGCGATCTTTATGGGCGCCAATCGGATTCTTTGTATCATTAACATGAACGACTAGTAATCTGTCTAATCCTATAACTTTATCAAATTCTTTAAGAATTTCGTCAAAATTTTCAACATTATATCCAGCATCATTAATGTGACATGTATCTAAGCAAACGCCTAAACGTTCCTTGTGGTTACAGTGATCTATAATAGAACGAATCTCCTCAAAAGTGATTCCGATTTCATGTCCTTTTCCCGCCATTGTCTCTAATGCAATTTTTACATCTGTGCCATCAGTGGTAAATGCCAAGTCCAAGGCTTTGGCTAAAGCCAAAATACCATTTTCAGCACCCATCCCAACATGACTTCCAGGATGTAAAACTAACGTTTTAACTCCAAAGGCTGCAGTTCTTCGAAGTTCACTAACAATTGTATTAATAGACATTTCCCATAAATCTGGTTTTGTATAATTTGCGGCATTAATAATATATGGAGCGTGGACAATTAATTTTGTTTCATCAAAACCAGCTTCTTTTAGAAGCTTTCTTCCTTCTTCAATCTTTAATTCATTTAAAGGCTTGCGGAAAGAGTTTTGTGGAGCACCAGTATAAAACATAAATGTGTTTGAGCCATAAGATATTGCCTCTTTAACACTTCCTACAAAAAAATCAGGAGCATTCATGCTCACATGGCTTCCTATATATAATTCGGTTTTTTCCATATTTTGCTATCCTCTGGAATATGTTAACATATTTTTATGAAAGTTACTCTAGTAAAACCTCAAGGATTTTGTTCTGGTGTATTAAAAGCAGTTGCAATAGCAAAAAAAGCAAGATTAGAACATCCTAATAAGAATATATATATTTTAGGAATGCTTGCTCATAACAAAACATTGACTGATGACCTAGCAAAAGAAGGATTAATTACATTAGATGACAAAGATGAATTTTCTGCAATTGATTCATTGAATCAAGGAGATGTCTTAATCTTTACTGCGCATGGTCATAACGATGCTATAGAAGAAAAAGCAAAACAAAAAGGTTTAATTATTTATGATGCGACGTGTTTTAAAGTTAAAAGCAACTTAGAAAAAATAAAAAGAGAAATAGAATCAGGTCATCAAGTTATATACATAGGACAAAAAGGGCATAAAGAAACAAATGCTGCATTATCAGTTTCAAAAAATGTATCATTATATGATACACAATTACTAATTAACTACTATTTAATTACTGATACAAATCCGTATGTAATCAATCAAACAACCCTTAATTATAAGAGCCTGGACAAGTATTATTCCGATATTTTAGAACATATTCCTGGCGCTAGAATCGAAAATGAAATTTGCGCTGCCACCAGATTAAGACAAGAGGCTGTTACTAAAATTGATAAAGATACTGATTTGATTATCGTAGTTGGTCACCAAAAGTCCAGTAATTCAAATAAGTTATTTGAAATCGCAAAATCAAATTATCCATCTGCCTTAGTTTTAATGGTAAATGATCTAAAGGAATTACAATCATTTAGTCAGGTTGAAAGTAAGAAAAAAGCCGCTGTTATATCAGGGGCTTCAACTCCACAATATGTTGTGGATGAAATATATAGTTATTTGATTAACAAATAACTTTTGGCATTTTTTCGTGATCAATAGTCACAATTTCTAATGAATTATCATATCCCTCGAGGATTTTTTTCATAGTTGGAATAAAGATTTTTTCGACTTCATGTGGAACATCTAAATAATTATATTTAGCGTTAACAATTTCTCTTCTTACATGATGAGGTGCGTCGCCTGAAATATAAATATCATATCCAGCTTCTTTAGCTTCGACCCAGTGCCCAGAGCCGCCACCGCCGATTACAGCTACAGATTCCACAACAGGCTTTCCACAAGCTATCAATAAACCATAATCAACGCCTAACGCATTTTTAGCATATTTAGCGAATTCTTCAACAGGCATAGACTTTTTAAGTCTACCACCTCGCATCATAATGCAATTTTCAATTATTTTAATGTCTTGCAAATCTAAAGCATTAGCCAAGGCATCATTCATTCCACCTAATCCAGTATCAAAGTTCGTATGATAGCTATAGACAGGAATATTTAGCTTTGCTAATGTGTCGAACAAAACCTTTTTGCTAGGATCTCTTTTGAATACTCGAGTTTTAGTACCATAAATAAAAGGATGATGTGTAATAACCAAATCTGGTCTTTCTTTTTCAATAATTGGGAATATTTCCCAATCACAATCTAAGCATAAAAAAACTTTGTGAACTTCCTCTGGGAGCTTACCAACGGCAAGGCCAACATAGTCATGATTCATTTTGGCGTAACGCTTTGGGAACTTCTTAGATAGTTTTCTTAAAAGATCTTTAGTTTTCATAGCACTCTTCTGATTCTTTCTTTTTCTTTATCAAGATCTAGAATTCTATCGCCAGATAGTTTCTTTGTTGATAATAAATTATCAATTTCGGCAATTCTAGATTGATATTTTTCTTTAAAAGTTAATGATTTCTCTTTTCTTAGAACTGGTCCAAATTCAAAATCATTATTATCTAGATAAGCACACTCTCCAGCAATAAATTTGATGATTTCGTAATATTTTCCACCATCATTGACTATATCTTCATCAGCAATGATGTAACCCATATAGCAAATTTGTTTTCTCATCTCTGGAATGGAATTGTGAGCATCAACAATAATTGTTCTAACATTTTTAAGTTTTAATGGATGAGCTTTTAAAATTTCAATTATATTGAAACCTCCCATTCCTGCGATAACAATTGTGTCAATATCACTTGGTAATTCGCTTATTCCGTCGGAAAACATTGGAACAATAGAATCAGAACATCCACTATCTTCAATTGCTTTCACTAATCTGGAATATGGACCCTTTTTATTTTCTATAGCGTATCCTTTAGAGATAATGCCATTTTGAAATAAGGAAATTATTAATTTCCCGTGGTCACTACCGATGTCAGCAACGACACCGTTAGGAACCATATCATAAATGGCTTGTAATCTCTTTGATAATTTCATTATGAACTACGATAGTCTCCTAATTTTTTACGTCTTGTTGGATGCTTTAATTTCTTAATAGCTTTAGCTTCGATTTGACGAATACGTTCACGAGTAACACCAAATTCTTTTCCAACTTCTTCTAGAGTTCTAGGACGATTGTCATCTAGACCATATCTAAGTCTTAAAACTCTTTCTTCTCTATCTGTTAATTCTGTAAGAATAGAGTCAAGTTCTTCTTTAAGAAGTCTTTTTGTTGTATATTCAACAGGTGATTCATTATCTTTATCTTCGATAAAATCAATTAAATGAGAATCATCCTCTTCACCGATTGGGGTTTCAAATGAAACTGGTTCAAGGGCAATTCTTTGAATCTCTCTAATTCTTTTTGGAGTAAGTTCTCCACCCATCGCTTCAGAAATTTCTTCAGCAGTCGGATCTCTATCTAAATCTTGGACTAATTGTCTCTGGACTTTGGTCATTTTATTGATTGTTTCAACCATATGAACAGGAATTCGAATGGTACGTGCCTGATCAGCAATTGCTCTAGCAATAGCTTGTTTAATCCACCATGTCGCATAAGTTGAAAATTTAAAACCTTTAGTATAGTCAAATTTATCAACAGCTTTCATTAAACCAAGGTTACCTTCTTGGATTAAATCCAAGAACAACATACCACGTCCAACATAATGTTTAGCAATATTAACAACCAATCTCAAGTTAGCGTTAATTAATCTTTGTTTGGCTTCTTCATCACCTTCTAAGATTTTAGCGGCAAGAATTGGTTCTTCTTCAGGTTTTAAAAGATCGAATTTACCAATCTCTTTAAGATAAATCTTAACTGAATCATTTACTTTAACATCGCTGCCAACTGATGTGTCGAAATGATCAATATCAAAATCTATTTCTTCACTTTCGTCAGTCTCATCGCTGTCATAATAATCGTCTTCATCGTCTTCTAAAGACATTTTACTTTCATCAAATTCTTCATCGTCTTCAGCATCAAGATCTTCATCTTCATCTTCATCGGAAGATAAAACTTCAATGTCATGATCAGCGAAGTATTTAATTAAATCCTCGATAACATCATCGTCAAGTTCATATTGCGCTAATGCATCATAGATTTCATCTTGATCAATACAATCCCCATTGTTTTTTGCTTTTTTTAGAAGCTTGCTTTCAATTTCCGCTAATGTGGTTAAAGTTTTGGTGTTTCTTTTCTTAGAACCACTAGCAGCACCGGCCTTAGTCTTTGCAGGTTTAGCTTCTTTTTTAGCAGTTGCTTTCTTTGGCTCTTCAGCCACTTTTTTTGGTCTTCCCATTGTTTTGTTCTCCCTTCAAATCAATAAGATTTCTATTTTAACTTTGTTATTTCTTAGAGACCATTCGACGATTAAACTCGTTAATGATCCTTGCTTTTTCTAATTCGGACTTGCCTTCTAGTGATTGAGATAAGACATCTTCATCACTAATACGTTTTCTTTCATCCTCGATAGTCTCTAACAAGTTGTTAAGTAGCTCATCAGTACATATTTTTGGATGTGTTTCAGAATAAATATTAACCAAATCCCGAATAATTCTTTCCTTGTTTTCTAAATCACTAGATTCAAGTAAGGCGAGTAAACCAGCATCATCCATCATTTCATGGTTTGCAGCATATTCAATGACAAAATTTGCAATTGTGCGATAGATATCATCATAGAATCCTGGCGTTTTTGCCTCATAAAAGCTCACAGCAGACTTGTTTTGTGTCATTTGGTATAAAAGTTCTCTCTCTGCTGTTAAGAGCTTCTGGAGCTCCTTATTTTCAGGACGATACTCTTCCATAATTTTTGTTGTTGCCACTACATTATCATCTGCAGTCGATAATCTAGTTCTTTTAACAACACTTCTTATAGATTCAACATCAAATCCCGTGATTCTTGCCAACTTACGAATATATGTATCTAGTTCAATTTGACTATTTATCTTTGATAATATTGGTAAAAACTCTTTAATTAATGCCTTTTTCTCATCTATTGTTTTAAGCGGATTGGACCTTGAATAATAATTAAGAGCAAAATCCACTTGAGAAATAAGATTATTTACATATGCTTCAAGAGCTTCTTTTCCATCTTCATTTAATATCTCATCTGGATCTTTTGAACTGCCTTGGTTATCCACTACACGATATTTTAATCCAGCCTTAGATAATAATTTAGAATACTTCATCATTGCGCTTTGCCCTGGCAAATCACCATCTAGACAAAGTCTAATTTCAACATTCAACGATCTTAATATCTGAATGTGCTCGCTAGTCAATGATGTTCCCATAATCGCAACGGCGGCATCTATTCCAATCTTGCTTAATGCATAAACATCCATAAAGCCTTCACAGATATAGATATAACCTTTTAATTTGGCTGCGTCTTTTGCGATATGAATGTTATATAAATTGCTCGATTTATGGAATAAATACGTTTCAGGAGTGTTCATATATTTAGCGGTATCATCATCCACTAATCTTCGAGCACTAAAACCAACAACATTGCCATCAATATCGCAAATTGGGAATATCACTCTGCCCTCATTCATATCAGCATAATTACCGACAGATAGCATTTTAGCAACACCTGTATCTTCAATAGTTTTGATTGAATGTCCTTTCTTTTGTAAATACGCAATTGTGGCCTTTCCATCTTTATAGGCATAGCCTAATTTATATTTATTTCTGATTGGAGCATCTAAATGACGAGATTCAAAATAATCTAAGCCCTCTTTTCCTTCAGGAGTATTCAATGCAAATTGATAATATAAACTTAAGTCATGAAGGCATTTGAGCAAAGATTCTCTTTTTTCATCAACCTTTTTAGGTTTAGCAATAGAATCAAGTCCTTCTGGATGATATCCAACTATATCAGCGACAATTTTAATCGCTTCTCCATAGGAGATTTTTTTATATTTTTGAACAAAGGAAATGGCGGTTCCACTTGTTCCGCAAACGAAACATTTAAAGAATTGCTTTTCAGGAGACACCACCAAAGATGGATTTGTGTCATCATGGAACGGACAAACCGCCTTATAATTCTTTCCTTGCTTGATTAATGGAATGAATGAAGAGATGACTTGAACAATATCCGCATGCTTTAATACGTCTTCTGCAATTGATTTATTGTATGCCATATAATAAATTATAAAAATACTAATTTGATACTAAAAACAAACTAATAAAAGATTTTGACTCCAAGATACTCAACAAGTTTTTCAATCGGTAATCTAATTTGGTTCATTGAATCTCTTTCTCTAATTGTAACTTGATTATCATCAAGAGAGTCAAAGTCAACAGTGATACAGAATGGAGTTCCCACTGCATCTTGACGACGATATCTCTTTCCAATACTACCAGTGTCGTCATAGACGACAGGCATATACTTAGACAAGATTCTTTGGATGTCTCTTGCTTTATCCTCTAATTTTTTGGATAAAGGTAAGATTGCAGCTTTTATAGGCGCCACTAATGGAGATAAATGCATCACGATACGTGTTTCACCGTTTTCTAATGCTTCTTCATCATAAGCATCGCATAACACCATAAGTGTTAATCTATCTAAACCGACGGATGGTTCGATACAATATGGAATATATTTAGAGTTGTCTTCTGGGTCTAAATATTCTAAAGATTCACCACTATAACTCATGTGACGTTTTAAATCATAATCAGTTCTATCGGCGATGCCCCATACTTCACCCCATCCAAATGGGAATAAGTATTCGATATCAGTTGTGGCTTTGGAATAGAAAGCAAGTTCTTCTGGGTCGTGATCACGGTAACGGAGGTTTTCATTCTTAATACCTAAGGTATTAATAAATTCTAAACATTCTTTTTTCCAATGTTCAAACCATTTTAAGTCTTCTCCTGGTTTGCAGAAGAATTCCATTTCCATTTGTTCAAATTCACGCATTCTGAATGTCATTTGGCCTGGAGTGATTTCATTTCTAAAAGCTTTACCGACATTACAAATACCTAAAGGTAATTTTCTTCTTGTTGTTCTACAAACGTTTTTAAAATTCACAAACATGCCTTGAGCGGTTTCTGGTCTTAAATAAACTGTAGATTTAGAATCTTCAGTAACACCAATATGTGTTTTAAACATCATATTGAATTGACGAATATCAGTGAAATTCTCAGCTCCACAATTTGGACATGCTATATGATGTGAACGAATGTATTCCATCATTTGATCATTGTTCATTGATGTCACTGGAGCACTTGGATCAGCAGATTCAATTAATTGATCAGCTCTGAAACGTTGCTTACATTTCTTACAATCAATTAATGGGTCATTAAATGTAGAAACGTGTCCAGTTGCTTCCCAAACTTTTGGATTCATTAAAATAGCAGCGTCAATACCGACGTTAGTTGGGCTTTCTTGAACAAATTTTTTCCACCACATTCTACGAATGTTATTCTTAATTTCTGAACCTAATGGTCCATAATCCCATGTGTTTGATAAGCCACCATAAATCTCACTTCCTTGGTAATAATAACCGGATGAAATTAAGTGACTACATACTTTATCAAAACTAAAATCACTCATGTGATATACCTCCAAAAAACTGCAGGAAAAAGTATATGATTTGTTATGTATCTTGTCAACCTATTATCAGTGTATTTTATTATTGTATTTGGATTAAGGCATCAAGGGAGTTAAGTTTCACTCCCATATATTCATCGACGAAATCTCTTAATTTTAATAAAATTATCTTTTTGTCATCTAATGAATATTTATCGATTTCTGGTAAAGAATAATCGTTTGCTTTAAAAATGTATCTAATTAGATGTAGTTGTGTTCCGTTAAGATCTCTAACTGTTTCTTTATTTAAACAATTTCTGCAAACAAATCCGCCATCTTCAAAACTAAAAGCCACAATGTCTTGTTTGCTACCGCAGAAAACACATTTGTCAACTTCTAATTCTGCTCCACCTAATTTAATTAATTTGGCCAAATACACAAGGATGACCATATAATGGTCTTTATCATTCCTTAAAGCATTTAGTGCAGCTTCTACTTCATTAAAAATGAGATGTTTTTCTTCATCTGCTAAAACGTTTTTACTAAGTTCAGTTAGAACGTTAATTGCCACTAAATACTCATAGTTAGTGGATTTTTGCATTGGCGATGATACTAAAACTGCACTATTAATTACTTTGTGCTTATATCGCCCATCTGAAAGAAAATCGACATCCACTATTGTTAATGGGTTGTTGAGCCATACATACTTGCTTTTTGGATCTTGCGCTCCTTTAGCCATAAAGGAAATTAATCCTTCTTGGCTAAGAGCATTATAAATGCAATCTTTTTCTTTATAATTGCTTTTGCTTAAAATAATAACTTTCATGTTATTTCTTTTTGTTCTTATATCCATATGCTTCTAATGAAGCATCGTCGTTACGCCAATCTGATTGCACCTTTACAAATAATTCTAAATAGACATGTTTGCCTAAATATTTTTCTATGCTTTGTCGGGCTTTTTGTCCGATGAGTTTGATGCGTTTGCCGCCACTGCCAATTACTATTCCCTTTTGGGAATCTTTTTCGACAATAATTGAAGCAACGATGTGCATTGGTTTAGATTCATAATCAATGTTATTTACATAAATCGCAATGCTGTGTGGCACTTCATCTCTAAGGATATTTAAAGCTTTCTCTCTAATAATTTCTTTAATTTGGAAAACTTCATCCTTATCAGTGATTTCTTCACCTGGATAATATTCTGGGCCTTCTGGAAGGAGATTTTCCACTACTTTGATGAGCAAATCCAAATTGAACTTTTCGCTCGCCACAGTGTCAATAAAGTGGCTTTCTGGAAGTTTTTCTTTGTAGATTGCTTTTAACTTTTCGACTTTATCAATTCTTGCTTGATCAATTTTATTAAAAACAATAACTAAAGGGGCGTTTTTTATATCTAAATGGTCTAATAGATATTGATCTCCTTCACCAAATGGTTTAGAAGCATCCACCACTAAAATATTTACATCAGCATCATGTGCGCTTGAATAAGCCATAGCATTCATCTCTTCGCCTAATTTAGCGTGAGGTTTATGAATACCAGGGGTGTCAATGAAGATAATTTGTGAATCTGCACCGCGATAAATACCTTTGATAATATTTCTCGTAGTTTGACTTTTATCAGTGACAATCGATATCTTATGGTTGATTAAACCATTTAAAATGGTCGACTTGCCAACATTTGGATGTCCTAAAATTGTTACAAACCCAGATTTCATTATTTAAGATCATCTCCAGAGAACGCAAATGGGAGAAGTTCATCGATTGTTGTCTCTTTTTCATCTCCCTTAAGATTGCTCATATATATAGGAGCTTCTCTTGGAAAAAGTTCACTAATCACTTGGCGACACGCTCCACAAGGGGAACATGGCTCGTCAGTATCTGCAGATAAAGCTAAAGCCACAAAGTCTTCTTTTTTATAGCCATTCATCATCGCATTATACAATGCGTTTCTTTCAGCACACATACATAATGGATAACTGGAGTTTTCAATATTAGCGCCGACAAAGACTTTTCCATCTTTTGTTAAAAGCGCGGCCCCAACAGCGAAATGGCTATAGGGAGAATAAGATAAGCTTCTTGCTTCTTTAGCTTTGATGATTAATTGATTTTTGTCCATGAGATTATACTCCTTTTTCAGATAAGATTTCTTCTTGTAATTGGAACATTTCTTTTTCGTCTTCCTCATTCATATGGTCGTATCCCAATAGATGGAGTAGGCCATGTACAAATAAGAATGATAACTCGCGGTGTAGACTATGTCCGTATTCCTCGGCCTGTTCTTTAGCTTTTTCTAAAGAGATATAAATATCTCCTAGCACTACTGGTCCTGGCGAAAACAAAACTTTATCATAATTATTCTCGCTATCAAGGAAGGCAAAACTAATCACATCTGTTGGGCGATCAATATGACGATATTTTTTATTGATTTTATGGATATAACGGTTGTCAACAATGCTGACCGACACAATTGGGTCGCATTTGATGTTTAACTTTTTAAAAGCCACATCCATCAATTCTAAATAAAAACCTTCATATGATTCGCATTCAGCGAATTTTGAATTAAAATCTAATTCCATGAGAATATCTTATCATAGATAATAAACTCAATCCACGGGATTATTTTTAATCGACAAATCGATATAGTGAAGTAATTTGGCCAATTGATTATTATAATCTTCGCTACTATCTGAATATTGCATTAGACGAATGAAATTATCTTTTAGATAAACAGATATGCATAAATAGAAAATAACATAGGTAATGTTCACAATGTGTGACACTGCCATCACCGTGATAATGCTCATCAGTAAAACCGCAATCTCAATATAAGTTAAAGCATTTTTAAACAAACCTAGCTTATAAGCGCTCTCATGAGCGGTGTTAATTACTGAACGAAATTGAAATTGATTTTCCACTTCTTTAACTTCTGCTTCTTTTTCAAGTGCTTCATCATATTTATTTTTTTGATATGGGAGATAAATATAAACATGGATGAAAGCGAGTAATAAAGAAAGCAAAACATAAATTATATTTATTGTGCTATTCATCACTAACACCATAGTGACAAATACAGAAATTAAAACTACATAAAGTAAATTTGGAATAATCGTTAAAGAGACATAACGATATTTTTCCATCACTTTAAAGAAGTCGTAAAACTCTTTCTTTTCTGCTTTGATCTTGTAGTTGAAAATGTTGTCATCCATCCTTTGCATCGCGGAAATCAAATTTTTTCTAAACATCAATTCAAAGATAATGAATAACGCTAAAAAGATAACTGGGAGAAAGAAATACGAATTAGCGTTAATAAAATACATTCCCACTGCTAAAGATATGGAACTAATAATTTGCCATAATGGGATAGTGATTTTATCTTTCTTATCGATGAAATCATTGATTTGCACATCACATTTAAACTTTTGGTAGCCTTTTTCTTTATTGACTATTAAAGCTTTACGGTCCCATTGACTATAAAAGATTTCAGAAAGGATTTTCCTTTTGCCAGTTTCCGGATCGTATATTTTTACGTATTTCCGGCTCATTCCTAGAACAAGAACGCTGTGTTTCACTCCTTTCTTTTTCTCTAATGTGACAATAAAAGGATATTGCTTATTATTCTCAAGCTCTTTAGATCCTTCTACTCGGACACCTGATACATCCATATGATACGTGGCTGCGATTTTCTTTAAGTCCATAAAACTATATGGCTTATCCTCGCACTGCAAAAATAAATAATTCTTGTCATGATGATAATTGGCCAATAACATCTTTAGACAAGCAAAGGCACAATCATGTTGGCCGACTTGGGATATGAAGTACATTTTTCCTCCTTTGTAGAGAATGTCCCTACATTATATAAAGAGGGGAAAAATGCGATTTTTTTGCAAAAAATTTTTTAAAAGGCGTCTCAAAAAAAGAAAAGACCCAAAGGGTCTTATTTTTTAAAGTTTTTTTGGAACTTGTAGTAAGGATCATCGCTCTCCTTGGTATTTTCCTTATAGGCTTTAAGGGCTTCTTTTTGTTTCCTATTAAGCGAAGTTGGGGATTTGATATCAAGGTGCACATATTGATCACCAGGCTTACCAGTTCTTAAATCTTTAATACCTTGTCCGCGCATTCTTAGAGTTTGGCCAGGTTGAGTTCCTTCTGGAATTGTTAAGTAAACGTTTCCATTAACTGTAGGAACTTCAATCTTTGCCCCTAATATTGCATCGACAAAGTCGACAGGGATAGTAAGATGAATATCATTTCTTTCTCTTTGGAAATATGGGTGTGGTTTAACAGAAATTTCAATATATAAATCTCCGTGCTCCCCGCCATTAGTTCCAGCAGCGCCCATTCCTTGTAAACGAATTTGTTGTCCGTTTTGAATACCAACTGGGATATGTATTTTCATGGTCTTTTTGGTACGTTTATGACCGCTTCCACCACAAACAGAACATTTCTTAAGAATTGTTCTACCTGCACCATTACAATCAGGACAAATGGTTTCAGTATTCATCATTCCAAAGATGCCACGTTGTTGGCGAATAATTGTTCCTTTGCCGCTACATCTAGAACAGGTTTTGATGTCACTAGGACTTTCAGCCCCTGAACCGTGACAGTGTGGGCAATCTTCATCGTAATCGAATGACACTTCTTCATCCTTACCGTTCACCGTATCCATAAAATCGACACGATGTTTCATTAAGATGTCATCTCCTCTTTGAGGGCCAGTTCTACTAGCGTTTCTTCTAGCAGAGCCTCCTCCAAAGAAGGAAGAGAATATATCACCTAAATTGATATCTTCACCAAAGCCAGAGAATCCACCACTAAATGGATTACCTCCACCAGGGCCTCCTCCAGTTTGTTCAAATGCCGCATGGCCAAATTGATTATAGGCTTCACGCTTTTGATCATCGAACAAAATATCATAGGCTTCTTGCACTTCTTTAAATTTTGCTTCATCACCAGTTTCTTTATTATCTGGGTGATATTTTTTCGCTAATTTACGATAGGCAGATTTGATTTCATCTTTAGATGCGTTCTTACTAACACCTAAAACTTCATAATAATCTCTTTTTGCCATGTTAGTCCTTTCTCCCTTAGGCTAAAGAGGGCCGAAGCCCTCTAGCGAAAGGAAATTTATTTAATACAAATTACGCTTTGTTTTTGTCTGAGAAGTCAGCGTCAACGACATCATCAGGATTACTTCCTGGGGTGCCTTCTTGACCAGCTTGTTGACCTTTACCAGCTTGAGCGTTAGCCATATAGGCTGCTGCTTGCTCTAATTCAGAGATTCTCTTTTTAAGAGTTTCAATATCGTTATTATCTAACGCAGTCTTGAGTTCATCTCTTAATTTTTGAGTTTGTTCTTTTTGGGCAGGATCAATGCTGTCGCCTTTTTCTTGTAAAGAAATGTCGATATCGTTAATTAAGGATTCAGCCTTATTCTTCACTTCGGTTTCTTCTTTACGTTTGGCATCAGCTTCAGCGTTTTCTTCGGCTTCTCTGACCATTCTATCGATATCTTCTTTAGAAAGTCCGTTACTACCAGTAATGGTGATTTCTTGTTCTTTTTGAGTATCTAAGTCTTTAGCGGACACTTTAACGATACCGTTAACGTCGATAGAGAATGTAACTTCAATTCGAGGTTCACCACGTCTAGCTGGTTTAATACCAGTTAATTGGAAGTGACCAAGTAATTTATTATCATGGGCCATTGGTCTTTCACCTTGATACACCATGATATCAACAGCTGGTTGATTATCAGCAGCGGTTGAGAAGATTTGGCTTTGAGTGGTTGGAATTGTGGTATTTCTCTTAATAAGAGGAGTTAAGACACCACCTAAAGTTTCAATACCTAAGGTTAATGGAGTGACATCAAGTAAGACTACGTCTTTGACATCTCCAGAAACCACACCACCTTGATAAGCCGCACCGATTGAGACCGCTTCATCTGGGTTAACAGATAAGTTTGGTTGTTTGCCAGTTAAAGTTTTCACTAATTCTTGAACCGCTGGCATACGGATAGAACCACCGATTAATAAGACTTGATCAAGTTCGCTAGCTTTCATATTAGCGTCGCTTAAGGCACGTCTAACTGGTTCTTCACATCTCTTTAAGAGATGTCTTGTTAAGTCTTGGAACTTAGCACGGGTTAAAGTGTGTTCAAAGTTCACAGGGCCAGCGCTGGTCATAGAAATGAATGGTAAGGAGACCACTGTTTCTAAGGATGAAGATAATTCAATCTTGGCCTTTTCAGCAGCTTCTTTAATTCTTTGTAAGCTGCCTTTATCAGTAATATCAACACCACTATCCATCTTAATTTGCGCTTTGATATAATCAGCGACTACAGCATCCCAGTCATCACCACCGAGTTTATTATCTCCAGCGGTAGAAACAACTTCGAATGTGCCGTCTCCAATATCAAGAATAGAGACATCGAATGTACCACCACCTAAGTCAAACACTAAGATCTTTTCAGATTTTTCAGTTTGTAAGCCATAGGCTAAGGCAGCAGCGGTTGGTTCGTTAATAATACGGACAACATCTAATCCAGCGATTTGACCAGCGTCTTTAGTCGCTTGTCTTTGAGCGTCGTTGAAGTAAGCAGGAACAGTAATAACTGCTTTTTCCACTTTGTGTCCGATGTTAGTTTCTGCATATTTCTTCATGTAAGCAAGAATTTTTGCAGAGATTTCTTGTGGGGTGAAGTCTTTATTCACACAGTTAATGTGAACTTTTTCTGCACTACCCATTTTTCTTTTAATAGATGAAACTGTATCTGGGTTAGTAATTGCTTGTCTTTTAGCAGCGTTACCAACGATTTCTTCACCATTTGCCTTAAAGGCAACAACTGATGGAGTAGTCATTGTTCCTTCTGGAGAAGGGATGACTTTTACAGTGCCATCTGCTTGTAAATAGGATACTACTGAGTTAGTAGTTCCAAGGTCGATACCTAAGATAATTTCTTTTGCCATAATTTATTTCCTCCTATGCATCAAATGATGCTTTTTCTTCGGTTTTTTCCTCTTTTGTTTGTTTTAAGATTGCGACCTGCACTTTCGCTGGGCGAATAATGCGATCATGTAATTTATATCCGTTACCATAGACCTTTAGAACAATGTTGTCTTGTTCTCCCTCCACTGTATCTACAGCGTCCATAGTGTTTGGATCGAATTTTTTGCCAACTTCAGGAACAAGTTCGCTCACTCCTTCGTTCTCTAACACCGCCACCATGTTTCGATAAACATATTGGAATCCAGTTAAGTAATTCTTAAGTGTCGGATCAGATGGCTCGTTAGCAAGAGCCATATGGAAGCTATCTAATATCGGAAGAAGTTCTTCGATAAATCCTTCGCTACGATACTTAAGAGCGTTTTTGTAATCTTGTTCAAGATTATTTCTTAAGTTCTTTGTATCAGCGTAGGCTCGATAATATTCGTTTTTCCAGTGGTTAGCTTCCGCTTTTAACTTTTCGATTTCTTCGTTTGCTTTTTCTAATTTCTTTTTTTCTTTTTTAGGGAGTTCTTCGTGTAATTCTTCTTTATTCTCCACTTTCATTTCCTCCTTTGTCGTTGAAATACTTATCTAATTCTTCGGAGAGATATTCTAGAGCGGACATTGCTTTATCGTAGTCCATTCTTTTTGGTCCCACCAAGGTGATGGTGTTTTCTTCATCGCCAACTTTAATTTTCGCTGTGATAAGAGCAACATCTGGGTTACCTTCAACATCTCCGATGTTTACTACTGGTTCTTTTTCTCCAAGAGCCTTCATATCTACTTTTTTGAATAAGGAGGCATCATCAAGGAGTTTCATTACTCTAATTAATGCTTCAGTATCATTTTTGAATTCTGGGTGAGAGAATAATTCTTCTCTTCCATAAAGCGATAGTCGATCTCCCGCAAATCTTACAAATGTTTCTAATAAAGCTTGATACACCGCATCATGAGAGATGACGTAATCTGAGAGAATTGGTTTAATTAGTTCCATCTTTGGCACTAATTCACCAATTGGAGTTCCTTTTAATCTTTGATTAAGAAGTTCAACACACTTTACGATGTCTTCTGATTTGATGTTCTCGCTTAGGATGAAGGTTTTATTTTGAACATAACCTTTATCAGTCACAAAGATTGCGGTAATTGTATTCTCGTTAATTGGAATTAATTGCACTGACGCTAGTCTTTCAAGATCTTCATCACTTCGAGAGACCACACTAACGAGATTAGTCATATGCGATATAATCTCGCAGCTTTGTTTGATTACTTCCTCAATACTTTGAATCTTGCTAGATAAGACATTTTGAAGTAAATATCTGAGTTGATCATCAACATCTTTATCTCTTAAATGTTCGCAATAATATTCATATCCTTTAGAAGAAGGAATTCTGCCTGCGCTTGTGTGAGGCTTTTCAAGATACCCCATCTTCTCTAGAGCACTCATCTCATTTCTAATGGTCGCGCTACTATAAGGAAGTTGATATTCTTCAATAAGGGTGTGGGAGCCAACAGGTTCAGCGGTTTTAATGAAATATTCCACTATCATCTTTAAGATGGCTTCGCTTCTTGTTAATGACATTTTTGACCTCCTTTTAGCACTCCTCATTTTCAAGTGCTAATACTATTATAACTTCTTTGTTAGCACTGTCAACACATAAGTGCTAATTTTTTTAATTACATAGTAAAAATATGAAAAAAGACGCTTTTACGCGCCTATATATCCTTATATTTTTATATTTTTAGACAAGATCTAGATAAATTTTGTCTAATATCATCATTCCTTCAAATGTTGGAACAATTCTTTTAGCGTTTGTTAATAAATAGCCTCTATTTACATAGTCATCGATGACATCTTTATTTCTTTCATAAATGTCATAGCCAAATTTGTCTTTAAAATCTAGGACATCAATTCCTTCTTTTGTTCTTAAACGAAGCATGATTTCGTATTGTCTATTATCTTCTAATGTCACTACTTCCTGTTCTATTTCATTTTTAAATGAAATGTATTTATTAAAGTTTGTGGTATTTTTATATCTGATATTATCAATATATCCACTAGCGCCTAGTCCAAGACCATAATATTGCTCATTACGCCAATAAGTTAAATTATGTCGACTTTCAAATCCAGGCTTAGACCAATTAGAAACTTCATAATGGATAAATCCATTTTCTTCTAATAATGAATTTATCGCTTTGTATGCTTCGTAGGAATATTCTTCATTAGGTTCTTCAATCTTATTGATATAAAACACTGTATGTTCATGCACTGTTAAACTATAGCAAGAAATGTGGTTTGGGTTTAATGATAAGATATTTTCAATATCTTTTTTTAACATTTTGAATGAAACATTTGGTAAACCAATAATTAAATCAAGATTAATGTTATTAATTCCGTTTTCTCTTAAATTATCAACAGCGGTTTTAACATCTTTAAAAGTATGCTTACGATTAATAGATTTTAAAATTTGATTATTGGTTGA
This sequence comes from uncultured Caryophanales bacterium, assembly GCA_947164155.1. Taxonomy (GTDB): domain Bacteria; phylum Bacillota_I; class Bacilli_A; order RFN20; family CAG-826; genus UBA2450. The sequence continues at coordinate 25,926 of CAMUVS010000005.1, read as the reverse complement.
TTCCACTCCAATAGAAATACGGTTAACTCCATATTTCTTTAATAATTTTATCTTTGATAAAGTTAATGATTCTGGATTAGCTTCTACTGTATATTCTTTAACACTTTTAGCTAGTGGGTCCATCATTTTAAGCAGTTCTTCAAATTGCTCATCATTTAAAGATGTAGGAGTTCCCCCACCTATATAGATAGTGTCTAATTCTTTATTAGTCACCTTTTCATTTAGTTCTTTTTTTAACGCTACGAGATATTTTTCAGCGAAAGAATGAAAATACTGCAACTTTGTAAAGTCACAGTAATCACATATTGAATCACAAAAAGGAATGTGAATATATAAGGCTTTAGGAAAATTAGTCTTCGTCCTCATCCTTATATTGTTCAACCGCTTTAGCGGTTTCTTCGTCATCAATTGGTTTCAAAACTCGTTCCATTTCCTCACGAACAATTTGTTCTTCGGTTGGTTTATCATCTTTTTTTAGTTTCGGTTTCAAATATAAGTAAATCAAGAAGGCGATTAACGCAATAATTGCTGCGGCGCCTAAGATGATAAGGAATATGATTCCACCATTTAATGCTGCTAATGTCATAATATTTATCTCACTTTCTGATTAATTTCTTTTTACTGGAGTATAAACAAATTTCTTCCCGGCTTGTGTTTTGGCATAATAACCAAACTCTACGAGTTTATCCATCGAAGTTCTCGCTGTTTCATAGACACATCTAGTCGCTTTTTTATATTGATTGATTGTGTAATACATGCCAAGAGTGCAGTGTCTAGCATAGAAATGAGCTTGCCCCTTAGATAATCTTACATCTAATTCAAGTAGATGTCTTTCTAATCTAGCAGCGGTTTTCTCATCGAGTTCTTCTGGGATATAAGATACAGCAAGACCCGCTGGTTTTTCAATAATTGGCGAAGTTTTAACTTCAACTTCTTTTTTGACAGGCTCCACTTTTGGAGTTTCTTTTATAACTGTAACCGGTTCAACCGCAGGCTTTGGTTCTGGTTTTGCTTCTTCTTTAGCTGGCTCTGGTTCGATAGAGAATAAACTTATTTGATCTGACTTTTCTTCTTCATCAAGTTGATAGAAGTCATCTTTGATGACCTTAGTAGAATATTCCGCTAAAGAATCAAGCATTTTATCGAATTCTTTGCCAATAAATCTTAAAGCAAAAGTTAAGAAATAAGTGACATCTGAACTTGTCTGAACATCGTGGAAAATCTTTTCCATTTCCCCTTCACTCTCATTAAGGAATGTTTCTAAAGGAATATAAATAGCAAACTCTCCTAATGAGTAATGAGCAAGCACAGATTTAGCAAACAATGTTGAGATTTCATTATTATATTTATCGAAAGGCTTAACAAATTGAATATAGTAATAGCTAATTAAAGCACGGCATAAAGGAGATATATTTGATTTTTCAACAAAGTTGAATAATGAATCCATCATTGGCTCAATTAAATGAGTTGGTGCGCATTTATAAACACGGGAAATAAGAACATTAGCCCCGCTATCTTCCATTTCTTTTGTACGATAGAAAGAGGTTAATTCATTATTGCCTGTAACTCTACTATAAAGTTCAGCTAAAAAATCAACATCAAGTGGACTCTCATGTTTTTGTTCAACGTATCTTAAAGCTTTTAGATAATTTGCTAAAGCAACATCGTTAGTTGTCCCTAGTAAAACGCCTCTAACATGTTGTTCATCACTAACGGCAAGATTTGCTAAAGCAATATTTTGTAAACTCTTCACTAAGCAAGACTGACGGAAATATTGTTTATCGCTATTCACGCTATCTAGTTTGTTTGCTTCGCTAACAATTCTTAATAATTTAGCCTCGACTGTATTTAAATTACTGGAAATAGTTGGGCACAAACAAACTCTTAATTGGTTCTTATCTGTTCCTCTAATTGCTAAATAATGACAAAATGGAGCACGATAAGATAATATCTTATCCCAAACACCATCGATCACGGAAATTTTTAGTTCACGTGATACTTCGTTTTTAGTAGCGTATTTATCTTCAGTAAATCTTACTGCAATATCATTAACACCCATAAAATAAACTCCTTTGCTGTTTACATTATAAAAAAAGCAGATTTGTTTTACAATAACAAAACTAAAAACCTACTAATTTTTTACCAAATTATTATTAATTTTCTTCTTCGTCAATCGATAAGATTGACATGAATGCTTCTTGTGGAACTTCTACAGACCCGACTTTCTTCATGCGCTTCTTACCCTCTTTTTGTTTCTCTAAAAGCTTCTTTTTACGGGATATATCTCCACCATAACACTTAGCGAGAACGTCTTTGCGCACAGCCTTTACATCTACACGAGCGATAATCTTACCACCTATTGCGGCCTGAATAGGAATTTCGAATTGTTGACGAGGAATAACAGTTTTAATTCTTCGAATTATTCCTAAGCCTCTATTATAAGCTTGAGGTCTATAAACAATACTAGACAAAGCATCTACTACTTGTCCGTTTAATAAAACATCCATTTTAATTAAATCACTTGGTCGATAAATGGATGGTTCATAATCAAATGAAGCATATCCTTTAGTGCAACTTTTTAGTTTATCAAAGAAATTGTAAACAATTTCAGATAATGGTAATTCATAAACCAATATCATTCTAGTGTCATCAAAATATTGTAGATCTAAATAAATGCCACGCTTCTCTTGGCAAAGTTCCATGATTGGGCCTACATACTCCTTTGGAGTCATGATATTAGCCTTAACATATGGTTCTTCGATTCTATTGATCTTAGAGGAGTCTGGAAGTTTAGATGGGTTATCAATTGGCATCATCTCTCCATTAGTGAGATAAACATGATATATCACCGAAGGTGCAGTTAAAATTAGGTCAATATTATATTCTCTTTCAAGCCTTTCTTGAATGACATCCATATGAAGAAGTCCTAAAAAGCCACATCTAAAACCAAAGCCTAAGGCTTGAGAAGTTTCAGGAACAAATTGTAATGAAGCATCATTTAGAGATAATTTCTCTAAAGCATCTTTTAAATCTTGATAATCATCACTATCTACTGGGTATAGTCCGCAAAATACCATAGGATTGATGTCTCTATATCCAGACAAAGCTTTGCTTGCTGGATTATCAAATGAAGTTACAGTATCACCAGGACGCACGTCACGGATGTCTTTTATTTGCGCACATAAATAGCCAACTTGTCCGCACTTTAACTCTTTGAGTTTAATTTCATCAGGAGATCTAATTCCAAGTTCGGTAACAATATAGTCCTTATTTGATTGCATTAATTTAATATGGTCTCCAACTTTAACTGAGCCTTCTTTAATTCTAATAAGAATTACTACACCTCTATAAGAGTCGTAATATGAATCAAAAATAAGCGCTTTAAGTGGCGCAGATTCATCTCCATTAGGAGCAGGAATTTCTTTAACAATTGCTTCTAATAATTCATGGATATGAAAACCAGTTTTAGCGGAGACTTCCACTGCTTCTTCACTAGATATTCCAATACGCTTTTCAATTTCTTCTTTTGCCCATTCTGGCATAGCGCTTGGTAAATCAATCTTATTGATTACAGGTAAAATTGCTAAATCATTATCAATTGCTAGATAGACATTTGCTAATGTTTGAGCTTCTACTCCTTGAGTAGCATCAACCACTAAGACCGCTCCTTCGCAAGCTGCTAAAGAACGTGACACTTCATAAGTAAAGTCAACATGCCCAGGAGTGTCTATTAAATTAAAAATATAAGTATTTCCATCATCACTAGTGTAGGATAATGTCACCGCATTTAACTTAATAGTGATTCCTCGCTCTCTTTCTAAATCCATAGAGTCAAGGATTTGATCTTTCATTTCTCTAGAAGAGACCGCCCCAGTCGATTCTAAAATACGATCAGCAAGTGTGCTCTTGCCGTGATCGATATGAGCGATAATTGAGAAATTTCTTGTGTATTTTTGATCAAAATTCATATTTGCTAAGCATTATAACATTTATGTTAAGTTTATAAATAGAGGTTTATTAAGATTGACTTGATGACTTAAAAACGTAATCAATTATGTGCTTAATACGTTTTTTAAATTCTTCAGAAGTATAAATATACTTCGGACGTCTAGGAATTTTATAATCAGTGTTTCTTATTTCTTTTAACCATTCATCAGTGTTGAGCGGTAATCTTTTTAATAAACCAAAATCTGCATCACTAGAAATAAATTCGGAAGCAATACAAGGTGTATTTGAGAATTGTGCTTCCATCAACGAAATTGGAAGGCCTTCAAGAAATGAAGGAAGAAGCAATACATCAATCTGTTTAAATAATGCTTCTTTATCATAATTAGGCGGAAGAAAGCTAACACTATTAGAAAGTCCTAAATCAGCAACTCTCTTTTTAACTTCCTCAATATAATTTGGTTCATCAGATGATTGATATCCAACAAATAACAAAGTTGCATTTGGAAAATGTTGTTTAACTTTGTTAAACAGTTCTATTGTAAAAAGCTGATTCTTGTTTTGAGAAAAATATCCAATTTGTCCAATAGTTAAATCTTGCTTATTGTCTTTAACAATGTTTGGATAACATTCGTTTGGATAATCCATTAAAACAAATTTTTTATTATTCGGAATTTCAATATCATCAAAAAAAGCTAAATTTGATATTCCAATATAAGCATCAACTTTAGTGACTAGTTTTTTAATATAAATATCTTTTCTTCTAAAGATCCAATATTTGCTCTTTTGATTTACGTTTCCAAGAGAATAATAGATATTTTTGATTTTTCCATATTCTTTTTTTGCAACATAAGCAGAGATATAAAAATTGTTTGTTAAAAACATATCATACTGCCCTTTCTTGATTAGTTTTTTAATACTAGAAAGAAGCAAGAAAGGAAAGAATCTATATAAAAGAGAGTTCCCGTTAATTTTATTAAAATAAATGTTTCTGCAAACATCTTGATACGCTTTTAGCATTGCTAAATCTGCTTTATTATCAAACACCGAATAGGCATAAGTATCGACTACAAAACCTTCTTTTTTTAAGGCTTCAATAACATGCAAAAACGTTTGTGGTGAGCCACTTTTAGTTAAATTTTGAATGACAACTAAACAACTTTTCATCTAATTGGTCCTTGAATAATTATACGTATCATATGTAGATTTGCTATGCATTATAACATTTATGTTAGGATTTGAAAAAGTTTTGTAGAGTCTTCTTTAATTCATCAACCGATAAGACTACTTCATAATCACTCCACTCTTTTTTAAAAAGAGATTTGTAATCATTCCACATATATCTTTCATCAATTAATAAAGCAGCCCCTCGATCAGACTCAGTTCTAATTAATCTACCAACTGCCTGCATAACTTTATTCATGCCTGGATATGTATAGGCATAACTAAAGCCATCAACATTATTGTTTTTATAATATTCAGCAACGTGATTACTCTCAAAATTAATCTTTGGCAAACCAATTCCAACAATTGCCACTCCAATTAAAGCGTCACCCACAAGGTCAATCCCTTCGCCAAACGCTCCGCCGATAATCGCGAGTCCTACTTTACTTCTTTCATCAATTTGATGAAAATTAGAGATAAACGTTTGTTTTTCTTGTTCGCTCATGTTCTTTTTTTGAATATAAACATCAACGTTTTCATCGAATTCAATTAGAGGAAGAATATTATCTAAATACTCGTAACTTGGTAAATAAATAAAGTAGTTACCAATCTTGCTAGAAACAAATGTTTTAATATAATTAGCGACATCTGCGTAGCTTTTTTCTCTATTTTTATATCTCGTTGAAATTTTTGGAGCGATGATTAATTTTAAATTTTCTTTTGGAAATGGAGATTCTAAAATCATGCTTTGGTTCTTGTTTATATCTCCGCCCAATACATTAACGTAGTAATCAATTGGGGATAATGTCGCAGAGAACAAGGCAGTTGAATTAACTCTTGCATAAGTTGACGCTAAAAATCTTGATGCGTCTAGGCAATATATTTTTAAAATCACGTTGTCAGTTTCTTTTTTGACATATGTTAAGAAATGATCAGAAATTAATTCTGATATTTTAATAAACTTGTTAACTTCAATATATAAATCAGTAAGTTCTTTACTAATTGACTTATTTTCTTCTTTGCTCACTTCCTGATAAGAGGTAATGAAGTGATTGAATTCTTTATATGTTTCCTGAGAGAAATCATCTAAACTAACCGTACCAATTTCAAAAGTGTCTTCATAATAGGAAAATACTTTATTAACTCTTGCTAAGGCATTTTTGATTTTATGGTTAGAAACACCTCTTAAACTTTGTTTAGCCTTTAAAAATAAATTCTTATCCACAGAAGCTGAATACATATCTTTGCTACGATCCACTAAATTATGAGCCTCATCCACTAAAACTAAATAATGAGTTGCATCTTCATCAAAATAGCGTTTCATATATGAAATTGGGTCAAAAACATAGTTATAATCGCATATAATAACGTCAGAATATAAAGACAAATCTAATTCTAATTCAAAAGGACATACCTCATTTTTACGAGCGATATGACAAATCGTGTCATAATCAAAATCATCATATCTTAAGATAGATTCCTTAATAATCGTTTTAATTTTATTGTAATAACCTTTAGTGAATGGGCATTCATCGGGGTTACAGCTTTTACCTTTGCAAAAACATATTTTTTCTTTCGAGGTGATTACTATATCGGTAATGCTGAGCCCATGTTCTTTTAAAATAGTTAATGCTTTATGAGCGTTTTCTTTTCCTGTAGCCTTCGCAGTAAGATAAAATATTTTACTTTGTTCATCTTCTTTTAAATATTTTACATATGGATAAATTGCCGACATGGTTTTTCCAATTCCAGTTGGTGCCTCAATAAAGATTTTTCCTTTATTTTGTGCAACCTCATAAACCGCTTTAGAGAAGCTTTTTTGTCCTTTGCGATAACTTTTAAATGGAAAAACTAATTGTTCAATAGAGACGTTTCTTTGCTCATTTAAACGCATAATGACATGATAGAACTCTAAATAATTATCTAGATAGTTAAGAATGTCCTTTTCTAATTCCGGGAATTGAAAATAATACTCATCAATTAACTTTTTGCTATTTTTGCCTTGCTTAATATAAGTTAGCCTCACTCCGATAGAGTCTAATTTAAGGGCGTCCGCGAACATATAGGCATAACATTTAGCCTGGCCTAGATGCCATTCAAGGTTTTCTTCACGAAATTCTTCAAGTTCAATCACTGTGGTTTTGATTTCATCAATAATATATTCTTTTTCGCTTTTTTTAATAATCCCGTCCGCTCTACCCTGTAGAACAATTTCAATATTATCAATTAGGAATTGCTTTCTTAATGGGTATTCGGAAATATAGTTCTTGCCTTGACTAGATTGATAAACAGAATGAAGTCTACTACCTTCGGTTTGACTAGAACGATTAAAAACGCGGTTGTCAATATCGCCGCTTCTTAAAAGAAAATCCACCAATTGATGGACTGATAGTTCAATATGAGCTTTCTTTTCTATTTTCATTGTAATAATTCGTGTAATAAATTTGGATGTCCGTTGATAAAGGACATATAATCCATTCTTTTTTTGCCTTCAAGTTGAACATCTAATAAGGCTAAAACCCCATTTTTGGTTTGTAGATGTAGTCCTTTTTTATCTGCTTTAACAATTTCTCCAACTTTTCCAATTAGTTCATCAGAAACAATTGAAGAACGATAAATTTTAAATTTAAGACCTTCTAAATATAAATAGGCTCCAGGAACATCGCTTAAGGCTCTAATATAGCCGTTTAACTCTTCTTTTGATTTATTTAAATCAAGTTTTTCCTCTTCTGGTTTGATGCTTGGAGCAAAACTCACCATAGATTCATCTTGTGGGACGCCCACTAACCTTCCTTCTAAAATATTTGGTAATTCCCTAAGAATTAATCTAAGAGCAGCCTCGCCCATCTTTTTGAATAAAGAAGTTGAATTATCACTTTCTTCAATTATCACTTCTTCAGTCGCATACATCTCTCCGGCATCCATTTCCTTAACCATTTTCATTAAGGTCATTCCGGTCACTTTGTCGTTATTCATAAGTGCATATTGTATCGGAGCGGCACCACGATATTTTGGAAGTAAGCTTCCATGAAGATTTAAACACCCTAAAGGCGGAATATCTAATAAGCCTTGAGGAACAATTTGTCCATACGCTAAAGTGATAATGACATCTGGGTTTAATTCTTTAACAAATCCATATTCTTTTCTAATCTTAATAGGTTGATATACTGGGATGTCATGTCTTAACGCTACTTCTTTAGTAGGAACGGGCATTAATATCTTTTTTCTTCCAACTGGGCGATCAGGTTGAGCGATAACACCAACCACATTATATCCACTAGAAATAATACCCTCTAAAACAGTAGCGGATATTTCTGGAGTTCCCATAAAAATGATGCGCTTGTTATTCATAAGAATAATTATATACTTAAAGATACTAACTATAAAGAGAAAAGAGTATAATATTTATCGTGAAAATTTTAGTGGTTAGTGACTCTCATGGAGACGAGAAGATATTAAAAGAGCTCGTTAATGCTTATCCTAATATGGATTATTATTTGCACGCTGGTGATAGCGGGCTAGATAGAGATACTCTATATCCTTTTGAATCAGTTAAAGGAAATACCGATTATTACCCGTTTGATGAATTAATTCGGATATATACACCAAAAGGCTATTTATTAGTGAAGCACAAGCCAACTTTTACTAATGAACAAATCCAAAACAATAAATTTTTAATTAATGGACACACTCATCAATATAAATTTTATATAGAAGGAGGCAAGGTTTTTTTAAATCCTGGCTCTACTACTCTTCCTAGAGACGAGACAAACGGAACATTTATGATTATGGATATTAAGGAAAGCTATTGCTCTATCATAATTTATGATATCGAAACAAAAGATATTCTCATAAATGAACAAATAGTTTAAAATACTCAAGGAAATAAAGGAGACTAACATGTACCCTGAATACAAAAAAGTTAAATCCTGTGCGGAAGAAGCAAACTTACTTCTTAACACATCAAGAACTATGGAAGACATATTTGTCTTATCCACAAAAAGAAATTTAAAAAGAATCGCAGTTACCTACACTAATAACGAAGGTAAATTAAAGAAATACAAATATTCAAGATTTAGAAAGCACGCCTTTGAAATCGCGTCTATTTTATCTAATTTCATGATTCAACAACCTAAGAATGTTCCGATCGTTCTTAAAGCGAATAATGGACCACACTGGGGAGAGATTTTCTGGGCGATTTTAATGACTGGCTATAAGCCATTATTAGTTGATGCAAAAACATCTAAAGAAGGAACTGAAAACTTAATTAAGCAAGGTAAGGCTATTGCTATTATTACAGATGATAACAACACATATGATATTCCTAAGTTCTCTTTAAGAGACTTATTACAAGAAAAACACAGTTACGAATTCGCTCCTAACTGGGAAAACGAAGTCATCTTCTGTTCTAGCGGCACTACTGGTGACGTTAAACTTATGGTCTTTAACGGCGAAAACTTATGTCACCAAATCTTAGCAGCTTTAGATTTTGCTGAGACATCTAAAGATCTCTTATATCCAAAATCAATGGGACCACTCAAAGTTTTAGCAATGATTCCATTCCACCATATCTTTGGCTTCATCGCCACTTTCTTATGGTATTTCTATTATGGAGCAAACTTTGTTTTTGTTCGTAATTTAGCCCCATCAGAAATTCAAAGTGTCTGTCAAAAATGTAAAGTCACTCACGTCTTCTCTGTCCCACTATTTTGGGATTCTTTAGCCCAGGGTTTAGAAAGAAAGAAGGCCTTAGAGACTCCAACTAGACAACAATACATGGATAAATTAATTGGCTATAATACTGGCAAAATCTTAAAAGAAGAAGCTGGACCAGTAAAAATGGTTCAAAACACTATTCAAAAGAAATTATTAGGTAATAAAATTCGCTTCTGTATTTCCGGTGGCGGATATCTAGATAGCAAGACTCAAACCGTGATTAATGGTGTTGGTTATCCATTATATAATGGATATGGAATGACAGAAATCGGTATTACTTCTGTTGAATTATCTCCAGTTGTGGAATTAAGACTTAAAGGTTCTATCGGTATCCCGCTTCACGGCGTGTCCTATAAGATTAAACCAACAAATGGCAAAGGACGTACTGGTGAATTATTAGTTAAATCTGATATCACTCATATTAGAGAAATTATCGGTGGAGTAGAAAGAGAAACTCAACTTGATAAAGATGGATATTTCTCTACTGGCGATATTGCTGAAGTCGACGCCACAAATAGATATTATTTAAAAGGTAGAATGAAAGATGTCATCATTAATGCGGATGGAGAAAACATCTTCCCTGACGAACTTGAAATCTTCTTTAAGAAGATTCCTCATATCCAAGCTGTCTGTGTCTTAGGTGTTGATCAAAAAGGTACAAAGAATCAAAGAATTGTTTGTGCTGTCGAAATTGATAACAGTATTTCTAGTGATGAAATCGATGCTTTAAAAGAAGAAGTTAAGAAAGCCGGACTCAATTTACCAAAAGGCACGAAGATTACAGAATTCTATTTTGCAAGAAATAAATTACCAATCGCTAACAACATGAAAGTTAAACGTTTTGTTGTTAAAAAGAGTATTGAAACAATGAATGGCGACTATATCCCATTTGATTTCAAAAAAGAAGTTAAAGGCAACAAAAACTTCTCTAAAGAAACTATGGAAAAAGTTGTTGAACCATTAAGAAAAATCTTCTCTAAAATCTTAATTCTTCCAGAATTTAAGATTGATGATGATGCACACTGGATTGATGCTTTAGGAGGAGATTCCATGAGTTATGTGGAATTAATCACCACTGTTCAAGATCAATTCAAAGTCACCATTCCAGAAACATCTTATGGTAAATTAACTTGTATTAATGATTTCGCTGAAGAAATTGTTTCATTACAAAAGAAGAAGAAATAATTACAAATATTATTTGCATTATTTATAAGCATTTAGTATCATTATCGCTGACGCAAAAAAGAAGGTATACACATGGCAAACATTAAATCTCAAATCAAACGTAATCGTACAAACGAAAAAGCACGCTTAAGAAACAAGGCTGCAAAAAGTGCAATTAGAACTTCTATTAAGAAAGTAAAAGTTGCAGTTGAAGCTGGTAAAAAAGAAGAAGCTGAAAAAGCTTTATTAGAAGCATATCGTTTAATCGATAAATCCGTCTCTGATGGTGTTCAACACAAAAACACCGCTGCAAGACAAAAAAGCGAGATCCAAAGATTAGTTAACTCTATTAAATAAGTAAACCTTATTGCGTTTTAAACTTTATTAAAAACAATTCAAAACCAAAATTGCGGTCTACAAGGCCGCTTTTTATGTCGAAATCTAGTTGATATAAATCATCTAAAGTTCTTTTGATGGCTTTATCAGAAATCATTGGTAAGAGTTTAGAAAGAACATAGACTCTACCTGGTTTAATTTTTAATTCATTGGCGATCTCTTCTTTAGGCATTCTCTTTTTGCTTAAGTAACTAATCTCTGATAATAAGCGAAATTGATTACCAAGTTGAGCAATTAAAGTTGGAGATTGAATATTCTTAACTTGCAAATCACGGAATAAGCCAATCGCTTCAGCGTTTTTATTATCTATTAATAAATTAAAGATTAAGAAAGCGTTATCTTCTAATGGCTTATTAATCATCAAAATAACATCTTTATAACGAATGTGGTCTGTATATAAAGTTAAGATTTGGACACTATTTTGAAATAAAGAAACATCTCCAGAGGTACGTTCTGCTAGTTCCATAATCGCATCTCTATCGATAACGATTTCTTTTTTAGCTAAATAAGCTCTTACATATTCATTCCAGCCTTTTTCATCTGGATCCACTATTTGAATAACTTTTGCTTTTTCTTTTAACAATTTAAATAGAGTGCTTTTTTCATCAATAGAAGAACTACATACTGAAAGTATCAAACATGATTCTAAGTCCTGAGAACTGTTTTCAATATAGTCTAATAACTCGTCATAATTTTGATCAGATTCAATTTTGTTTTTAGGTTTTGGTTTTAAAAGAAAATAACAGTTTTCTAATGAAACAACTTTCTTTTCGTAGCCTAAGGCTACATATTTACATTCATCAACTGCATCTTGGATTAAGACATTATGGCCATCTAACTTAATAAAATTAAGCTCATCTGGTTTTTCTTCCTCTAAAAAAGCTTCGCCAATCTTTCGGATTTGCGACTTAATATTTGGTCCTTGATTACCGTAAACAAAATAAATCATCGCTAACTATTATAACTTATTTTCAGTTCTACTAGTAATAAGTTATTGTTCCTTCTAAATCAGTTCTTCGAATTCGAACTTTATATTTATTTAAAATCGCTACTACTTCACTATGAGGATGTCCGTACTTATTCTTTTTTCCACATGATATCACGCCAACTTTTGGAGAAAGATATTTAATAAAAGCATCACTGCTAGAAGTGTTTGACCCGTGGTGTCCCACTTTTAAAATGTCACAAGGAATAGAAACATTATCTTTCATTATCCTAGATTCAATCTTTTTAGGAGCGTCACCCATTATGAGATAATGATATTCTGAAGTGGCAAATCCAATCACTAACGAACGATCGTTTTCTTCATTCCATAATTCAGGATAGATATTATAATTAGTCAAATTAAATCCTCCTATACTAATAGGAAAAGATTTATAATCTTTTTCGTAACGTTTCACTGTAAAATTCTCAATTAGAGAATTAACCGCTCCGGAATGGTCGAAGTCATCATGAGTGGTTATTAATAAATCAATATCATAAATCTGATTCTTTTTAAAAAATGGAATTAATGTTTCTTTTGCCATATCAATGCTTTTATGTCCACCGGTATCAATTAGAATAGCAGTATCTTTTCTTCTAATTAATGTCGCATCTCCTTGACCTACATTTATAAAAAATACTTGGTCATTAAATAAACTATTTAGAGGAATAAAATAAAATAGATTAAGAATTAATAATAGCCCACTAGAAGCGTAGATCATTGGCTTAAAGCGACTAGATAAATAATAAACAAAAATAAAGAATAGAACTTCAAATAAAAGAATCGTTAAATTGCTCATTTCTATTCCATATATTGTGAGGTTATATTTAGAAAAGAAAGATATCGCCTGAGATAAGAAATCTCCATAACCATTAATTATCCCATATATCGGAATATGGGTAATGGATAATAAAGAAAGAAAATAATATAAAACAAAAAACGGAGATAAGATAATATGATAAATAATAGAAACTATAGAGACCTCTTGATAAAACGCTAAGGCAAAAGGAATAAACTCTATTAGGATCAATCCACTAACGAGTAGTTTCTTTTGAAAAGGTTTATATCCTTTGAAGGAATTCTGAAAGAAAAAAGCGCTAATTGGGATTAGATAAGTTAATAAGAATCCATCTTGATAAGCGTAAAATGGATTAATAATTAAAAAGAATATTCCAGAAAAGGAGACTAATTCCAAATAAGAAAACTTCTTTTTTAATAAATGATTATTAATCCATCTTAAGAGTTTTAAAAAGACAAATTTAATGACCACAAACCGTGGATAAGACAAGATAAAAACAGGTAAAAATAACCCTATAAGTACTAAGTCTTTATATTTGTCTTTTTTGATAAATCTAGAAACACAAAACGCTAAAAACGAATATAGAATCGTTAAATAAAATCCGCTATTAGATAATAGACGATTTAAATGAAGCGATCTCATCTCACTATAGACATCTTCATCACTCCCCATAGAGAAAAGAAATGAGCCAATTAAAGCTTTGGAGTTACTAGAAAAATGAGAAAGAAATTCCTTTTTAAAAGATAAGACTCTAATTGGGTTTCTAAATTTAACCTCAATTGATGTGGGATACATCTGGGAATATACCCCTTTGTTATTGAGGTATTTTTGGAAATTGAAGTTTGATTCTAAAACCTCAAAATCCAAAGGAACTTTACTACCTTTTATCGATAAGATATCTCCTATTTCAAAAGAATGTTCTCTTTGATAAACATAAAGTTTTTCAAAAGTGGAATTAAAGATGAAGTAGTTTTCTTTAACTTCTTCCACTATTCCGTTATATTCGCTCTTATTGAAATTAGGCCTTATAAAGGACAAACCAACGCCAATGAGGCAAGATATCATCCCAGCAATAAATACTTTCTTACCGAAGCGATAAAAGGCAAAAGCAAGAACAATTACTAGTTCTATGACTCCTAGAATTATTGATACCCGAACATTGATACCAAGATATAGAAGAACAAACAGAACTAATAAACTCACGCGTGAAGAATTACATAGTTACGGATCTTACGATAAGTAGCATTACCAATGCCGTACACTTCCATTAGTTCTTCTAAAGTAGCAAATATTCCATTAGTCTCTCGATAAGTAATAATGGAATTAGCAATTGTGGAAGTAATGCCACTTACTGTGGCTAAAGTTTCAGCATCATCAATATTGATGTTCACTTTACTCACTTCACTAGCGCTACAAACATCACTAGTATCATATCTAGAGGCAATATAGTAAGTCATGCCTTTAGTTAAAAGGGCTTCATCATAATACGCTCTAGAATCAGCATTAACAGTTGTACCACCAGCAGTCTCAATTAAATCGAGCATAGTGCTACCGTCTTTCATTGTAAAATTGCCAGTCTTATAAACCTCACCTTCAATAGCGACGGTAAAGGTATTTGCAACTTCAGTAACTGTCCCAGCAGACTGAATTTGCGACTTTGGGTCGATCATCACAAATGCGGCAATGACGGCGATTGTCACAACTACGACCCCGATCAGGATTTTAAACATAAAATTAAAAACCTCCTACATTATATAAAGAGGGAGGTTTTGCGATTTTTTTGCAAAAAAATTTTTTTAGGCGCCTATTTTTAGGACTTCTACTTTGTAGACTTTTTTTGGTCCTTTGACATCAACGACGTCACCAACAACTTTTCCGATTAAAGCCTCACCTAATGGAGAAGCGTTGGAAATTTTGTTATTGAATGGGTCGCTTTCAACAGTACCAACAATCATGTACTTGCCTTCTTTACCTGTTTCAATGAACTTCACTGTAACAGTTGAACCAAGGGCAACTTTATTGCCACCTTTTTTAGCTTTTGCTTCATCATCGATAATTTCAGCGTTGGAGAGGATGTTTTCAATCTCTTTAATACGACCTTCGACTTCAGCTTGTCTATTTCTTGCAGCATCGTAGTCAGCGTTTTCACTTAAGTCGCCTTGTGCACGAGCTTCAGTTAATTGTCTTTTTACTTCTTCTCTGGTGTTATCAATTAATTCACGAAGTTCTTTTTCAAGTTCTTCTTTACCAGCTTTTGTTAAGATTACTTTTTCTGCCATTATTAATACCTCACAAATTCAGTCAAGCGTTATTATAGCAATAACGAGTTATATATTCCAAGATTTTTTCAAAATACATATACTTGGTTCAAATAGATTAATCTATTGACTTCGTATATAATAAGTCCGTTATGAAGAAGGATTCTTATCTATTTAAGCTACTAATTCTATTTCTGACTTTTATGAAAATTGGGGCACTCACCTTTGGCGGAGGCTACGCGATGATTCCAATTATCGAAGAAGAAGTCACCAAAAAAAGGAAATGGATTAGTGAAATAGAAATTATGGATATTCTCGCTATAAGCGAGTCTACTCCTGGACCAATCGCTGTTAATACCGCTACTTATGTTGGCTATAAAGTTGCAGGAATAGTTGGAGGGATAGTTGCCACTATCGGTCTCACCATTCCTTCTTTTGTCATTATTTTTGTTATTTCTTTCTTCTATCAAGACTTTATGAAGTGGCCAGTAATCGCTGCAATGTTTAAAGGCTTAAAAGTTGGAGTCATTATTTTATTATTCTCTGCTGTTTTAAGATTAAGAAAAGGTGTTAAAGTCAACTTAGTGGGGACCATTTTATTTGTTTCTACCTTAAGCATAATGCTTGTCTTCTCCTTCATTGATATTGGTTTTAAATATTTATCTTTATCCCTAATTTTATTAGGAATAATTACCGGAATTGTTTTAACTTTAATTGCTAATAAAAAGGAGGGTAGTAAATGATTTTCTTTGAACTTTTCTATACCTTCTTTCTAATTGGTTTATTCACCTTTGGTGGAGGCTATGCAATGATTCCAATGATTCAAGAGCAAGTCGTTTCTAAAGGCTGGATCACAGAATCTAGTCTCACTGACTTTATCGCGGTGAGTGAAGCCACTCCTGGACCATTTGCCATTAACATCTCCACTTTCGTTGGTAATTCTGTTGGAGGTGTGTTTGGAGCAATTTGTTCCACTATTGGCGTTATTCTTCCTTCAATTATCATCATTTTAATTATTGCGATGATTATGAAGAAGTTTATGAAGAATAAATATGTTCAAGGAGCATTATCTGGAGTTAGGCCAGTTGTCCTTGCTCTAATCTTATCCACTGCTTTAGTTTTATTTATCAAAGTTCTCTTCTTTAAAGGCACCTCCTTAAAAGGAGAATTTGAATTTGATATTAGAAGTTTTACTTTATTAGTAATTCTTTCTTCGATGCTATTTATCTATAAAAAAGTCAAAAAGAAAAACCTAGGAGCTATTAAACTTCTAGGTCTATCAGCGTTACTTGGAATAATTATTTTTACCGTTTAGTCGGTCGCGTTTTCATCCATAAAGGCATTGAAGACTTCTTCTACTTCTTCATATTCTTCATCAGATTCGATTTCAAATAATTCGCCTTTGTCGTTATATTCCATACACATTACATCTTCTGGAGTTTCTTTATTATATAAGAAGACGTATTTTTTCTTTCTTTCATCGTGTTCATAGGTGAAAAGAATTTCCATTAAATGTTCATTTCCCTCTTCATCACGGATAGTTATTTGTTTTTCATCTTCAATCATTTGCTTATCTTCCTTTCATTCTTAAATAGAAATCTAATATTTCACAGGCCGCAATTCGATCAACAGCACCTTTTCTTTGCTGTCCTGAAACATTTAATTGGTTAAGTGTCTTATGGGCGGACACTGTGGTTAAGCGTTCATCCACAAGTTCAATTTTTAGGGTTGGATCTTCTTTTAGAAGGTCCTCTTTAAATCTTTTCGAAGAATCCGCTCTAAAGCCTTGAGACCCATCCATATTAATTGGTAAACCAATTACTAAATTTTTAACACCGGTTTTTTCCACTAGCTTATGAACGTAATCTCTAGCTTGCGAATAAGCTTCTTTAGGAAATCTAAAGGTCTCTACTCCGTGTACAAATCCTAAGACATCACTACTAGCAACACCCAAGGTTGTTGTTCCTAAATCTAGTCCAATATATTTTTCCATTATTTCACTAATCCTTTAGCGGCTTCTAATGCTTCAGAAATCTTAGTAGCGTCTTTACCTGCTCCACTAGCGAAGTCTGGTCTTCCTCCTCCAGAACCTCCTAATATAGTAGCAACAGACTTAACTAAATCACCTGCTCTATAAGCTTTTTGAGCGTTACCATTTACACTACAAACTACAGGGATAGAATCTTTACCGCCACCGACAAAGATAATCACAGAATCCTTGTGAGTAACTTTAAGTTTATCAACTAAAGATACTAAGGCGTTCCTATCCGCATCTTTGATGTGTTTGATTAATACTTCTTTATCGTCACAAGAGACAAATTCTCCATCTAAAGAAGCACTTTCCGCATTCGCGAGCTTTTGGCTTAATGATTCAACAGTTTTCTTAAGTTCGGATTTCTCTGCTAATAAAGCATTAAGTCTAATATTTACTTCACTAATTGAGCCAGCACCTAAGCTATTTCTAGCTTGCACAAGCATATTTTCACGTTTTTTAAGTAATTCATAAGCGCCAATGGAGGTTCTAGAAACAATACGTCTAACTCCACTAGCAACTGATTCTTCACTTTCAATAACAAAGACACCAATATCTCTTGTGTTACTAACGTGAGTGCCACCACAGAATTCCTTAGAAACTTCGCCAAAACAAACTACTCTAACGATGTCTCCATATTTATCGTCAAATAAGGCTTTTGCCCCAATCTTTTTAGCCTCGTCAATGGATAAGACTTTAGTCTCTTCTTCAATCGCTTCAGAGATCCATTTATTAACCTTTCTTTCCACTTCGGCAATTTCTTCTTCACTCATCTTTTTAAAGTGTGAGAAGTCAAAGTGAATATAATCAGCACAGACGTAACTTCCTTTTTGAGCAACATGATCACCAAGAACTTCAGTTAAAGCACTTTGAAGTAAGTGGACTGAAGAGTGATTTCTTCTAATTAATTCGCGGTTATATGAGTCAATTTTTAGATTAACTTTATCGCCAACTTTGATTTCACCAAATAAAACAGTGACATGATGTAAATGTTGTTTATTAGGAGCTTTAGAAACAGAAATAACTTTTGCTTCCATAGATTTATTTGAGATAGTGCCAATATCAGAAACTTGTCCTCCACTTTCTGCGTAGAATGGAGTTTCTTTAACAATTAAGTCGCCTTCTCCAGATAATGAATCTACTTTTTCTCCATTAACAAATAAGCCAATAATTTCGCTAACTAATTCAACTTTTTCATAGTTGAAAGAACTTTGTTCTTTGAAATTCATTAAATCTATGGATTGTTTATTCATAGATTGTTGATCGCCTCGAGCGGCTCTAGCTCGCTCTTTTTGTTTATTCATTTCTTCTTCAAATTCTTTTTCATCCACTTTGACACCATTTTCTTCACAAATTTCTAAAGTTAATTCCTTAGGGAAGCCAAATGTGTCATAGAGCTTAAACATGTCTTTGCCAGATAAAGATTTGCTATCTTTAATTAAAGACATAAGTAAAGATTCACCATTTTGAAGTGTCTTTAAGAATTTCTCTTCTTCAGCTTGCACCATCTTAGAGATGAATTCTTGTTTATCTAATAAATATGGGTAGTAGGATTTCATAATCTCCGCTACTACTGGAACAAGTTTATGTAAGAAATGAGTGTCAATTCCTAATACATGTCCATATCTTTCCGCTCTACGGAGTAATCTACGTAAAACATAGCCTCTACCTTCGTTAGAGAACATTTCTCCATCTGCTAAAGCAAAAGTAATGGTTCTAATATGGTCAGCAATCACTCTAAAAGCGCGTCTATTTGAGGAATATTCTTTTTTCGATATTTCTTCTGTCTTTTTAATAATTGGCCAGAATAAATCGGTTTCATAAGCAGTGTCGGTTTCTTGAATGACACAGGCAAATCTTTCTAAGCCCGCACCAGTATCGATGTTTTTACTTGGAAGTTCTTTATATTCACTTCTTTTCTTACCGATTTCACTATTGAACTGTGAGAAAACAATATTCCAAATTTCGACATATCTAAAGTTTGGTAAATCTTCTTCTAGTAATTTCACTCCAACATGTTCTGGATCAAATTTTTCTCCACGGTCAAAATGGACTTCAGTATCAGGTCCACAAGGTCCTTCTCCAATTTCCCAGAAGTTATCTTCTTTTTTGATTAAATGAGACTCTTCGACTCCAACATCTAACCAGCATTTTTTAGTTTCTAAATCATCTGGATGATAAGTAACATATAATCTTTCTTTAGGAAAGTTAAACCATTTTTCACTAGTTAAAAGTTCCCAAGCCCAAGGGATAACTTCTTTTCTAAAGTAATCACCAATAGAGAAATTACCGAGCATTTCAAAGAAAGTTAAGTGAGTGGCGTCACCCACATTTTCAATATCGTTAGTTCTAATTGATTTTTGAGCATTGGTAATTCTTCTACTTGGTGGGACTTCACTACCATCAAAATATTTCTTTAAAGCCGCAACTCCAGCGTTAATCCAAAGTAAAGTTGGATCATTTTTAGGAATTAAAGAACTACCAGGTTCGACGTGGTGTCCTTTGCTTTTAAAGAAGTCTAACCACATTTGTCTAATTTCACTTGAAGACATCTTTTTCATATTTTTTCCTCCAAATATAAGAAAACGTTCCTTTATAGGAACGAACAAGTCCGCGATACCATCCTATTTCCTCTCCAATATGGGAGAGACACTTAATTAATAGTTATTTCGTTAACTTCACGGTGGCATTACCCACACGACAAGGAGTGGCCCATTTATTCTCTATTACGTTATTGCACCAATGTAACGCTCTCTTAGAATAGAAGAAATAAATTTCTTTCCTTCGGAAGATATTATTACAAGAAATTAATACGCATGCAAGAAAAAAACGCTCACAAGGAGCGTTAATTTCAATAATTACTTTGATTAGCAATCGTAATAGAAAGTCATTTCTGTTACCCAGACACCTTTACCTGGATGGCCACCTTGAACACCTTCAATATAGAAATTAACAGGCTCGTCATTAGTAACATAACCTTTGGAATTATCTGGAACCCAATGTTTTTTAATGTAATTAGTTCCCTCATCGATAGTTGTGAACTTACCCCTGTCAACACCACCAACTTCTGAAACTAAATCTGTTAGACGAGCGCTTCCTTTTTCTAAGGTGATATCAATCGCAGTTAAATGGTTAAAGGTCGCTCTTTCATAAACTTGAGTGCCTTCTTCATCTTTTGTAAACACTCTGTTACTATCTAATTGTGTGTTCATATAAATATAGCAAGTTCCACGATTGGAATTATTGCTCCATAATGTCAATACGCATTTATTGTCTTTAAAAGTTCCACTTTGATTTTGTGCAAGATAAATATAGTTATATGTAGAACCATTACTTAATGGAAATAACAAACCGGTAAAATATTGATATCCGTTACTATAGTAATCTAAGATACGGTTGTCTTTATTAACAGTAACTACTCTACCAGTATTAGCAGCGGCTTTTGATGGCATAAGTTCCACGTCATTTTGTCCTAATAATACAACTGCCATAGTTGATAAGGTGACTAAACCTGTAGAAGCTAATAAGATGATTTTCTTGTTTCTTGTATTGCTCATGTCTTACATCCTCCTAGTGCAACAATTATAGTTTTAAAAAACTAAAAGGCAATCTTTTTGTTAAAAAAATATTTGAAGCAATCCAAAAATATTAAGAAAAAAACGCTCACGAGGAGCGTTATCTTTTTATTCTTTTTGGAACATGTCTTTGCCGACGCCACACCATGGGCAGACAAAGTCTTCTGGAAGATCTTCGAATTTAGTTCCAGGAGCGATTCCCATTTCTGGGCATCCCTCATCTTCGTCATAGACGAATCCACATGCAGTACAAACGTATTTCATTGTGATTTTCCTTTCTTATTTTATTGGTTCAAAATCAGCCGCACCATGTTTACAAAGCGGACAGACAAAATCTTCTGGGAGTTCGTCTCCTTCATAAACGTAGCCACATACTTTACAAACGTAGCCTTTCTTTTTAGCGGTGTCTGGTTTTGGTTTAACATTCGCTTGATAATAATTATAAGTCATAGTCTCAACGTTATTGATAATCTTACTTTCAGTAACAGAGCAAATAAACATACCATGTGTGTCTAAATCAACATAGTTATCAACTTTTAAGGAAATGAAAGCGTTAACATAGTTAGGTAACACTACTAAGCCGTTTTCACTTCTAATCACTTCTTTACCCGCAAATTTATCTTTATCTTTGCCAGAAACAAAGCCGTACTCTTGGAACACTGAGAAAGGTGCTTCAATATTTAAGCAGTTCACATTAAGAACACCAGTCTTTTTAATGATGTCATGAGAATAGTTGGCTTTATTGATATTAACCGCGACTCTAAGAGGAGAATCAGTTAATTGCGAAACTGTATTAACAATTAAGCCGTTATCTTTAGACCCATCTTTTGAAGTGACGACATATAAGCCATATCCAATTTTAAATAAAGCTTTTGGATCAAGTTCTGGTTTCTTTTCTTCTTTGATTTCTTTATGAGCTTTATATTCAGCGCATAAGGTTTCTGCTAAAGCAGAAATTTGCGCTTTATTTTCTTCGGTCATCGAAGATAAGATTCTAACTTTTGGCTCGATAATTTCCACATTCTTGCAACCCGAGAGTTTATCGCTCATAACTTTAGCCGCCATTGGAGCCCAAGTACCATTTTCAATTAAACCAATTTTCTTATTTTGGAAGTTACGCTCCACTAAGTGAGCAATAAAGGTATCCATAAATGGGAAGATACCCGCGTTATAGGTAGTTGTGGCTAAAACAATCTTACCGTATCTAAACGCGTCTTCGACGCATTCAGGCATGTCGTCACGCGCTAAATCGCTACACGCAACCTTTGGACAACCAAGTCTTTTTAATTCTTCACACAAGAACTCCACTGCTTTTTTAGTGTGACCATATACAGAAGTATAAAAGACTGCGACACCTTCAGATTCAGTTCTATAAGAACTCCAGGTGTCATATTGTTTTAAATAGTGACCTAAATCATGATCTAATACAGGTCCATGAAGTGGACAAATAATTTGAATATCTAAAGTCGCAGCTTTCTTTAATAAAGCTTGGACTTGCGCGCCGTATTTTCCAACGATACCGATATAATATCTTCTAGCTTCGCAATCCCATCCTTCAGGATCTTCGACGTCGTTAGCGCCAAATTTGCCAAACCCGTCCGCTGAGAATAAGACTTTATCATAACTATCATATGTGACCATAACTTCTGGCCAGTGCACCATAGGTGCAAAAACAAATGTTAAAATGTGTTTACCTAAATTTAAGGTATCACCTTCATTAACAACAATTCTATTTTTAATTTCTTCATGGAAGAATTGTTCCATCATCTTAAAAGTTTTCGCGTTTCCTAATACTTTTGCAGATGGATATTCTTTTAAGAAGTTGATGATATTCGCGGAATGGTCTGGTTCCATATGTTGAACCACTAAGATGTCAGGTTTTCTACTTCCTAACACTTCTTTGATATTCGCTAACCATTCTTTGGTAAAGTGTTGATCGACTGTGTCCATGACCACCACTAAATCGTCAACGATGACATAAGAGTTATACGCCATTCCTAAAGGAACAACATATTGACCTTCAAATAAATCTATTTGATGGTCATTAACCCCAACATAATAAATATCTTTTGTGACATTCTTCATAATTAGGCTCCTATCCAAGCATTAAGCTTGTCATCAATTTGATTTACTTCGCTCCCTTTACAAGCAAAGCCTTTTTTAATTAATGCACCTTTTAAAGAACCTTTAAGTTCAAGTTCAGCTAATCCTAATGCCCCTTCTTCGTTAGTGGCAAAAGGATAAACTGTTTTACCTAGCCAAGAATGATCTTTGATAAAGCTAGCGACAATTCTAGGATAGGTTCTCCACCAGCAAGGGAAGCCTAAATAAATCACATCATATTCATCTAAAGATGAAAGTGGGTTTTTATAAGCAACCTTTTCATTATATTGATCTTCAATTTTGCTTCTTTTTACGCATTCTTGATAATTGGTGGGATATGGGATTTCAGGCTCTAATTTAAAAAGCTTACCACCAGTTTTTTTAGCGATTTTTTCTGCAACGATTTCTGTAAAACCTTTGGTGATTACTTCCATTTCACCATTAACAGAATTCTCTCCAGTACGAGAGAAATATACAATTAATGTTTTCATAATAGTTAATTACCTCAAGCATTATTATTACAAATTTGTAATTTTTAATAAATGAATAAGTTTAGAAAGTGTCTAAATAATCAAAAATAGTAATTGAAAGAAGATAGATAATCCCTTATATTTGATTTGTTCTTATTCCTTTTGAAGGTTGGACACTAAAGGAGAAACTTATGAAAACAATGATTATGTTAAGCGCGATACCGGCGTCTGGAAAATCGACCTGGGCCAAAGAGTATCAAGCGACTCACCCAAACACTTATATTGTTAATAGTGACGAGGTAAGAATGGAAGTTACTAACGGTGACTTCCAAGATCACAGTAAACAAAAAGAAGTTTGGGAACTTTTTGAAAAAAGAATTCATGAATACGCCGCTAAAGGTGAAGATGTTACAGTAATTGTTGACGCTCTTAACGATGTAAATGCGGTGAGATTAAAATATTTATCCACTACTCCAGAATTTGATAAAAAGATTTTAGTCTTATTCCCAAACACTCTAGAAAAATCAAGAAAATATAACAACTTAAGAGAAGTTGCCTTACGAGTTCCTGATGATATATTAGTGGGCCTTGTTAATAAATTTGAAAAGCCTAGTCAAGAAGTTCTTGATCTAGTGGATGAAGTAATTGAAGTTAATTGGTAAGTCTTAGACTTACCTTTTTAGTTACTCTTCGTCTCCAGTTGGGTTAATCACACTGTAACCAATATTAGTTAAGTGATCCGCTACTCTTTCTAGTTCACTAATTAAAGTGGCAAAATCATCTGAAAGAGCCCCATTACATTCATTTGCGGTCATTCTCTTATAATGATTATCGCTTAACTCTTTAGCGAGTACATCACTTCTATCTTCTAATTCATGGAGTTTATCTAGTTTTTGATATTCTTCGTTTTTAAAGATGCCTATAGTTAAATCAGACATATCCATAATTAAATCAAAGAAAACATCTATCTCTTTAATTGCCACATCAGAGAATTTTAAATCACTTTCTTCTAATTTCTTAGAGTTTTCATAGAAGTTATAGGCGTGATCTCCAATACGTTCAATATCATTAATAACGTGGAAATAAGAACCCACAACTTTAGAATCTTCTTTGCTAACTTTATTAGATAAAGAAATCAAATATTCGGTAATCTTGCTATTGATGTAATCAATATCACTTTCAGTATCCGCGATAGATCCTGAATTAGTTTTATCACCTTTAACTAAGCATTCATAACCATATCTAAAATTTAACATTGCAAGATTATACATATGTAAAATTTCATTTTTAACTTGCATCACAGCGATATCAGGAGTGTTTAATAATCTTTCATCTATATATAGAAGTAAATTTTTCTTATTTTCTAAATCTTTATCTTTGATAACTTTCTCAGATACTTTAATTAAAGGCTTCACTAAAGGCATAGAAGCAATAAAGAAAACTACACTATAAAGTAATGTAAACATTGCTAAACCTAAACCTGAAGAGCCAAAGCTTGTAGAGAAGAAATTAGAAATTGGAGTAGATAAAGGCCAAATAATTGCAACTGCAATTAAGGCCGCAACTACTTTTATCACCAAAGAAATAAAGCCTGACCGTTTAGCGTTAACTGTTCCTCCAATAGTGGCAATTAAAGTTGTGACACAAGTTCCAATTGTCGCTCCTAAAGCGATATATATCGCACTAGAAAAAGGGATCGCTCCACTAGAGACCATCACAATAGCAATACCAGTCACTGCACTACTAGACTGCACTAAAGCAGTTAAAACAATACCGATTAAAAGAAGTAATAGCGGGAAGCTAACTGAAGAGAATAACTGTTGAGTAGCGCTATTAATATCAGCTTGTGTGAATGCGCTTTTTAATAAGTCTAAGCCTAAGAAAACTAGACCAAATCCAGTAAGAACTTCACCCAAATTTTTGACCTTTTCTTTTTTAAAGAACATCATTACAATGCCAACAAAAGCAATAAGGGCTAAATATAAACCAATACTAAATGATGAAAGTGATACTAATATGCCTGTAACTGTGGTACCAATAAAGGAACCAAGCATGATGTTCACTCCTTGATATAGAGTCATCACGCCGGCATTAATAAAACCAACTGCCAGAACACAAGTAGCCGCACTACTTTGAATTAAAGCGGTAACCCCACTACCAATTCCTAAACACACAAAAGGGCTATTCTGTGTTTTCTTAAATATTTTCTTAAGAGATTTACCTGTCGCTTTTTTTAATCCACCCGACATAAGATTCATGCCGGCGATAAAAACAGTGACACCTAAGACTAGAAATATAATTGCAGTCGCTAAATCTTTTACA
>CAMUVS010000004.1 GCA_947164155.1 uncultured Caryophanales bacterium | reverse complement strand
CCTTTAGTGAAGAAAGCAGTCCCAGATGAGAAAAAAGCTGCTCCAGCAAAAAAAGAGGCTCCAAAGAAAGCCGCTAAACCAGCAGCTAAAAAGCCTGAGCCAAAAAAGGAAGCAACAAGAACATATCATGTTGTTAAAAGAGCTGAAGACGGCAAATGGGAAGTGAAGTTTGCTGGTGGACAAAAGGCAATCAAATTATTTGACACCCAAAAAGAAGCCTTAGAGTATTCTAAAGTCATGGCGAAAAACCAAGGCGGAAGTATGTTAGTTCATAATTCTAAAGGCGCAAATAAAGGCCGTATTAAAAAGAAATAATTTTATTTAAATTATTAAAAAAGAGAAGCAGTGATGCGTCTCTTTTATATTTTTTATTCGTTTTCTTGTGCTCTTTTTACGTGAGCTTCGTATTTCTTTCTTTCGGCGGTATTAAGAATCTTTTTTCTCATACGGAAGGTAGTAGGAGTGATCTCTACTAATTCATCACTATTGATGTAATCTAGACAAGCTTCTAGAGACATCTTTCTTGGTGATTTAAGAACTACTGTATTATCTTTATTAGAACTTCTCACGTTTGTGAGATTTTTCTTTTGGGTAACGTTAACCGCTAAATCAAAATCATAACGATGTTCGCCAACAATCATTCCTTCATATACTTCAGTTCCTGGAAGAATAAACATTGTTCCTCTTTCTTCGGTATGTTCAATCGCATATGGAGTGGCTTGACCAGCTTCTACTGAGACTAATACTCCAATACTTCTTTCTCCAATAGAAGAAGATTGGACTGGACGATATTCTTTATAAGTATGAGAGAGAATGCCGTACCCTTTGGTTAAGGTCATGAAATTAGTCATATAACCAAGTAAACCTCTTGAAGGAATAACATATTTAAGGATAGTGACAGTTTCTTTAGCATCCATAGACACTAGTTCGCCACTTCTTTCTCCAATAGTGGTCATGATATCACCAACATATTCGTTAGGTACATCAATTAATAAATCTTCGTATGGTTCACATTTAACCCCATCAATTTCTTTAATGATAACTTGAGGTTTACTGACTTCGAGTTCAAATCCTTCTCTTCTCATATTTTCTATTAAAATAGAAAGATGGAGTTCACCTCTACCAGAAACAATCCAAGATTCAGTATTTGGAATTCTTTCTACTCTTAAAGCGACATCCCTTTGAGTTTCTCTAAATAATCTTTCTTCAATTTTTCTCGCAGTTAATAATTTTCCATCTTTTCCAGAAAATGGAGATGAGTTAGTGCCAAAAGACATTTGAAGAGTTGGCTCATCAAGTCTAATTAGTGGAAGTGGATCAACTGCGTTATAAGCACAAATAGTTTCTCCAACGTTAATATCCGCTAAGCCAGCAACGGCAACTATGTCTCCAGCGCTAGCTTCATTAATTTCTAATCTTTTTAAGCCTTGGAAGCCAAATAATTTTAAAACTCTAAAATTAGTAGTGGAGCCATCAAGTCTAGAGACTGTACAGTTATCATTAACGTGAATGGTTCCTCTTTTAATGGTGCCGATACCGATTCTGCCAACAAAGTCATTATAATCAAGTAAAGCGACTTGCATTTGTAGTGGTCCATTACTATCAGCTTTAGGAGCAGGAATTTCATCAATAATAGTTTGTAAGATGGCATCCATCCCTTCTACTTGGCTAGCTGGATCACTATCTAAGGAACTAGTTCCTTTTAAAGCAGAAGCAAAGACAGTTTTAAATTCTAAAAATTCATCGGGAGCCCCTAATTCAATAAATAAAGTTAATACTTCATCTAAAGTTTGTTCGATGTTTATATTTGCTCTATCAATTTTATTGATAACCACAATTGGTTTAACATGGGCTTCAAGTGCTTTTTTAAGAACGAATCTAGTTTGAGGCATAGTTCCTTCAAAAGCGTCTACTAAAAGTAAACAACCATCCACCATGTTCATAATACGTTCGACTTCTCCACCAAAGTCAGCGTGACCTGGAGTGTCTAAAATATTAATTTTTGTACCTTTATAAACTATAGATGTAGTTTTTGCTAAAATGGTAATTCCTCTTTCTCGCTCAATATCATTTGAGTCCATAGCTCTATCTGATAATTCTTCATTACTTCTAAATGTTTCGGAGGATTTTAAAAGTTGGTCAACTAAAGTAGTTTTCCCGTGATCGACGTGAGCGATGATTGCGATGTTTCTCATTTCCATAATTATTCCTCCTAATTGCAAAAAATCTTTTCTAGTTTAGAAAAGACTTAACCTAATTTCAAGAATAATTATATTAAATAATATCTTTTATATGATTTTTTCTTACTTTTGTGACGTTTGAAACGAATTCTATCGCATCTTTTTTACTTAATCCTTTAGCGACTAATTCATTTACTAATTTTATAATTTCTTCGTCATTATAGTTTTCTTGATTAGCTTTATTACCTTCAACAATAATGACCATTTCACCTTTTAAGGTGGATTCATCTAGTTTTACTAATTCTGATAAATTACCAATGATATTTTCTTCATTTATTTTGGTTAATTCTCTTTGTAAGGAAATGTGTCTATCTCCTAAAACTTCTAATAATAGTTTTAAGGTTTTAACTATTCTATGAGGTGATTCATAAAAGATTAATGTTTCAGATTTATTTTTAATAGATTCTAATTCTTCTTTCGCTTCATTTTCTTTAGCGGATAAAAAGCCGTGGAAATAGAAGTGACTAGTGTCTAGTCCAGATCTTACTAAAGCATTAATAAAAGCGGAGCTACCAGATATAGTTGAGACCGCAATGTCATTTTCTAAACAAAGTTTAGTTAATATATATCCTGGATCAGATATTCCTGGATAGCCAGCATCTGACATATAGGCAACTTTTTTGCCATCTTTAATTTGCTTAATAAGATTTAAACTAGCTTCTACTTCGTTATGTTCTCTTAAAGAGACTAATGGTTTTTTAATGTTGAATTTATGTAATAAGTCACTGGTGTTTCTAGTATCTTCTGCGGCAATTAGATCCATTTCATTAATTACTTCAATTGCTCGAGTAGGAAATTCTCCTAAATTACCAATAGGAGTAGCGATTAAATATAAGAGATTACGAGAATGATCAAAAGACTTAATTCTTTTCATTTCTATTTTCTTTATTTTCAAAGTTCTTTTTTAATCGATAATGAGTTTGATCAAAGAAATCTTTTAAGGATAATACTTTCGTATCTTCTTCATTATCAATTCTCACTGTTTTAGAGATGACGTTAATACTTGTTACTTCATATTGGACTTTATCTATAAAGACTTTAGTTCCGACTTCAGGGAATTCTTTCTTTAAATCAGTATAAGCATCATCTTCATATTTTAAGCAGCACATTAATTTGCCACATTGTCCAGAAAGTTTAGGGATATTGATTGCCAGCATTTGATTTTTAGCGCGGTTAATGGAAATGCCATCAAATTCAGAATTAAAACTAGCACAACAAAGTGGGAGTCCGCATAAACCAATTCCGCCAATCATTTTGGCCTTATCTCTACTACCAATTTGACGGAGTTCGATTCTCGTATGTAGCCTACTTGCTAAAGCCTTTAAAAGTTCACGGAAATCGACACGTTCATCAGCGACATAAGTGAAGATAACTTTGCTTTTATCTAAGGTATATTGGCAAGATAATGGATTCATATCTAAATTGGCCTTTTTGACCTCAGTTTTACAAATTTCTAGGGCAATTTCCGCGTCTTTTATATTAGTTTCGTGTAATTTGACATCAACATCTGTTGCTTTTCTAAGCACTGGCTTAAGCTCAAGCTGAGAGTGATATTCCTCTATTGAAATAGGCTTAACTTGAACTTCACCTAGCTCTGGTCCATGAGTAGTTTCGACAACTACCTTATCACCAATTTTAAGGTCTAAATCTTTAGCACCAAAAAAGTAGCAATGATTTGCGTAAACAAACTTTATACCAACGTAACAATCAAATGTATTTTCCATAATGTTTATTCCTTTACAATGTATAAGATAATGTGATCAATTTGTAGTGAGATATTAAGATTCATATTCACAAGATTTCTTTGTTTTAAAATCTCCGCTAAAGACTGCTCAATATGAGGAAGCTTATTAACTAAGCTAGACAATATTGTAGCATAACTTTTTAAATAGATATCGCGATTACATTTTAGATTAAGTAAATCTTCGAATACTTCACTTAATAAATCGACAAAAAATCTCATTTCTTCTTTGGTTTTAATTAAAGGGATTATTTCTTTTTGTACATAATAAGTAGCGTCTTTATCGTTACCTTCATTTAAAGTTTTTAATAATCCCTTAATTGCTTTTTTAGAAATGAAATAATTTTCATTTTCTTCTTCGTTTTTTAAGAAATCAAAAATTAGTTCACTATCATTATAAAAATAAGATAATAATTCAGCGTCTTCTTGCTCAATTGACAAATCAATTGCCTCATTTATTATTTCGTGTCTGTTGATACTTTTTAAATTTAGTGTCTGACAACGAGAAATAATTGTTGGAAGGACGTTATTTAAATTATTTGTGGTTAAGAAAGCGTAGACTTCTCCTTCTGGTTCTTCTAAAAATTTTAAAATGGAATTAACAGCCTCTAGAGTCATATTCTCCACTAAGTGGACAACATAAAGCATGATTCCTTTAGTTTCAAAAGCAGTTTTTTCAAATCTGGATTCAATATTTAAGACATCTTCTTTTTTTATAGTGGCTTTACTACCATCTAAAATAATGACATCAGGATAGTTATCACTTTCAATTCTTAAGCAAGTGATGCAGTTAGAACACGCAAGCGGACTAGGCTCATCACATAAAATAGATTTTGCTAAAAAAGTAGCAGTCTCTAATAGAGGCGTACCAGGATTACCCACTAATAAATAAGCATGAGAAAGACTACTATTCTTAAGTGAATTAGTAAATGTCTGATAAATAATTGGCTGTCTATTTTTTAAGTATTTTTCTATTTGCATAATCTACTTAAAATAGCCTCTAAAGTAGCTTTTGCAACTTCTTCTCTACTTTTAGAAGCATCTATAATGACATATCTTTCTGGATACTTTTTAGCTAGTTCCAAGAAAGTGTTTCTGACTTTGTGGTGGAATTCTAATTCTTCTAAATCTAAACGATTAACTTCTCTAGAAGCATTCGCCGCAATTCTTTTTAATCCTTCTTCAGGAGTAATATCAAATAATAAAGTTAAATCTGGGAATGTATTTTCAGTAGCGAACATATTAACATTCAAAATGTTATCCACACCTAAGCCTCTTGCTCCACCTTGATAGGCTAATGAAGAATCTAAATAACGATCACAAATAACAATCTTGCCTTCTTTTAAAGCAGGCCAAACTTTCTCCACTAAATGTTGTCTTCTACTAGCAGCGTAAAGCAAAGCTTCAGTACGTGGATCCATCTTAGTATTTTCTTTATCTAAGATAACATTTCTAATTTGTTCCGCGATTGGAGTGCCACCTGGTTCTCTAGTTCTAACAATTTGATAGCCTCTAGCTTCTAATTCTTTAACAGCAGCTTCTACGGCAGTGGTTTTTCCGCTACCTTCAGGTCCTTCTAATGTGATAAACATACAATGTCCTCCTAGATTTTGTGTCTTCCTTCTAAGGCTTTAGATAATGTAAGAGGGTCAACATAGTCGAGATTTCCTCCCATTTGTAAGCCATAGGCAAGTCGAGTCACTTTGATTTCGTATTTTTCTAATAATTTATTTAAATAACCAGATGTGGTTTCCCCGTCTATTGTTGGATTAGTGGCTAAAATAATCTCTTTAATATTTCCTTCATCTAATCTAGAAAATAAGGAATCAAGATTTAAGGCACTGACATCTAATCCTTTTGCTAAAGATATTTCTCCATTTAAAACGTGATATAGACCGTTATAAGCATTAGATTTTTCTAGTGACATCACGTCTTTAGGATAAGAGACAATCATTAAAGTTGATTGATCTCTAGACTTATCATCGCATATATAGCAGCCATCAATATCCGTTATCATTCCACATTTTGGACAGTAGTGGATATGATCCTTTAATGAACTTATTGCTAAAGCAATGTCATCTAATTCTTCTTCTGGAAAATCTAAAAGTGCGTACGACATACGTTCTGCGCTTTTCTTTCCTACTCCAGGAAGTTTAGAAAGCTGTTCTTGAAGTACTTCTAGCGATTTAAGATTCTCCATTAGAATCCTAATCCTCCGGATTTACCTGCGATTTTTTCATCGATTTGAGATGCTAATTCATCGATTTGAGAGAATAATTCGTTTAAGCCGTCTCTAATTAATTCTTCAACCATCTCTTTGTTGTCTAATTCATATCCGTCTTCTTCAATATCAATGGAGACTATTTCTTTAGATCCTAAAACGGTGATATTAACTAAACCCGCTTTATTTACTTTAAATTCTTTAGCTTCTAGTTCAGCGTGAGCTTTTTGAAGTTCTCTTTGGGCCTTTTGCATTTGCATGACCATTTGTTGCATTGGATTCATATAGTTATTCTCCTATAAATTCTAAATTCACATCTTTTGCTTTTGGTAGTTTACCAATTTGTAAAAGATTCATATATAAAGCTTGTAAGTCAATAGATTGATTTCTACTGACCGCATAAACAAACATATGCTTATGAAAGATATGATTGATTACTGTTTGTAATTCAGCTTGGTTTTCTTTTAGATTAACTTTTTCCGCTAATTTTGATAGAGGATATTCTAAGATTAATACTTTTGGTGAGGCCACTAATGGTCGACCATCGATTAATAAAGTAGCGGCTTTTCCGTATTTTTCATGAGTGGATATTTTTTTAATATTTTTCCAGCCATCAACAAGTTCTGCTTTGATCTCTTTTTTAGATATCGCCATGACTTGAACCATTAAATCGTCAGCGATCGCAAAGTTTTCTTCTTGCTCGGCTTCTTTAAGATAAATAACGCTCTCAATTGGAGTGATATTATCGGAAAATACAGGTGCTGCTATATTGTTTTTAATATTTTCTTCTTCAATTTTATTTTCGATAATTGGCTCTACTTTTACCTCTTCAACTGGTTTAATTACTTCTTTAATAATAGGCTTTTCAACTTTTGGAGTTTCAACTATTTTTTTAGGAGAAGATCCATCTAAAGATGTAAGTTTAATTAAGGTAATTTCAAATAAAGGATTGATCGAAGTGACATTTTTATAATCTTTAATTGCTCCTAAAAGGATATCAATCATTTTTAAAGCTACTTCATTAGATATGTATTTAGATAAATCTAAAGCTTCTTCCTCTTTTAATGACTCTAAATAATTACCAATATTAGATGAGTTATAAATCACTATATCTTTTAAGATAGATAGTAGATCCTCGGTAAGTCTTTTAATATCAGTTCCCTTTGTAACATAGTTATTAAGCCTAGACAAGACATCACTCATATCGTGATTGATGATAGATTTTAATAATTTAATTTTTTCTTCTTTAGATTCAAGAGCGAAGATATTTAAAACATCTTCAACCACTAAACGATTATTAGAATAGGCTAAAACTTTTTCTAAAATACTTAAAGCATCTCTCATTCCACCATCTGCTAAAGAGACAATAAGTTCAACTGCATCTTCAACATATTCAACATTTTCGTTTAGTAAAACTGCCTTTAATCTTTCTTTGATATCAACTTCACTTACTTTAGTAAAATCATATCTTTGACATCTAGATAGAATCGTAGGAAGAATTTTATGAGGTTCAGTGGTCGCTAAAATAAAAATGACATGTTCTGGAGGTTCTTCAAGCGTTTTAAGTAAAGCATTAAACGCTCCTGCGGACAACATATGAACTTCATCGATAATATAGACTTTGTATCGACCTAGGATTGTTCCATATTTGACTTTATCGATTAATTCTCTAATCTCATCTACACCGTTATTACTCGCTGCGTCTAGTTCTAATACGTCAGGATGATTACCTTCCATAATTGAAACACAGTTTTTACAACTATTACATTGATGGCCAATACCTTCTTCACAGTTAAGCGCTTTAGCGAAGAGTTTTGCCATTGTGGTCTTTCCTGTTCCTCTAGGACCAGCAAATAAATATGCATGAGCAATTTTTCCTGTTGCTAATGCATTTTTTAAAGTTTTGACGATATGTTCTTGTCCCGCAACTTCGTCAAATGTTTGAGGACGATATGTTCTATATAATGCTTTATATGCCATAAGTTAAATTACCTTTTTCTAGTATAACTTAATAATCTTTGAGTTTGAAGAATTAATATAAATATTAAGTATCTTTGTGTTTTTCAAATAGTATGCTACAATAACTCGCGGTATAGGAAAATTATGGAAGAAAGTATGTTTCAAAGACTAAACGTTGCTTGCAAACGTTTAGAAGAAATTGATCAAGAATTATTAGATGAAAATACGATGAAAGATATTCGTCATTTTCGTGATATTTCTAAGGAAAGAGCGAATTTAGAACCTCAAGTAGAGGCTTTTAATCGTTATAAAAAGAATTTAGAAGATCTTAAAGGCGCATTAGAAATGGCTAATGACTCTGACCCAGAACTCTCTGAAATGGGTAAAGAAGAAGTAAAAAGATTAACTAAAGATAACGAGCAAATAGAAGAAGAACTCAAAATTATGCTCATCCCTAAAGACCCTAATGATGATAAGAATATCATTGTTGAAATTAGAGGGGCTGCTGGAGGAGATGAGGCCAATATTTTTGCTGGTGATTTATTTAGAATGTATACCAGATACGCCGAAAGCCAAGGTTGGAAGATTCAAATGTTAGATGAATATCCTTCTGAAGCGGGAGGATTCTCTCAAGTTTCCTTTATGATTAAAGGTAAAATGGTTTATTCCAAACTGAAGTTTGAAAGTGGTGCGCATCGCGTTCAAAGAGTTCCTAAAACAGAAGCAAGTGGACGTATACATACCTCTACCGCGACCGTATTAGTTATGCCTGAAGCTGAAGAAATTGATGTTGAAATTAATCCAAATGATTTACAAGTAGATACATATCACTCTCAAGGCGCTGGTGGACAAAATGTTAATAAAACTGAATCCGCGGTTCGTATTACTCACATTCCTACAGGAATTGTGGTTGCATGCCAAACTGAAAAATCTCAAATTCAAAATAGAGAAATTGCTATGCAAATGTTAAGAGCAAAGATGTATTCTACAATGCTTGAAAAACAACAAGAAGAAATCGGAAATGAAAGACGTCTTAAAATTGGTACTGGTGAACGTAGTGAAAAAATTAGAACCTATAACTATCCTCAAAACCGTGTGACTGATCATAGAATTGGATTCACTATTCAACAACTAGATAGAGTAATGGAAGGCGATCTAGAATCCATTATTGAAGCATTGATACATTATGACCAATCTTTAAAATTAGCTGGTGAGAATTAATGACTTACCGTGAAAAGTTTTTTGAACTTAAAAAAATAGACAACGAATATCTAAACCAAACATCTATTAAATCTCTATTAATCGATAATGGTGGTTTTATAGATTTTTTTGATTTATTAAAACATTTTGATGAGTCTATTAAAGATGAAAATAAGCTTAATAATCAAATAGAAAGATTAACCTCAGGAGAACCGCTTCAATATATTTTAGGATATGCTTATTTTGTTAATAGCAATTATAAAGTTTCTCCTGATGTTTTGATCCCTCGACAAGAAACCGAAGAACTTGCAGTCGGAGTGATGACTAAAATCATAAAACTATTTGGAAAAGATCCAAAAATTAAAATAGTGGATATTGGCACTGGTTCAGGTATATTAGGCATTTATTTAAAAGAGTATTTCCAAAAAAGCACGGTGATTTGCACTGATATTTCCTCAAATGCGCTTGAAATTGCTAAAATTAACGCCAAAGAACATCACGTTGATATTGACTTTAGAAACGGTGATATGTTAGAGCCAATTAAAGATGAAAATAATATCTCTGTAATTGTCTCTAATCCACCATATATTAGAAGCGAAGATACTGTTAGTAAACAGACATTAAAATACGAACCACACTTAGCGTTATTTGCCTCACCAGTCACTAAATTTTATGAAGAAATATTAACCTCTATTGATAAACAATTATTAAACGATAGTAAGTTTTTAATCGCCTATGAAATTGGGGAAGATATGGAAGAAGAATTAACTACTTTATTAGAAGAAAAATATAGTGGTTTATTTTATCGATTTGATAAAGATATGTATGGGAAGACAAGATTCTTATATATTATTAATAACAAGGAATTATTAGATGCGCTTAATTAAAGAATTTGAACTTGCAAAAAAGGCTCTTGATGAATCTAAAGTCATCGCTTTTCCAACTGAAACAGTAATGGGATTAGGGGTTTATTATGATGACTATGTCGCTTATAAGTTACTTAACAAGATTAAGGGACGTCCTGAAGATAAACCTTACACTTTAATGCTTGGTTCAACTAACAAAATTGAAGACTACGCTTATCTTAGTGTTCGTGATAAAAAAATCATCTCTAGATTTATG
This sequence comes from uncultured Caryophanales bacterium, assembly GCA_947164155.1. Lineage (GTDB taxonomy): Bacteria > Bacillota_I > Bacilli_A > RFN20 > CAG-826 > UBA2450. Next base: position 61,100 of record CAMUVS010000004.1, on the reverse strand, counting down.
CCTGGGGAAATAACAGTTTTACTTATGAGTAAAGAAAATGTTCCTGGTTATGTAACTCACAATACTGGTGTTATAGGCATCAGAGTGCCAAATTTAAAATTAGTCCAAGATTTAATTAATTATTTGAATAAGCCATTACTTGTCCCTTCTGCGAATAAAAGCGGACAAAAACCTGCTCTTACTTCACTAGAAGTAAAAGAAATATTTGGAAATGAATTAGGCTATATTTTAAATGGGAAAAGTGAAGGAGGAGTTCCTTCGACAATAGTTGACCTAACTAAAGAAGAAGTTAGAATAATTAGAGAAGGACATATATCTATTAAAGATATTTTGAGCGTTTTATAGGAGGATATAACAATGAAAATTGCAGTTGGTAGCGATCATGGTGGATTAGATTATAAAAATGCGATTGCTAAACATTTAAAAGAATTAGGACACGAAGTTATTGATGTTGGTACATATTCTTTGGATAGCTGTCATTATCCTCTATTCGGGGCTGAAGTTGCTAGAAAAGTCGCTAGTGGAGAATGTCGATTTGGTGTTGTTGTCTGTACAAGCGGAGAAGGTATCTCTATGGCGGCTAATAAAATTAAAGGTGTTAGATGCGGAATTGCATATAACGACGAAGTTGCTAGATTAATGAGACAGCACAATGACGCTAATGTAATTTCTTTTGGCCAAAAGTTTATGGAACTAGACGATGTTCTTAGACGAGTAGATATTTTCTTATCAACAGAATTTGAAGGTGGTAGACATCAAACTCGAGTTGATATGATTTCCGAATTAGAAAAATAATTTATAAAATTTATTTTAGTTGAAGGCCTTAAGGCCTTTTTTTGTTGCTTGTGCAAAGAAAAAATATTTTTTTGCAAAAAATTTGAAAAAAACCACTCTTTATATAATGAAGGGTTTTAAATGAAAACTATTAAAAAAGAATCATAAAAGAATTTTAAGAAAGGAAAAGAATATGAATAAATTTAGAAGGCACTTTAGAATATATTTTAAAAATAATCACCCTGCATATATTGTTGATGAGGAGGGCAATACTTTTGTATTTCATAGAGTTACTCACTCAAAAACATCAGGTGGTAAAAAGAACTGGAAAATTAAACATAATCCAATCAAAGGACATAATGAAACACTGTATATTGTTAAACAAGAGAAGAGAGATTTAAAAGGTAGATTTAGTCTTTTTGAAATTGAATTAAAAGATGGTGTCGATGTATCCTATCCAGACATAAAAAAAGCCGGAAGGACACAGATGCATCAAGATGATGATCGTGCAACAATAACATCCAGCACAATCATTAAATCAAAACACAAAAAGAAAGGCAAGAAAAATGGATAATTGTAATTCATTTACTTGCCCAATTTGTGGAAATACAGATATTCACTCAATCGGAATGCTTAATGGCAAACCTTACTGACGTAGATGTATCAAGGTTCAAAATAGTAACCCGATATATGAGTCATATTATTAAAAGCGCAAAAAAAATAAAAAAGCCCCGTTAATGGAGCTACACAGTTTCCTGTGAGTCGGCATCAAACTAGTGATGACCACGACCATGGCTATATTAAATCAAAAGAAAGGAGATAATGCAATATAGAAAACTATAAATGTCCAGTCTGTGGAAACACTGATATTCATTCAATTGGAATACTCAACGGAAAGTATTATTGCCGTAGGTGTATTTCTTTTAAAGGTGAAGAAGTAGAACATAAACCGTCTTATCCAAAGAAAGCGCCTATTTATTTAGAGTATGAGTTATCTCCAGAGCAGAAATTATTATCGGATAAGCTTGTTGAGAACTATAAAAAGGGAATAGATAGTTTAGTTTATGCGGTATGCGGTTCAGGGAAGACTGAAATATGTTTACAATTAATTAAATATGCAATTAATTGTGGAGATAAAGTCGCGTTTGCATTGCCTAGAAGAGATGTCGCAATTGAATTACATAATAGGTTAAAAGAAATTTTTAAATATAATAAAGTGATTTGTCTATATGGAGGCCATACAAAAGATAAGGAAGGAGATATTGTAGTATTAACGACTCATCAACTATATAGATATAGACAGTATTTCTCTTTAATAATACTAGATGAAATAGATGCTTTTCCCTTTAAAGATGATCCAATTTTGCACTCAATGTTTTTTCAAGCTTTATGTGGACATTATGTAATGATGTCAGCGACCCCATCTAAAGAGGTAATCACTCATTTTAAGGAAGAAAATAAAGAAATACTAAGATTAGAAATTAGATTTCATCGTCATCCTCTTCCTGTTCCTAAAATTGTTAATAGAAATAAGTTGCTACAATATTTATATCTAATAAGAAAAATTAAACAATTTAAGAAACAAAATAAGCCAGTATTTATCTTTTCTCCAACCATCGAATTATGTGAAAAAATCTATAAGGTTCTTTCTATTTTTATTAGGGGTGGAAATTTTGTTCATTCGAAGCGAAATAGACGTTCTGAAATAATAGAAGAATTTAGAAACAAAATGTATTCGTTTTTAGTCACTACTTCAGTGCTTGAAAGAGGAGTAACTGTTAAGGATTTGCAGGTAATTATCTGTCAAAGTGACCATAAAATTTATGAAAAAGGTACATTAATTCAAATTGCAGGCCGTGTAGGAAGAAAAAAGGATGCACCTTCTGGAGAAGTCATATATCTATGTGAAAAAGTAACGACCGATATGGCGGATTCAATAAAAGAAATAATGAAGAATAATGAGGCTTTGGAAAATGAATAATTTTTGTAAAATATGCTTTAAAGAAATCAATGACTATTCTTTATATAATCTAATAAGAAAAAAGAATATATTGTGTGAAGATTGTTTCTCTAAATTAGACGCTAAGTTTATATCTTTTAAAATTGGTAATACTAAAGGGATATCAATCTATGAATACACAGATTTTATAAAAGAATTAATATATAAATTCAAGGGCTGTGGCGACTATGAACTTAAGGATGTATTTTTATATCGGTATCTAACTTATTTAAGACTAAAATACCATAGTTATTATATTGTATTTGTCCCATCCTATTATATAGATGATGAACGAAGAGGATTTAATCATGTTAAGGCGATTTATGAAAGCTTAAAACTAAAAGAATTACCTATTCTAAAAAAGAAAACTGCGCATAAACAATCTGATCAATCTTTTAAAGGTAGAAGAAGTATAAAAGACGTATTAAAGATTGATAATAAAATATCATTGAAGGGTAAAAAAATACTGATAGTGGATGATATTATGACTACTGTGAGCACTCTATTAACTTCGATTGAATTATTAAAGAGTGTAGGTGCAAAAAGAATCGAAATATTGGTTATTGCTAAGACCAAAATGAAAAGGAAAGATGAATATTAAATAATTTGTATTAGCAAATACTAATACATAAATGATATATTAATTAGCGAATGTGTGATCCATTCTTTATTAATTAAAGAAAACTAGGAGGTGTTATTATGGGCCTATTTGATAAGATGGCTTTAAAGAAATATTCAAAGATTGCTGATAAGGTTATTGCCTTAGAAGAAACAATGAAAGCTTTGAGTGATGATGAATTAAGAGCTAAGACTCCATATTTTAAAGAGTTACTCGCAAACGGAAAAACTTTAGATGATATTAAAGTTGAAGCTTTTGCGGTTGCAAGAGAAGCCGCAAGACGTACACTTGCTGAATTTCCATACAAAGTACAAATTATTGGTAGCTTAGTTTTGCATTCAGGTGATGTTGCTGAAATGAAAACTGGTGAAGGTAAAACTTTAACTGCAACAATGGCGGTTTATCTTAACGCTTTAGCGGGCAAAGGTGTCCACGTTGTTACTGTTAACGAATACTTATCAGAACGTGATGCGAACTGGATGGGCCAAATTTATAGATTCTTAGGTTTAACTGTTGGTGTCAACTTAAGAACTAAAACTACTTCAGAGAAGAAAGAGGCTTATTTATGTGATATCACATATACCACTAACTCTGAATTAGGATTTGATTATCTTAGAGATAACATGGCGACATCAATGCAAAATAGAGTCCTAAGAGGATTAAACTTCTGTATTGTTGATGAAGCTGACTCAATTTTAATCGATGAATCCAGAACTCCACTTATTATTTCTGGTGGTGCTAGAGCAAGCGCCTCTCAATATACAGTTGCGGATAGATTTGTTAAAGCTCTAAAGAAAGAAGTCGACTTTGTTGTTGATGTTAAAGACAAGACTGTTAACTTAACCGATGCTGGAAACGCTAAAGCGGACCGCATGTTTGGCATTAAAAACTTATACGATCCTGAATTTGCTGATTTAGTTCATAGAATTCATAACGCTCTTAAGGCCAATTATATTATGGCTAGAGACGTTGATTATTTAGTTGATGCTGAAGGACAAGTTCAAATTATTGACCAATTTACTGGTCGTGTTCTTCCTGGAAGAGAATGGAGTGATGGTTTACATCAAGCTGTTCAAGCTAAAGAAAATGTGGAAATCAAACAAGAGACTACAACTTTAGCGACTATTACATATCAAAACTTCTTCCGTCTATATAAGAAAATGGCAGGTATGACTGGTACCGCTAAAACTGAAGAAGAAGAATTTAGAAAAATCTATAACATGCGTGTTGTTTGTGTTCCATCAAATAGACCAATTGCACGTATTGATGCACTTGATTATATTTATGCGCACAAGGGACCTAAGCTAAAAGCGTTAGTGGAAGAAGTTAAAGTTAGACATGAAATTGGCCAACCAATCTTAATTGGTACAGTTTCTGTTGAATCTTCGGAAGAAATATCCGCTTTATTGACCGCTGCTGGTTTGCAACACGAAATGTTAAATGCTAAAAACCACGCTCGCGAAGCGGAAATTATTAAAGACGCTGGAAGAAAAGGCTCTATTACTCTTGCTACTAATATGGCAGGTCGTGGTACTGACATTAAGATTGATGATGAAGTTAGAAATCTTGATTCTACAGTTTCTGCAGAGAAGAAAAAAGAACTTAAAGAAAAAGGATATTATAACTTCTCAGGCTTGTGTGTTTTAGGCACAGAAAGACACGAATCAAGACGTATTGATAACCAATTACGTGGTCGTAGTGGACGTCAAGGCGATCCAGGCTTTTCAAGATTTTATGTGTCTTTTGACGATGAATTATTAGTAAGATTTGCCGCAGATAATATGCGTAACTATATTGAAAAGAACTTCGGAGACGAAGCTCTTGAAGCTAAACTTGTCTCCGGAGTTATTACCTCTGCTCAAAAGCGTATTGAAGGACAAAACTTCGATACTCGTAAATCCTTGCTTGAATATGATGATGTTTTAGCTAAACAAAGACAAATTGTCTACGATAAGCGTGACCGTATTATCGAAGGTAAAAATATTCAAGATATTATTGATGAAGTATTTAAAACCACAGGTGAATTTTTATCTCAAAAAGCAGTTCCAGTCGGATCTAATTCGAATTTAGTTAGCGGTGAGCTTTTACTAAAAGAAGTTGAACCAAGATTCTTACCAGCTGGTACTTTAAACGCAGTAGCATTTGATGAATCTTATCCTGAAGAATGTGGACCAGATTTAGGTGAAGCAATTCAAGATTACTATTTAGAAAGAAGAGCAGAATGGCCAGAAGAGCTTGCTCAAAATATTGAAAGAAACTTCATTTTAAGATGTATTGATCAAAACTGGACAAAACATATCGATGCGATGGCGAGATTAAGAGAAGGAATTCATTTAAGAAGCTATGCGAACGTTAATCCATTACAAGATTACGTTAATGAAGGCTATAAGATGTTTAGAGAATGCTTAAATATTGCCTCTGTTGATGCTGTCTTAAATCTTGTTAATGTTAAAGTTGAAAAGAAACCTGTAGAAGAAGCCCCAGCTGAAGCTAAAGGTGAAGTAATCGACGCTGAAGTCGAGGAGAAGAAAGAATAATGAAAGACCTAGTTGCTTTAAAACAAGAACTTGGTGCTGTTGGCGAGAAAATCCGTCAACTCGGGTCTTCTCTTTGACCTCGATAAATTAGAAAAAGAAATTAGTGAACTGTCCGCTAAAAGCGAATCGCCTGATTTTTGGAATAATAGAGGTGAAGCATTAGAAGTTATTAATCGACTTAATTCATGCCGATCAATTTATGATTCCTATAAATCTATTTCCTCTACTTATTCTGATTTAACAGAATTATTAGATTTAGGTGATGATTCATTATTAGAATCTATATCCGAATCTTTTGATGACTTAAAAAAAGATGTTAATGAATTTGAAGTAGACCGCTTATTTAATGGTGAGTTTGATAATTTAAATGCGATTATTGAAATTCATCCAGGGGCAGGTGGCACAGAAGCACAAGATTGGGCTGATATGCTTTATAGGATGTATGTTTTATACGCTGAAGCTCATCACTTTAAGATGCAACTTATCTCTTACGAGGTTGGAGATGAAGCAGGAATTAAAAGTGTCACCATTAAAATTGCCGGAAAACACGCTTATGGCTTATTAAAAGGAGAAAAAGGTGTTCATAGATTAGTAAGAATTTCTCCTTTTGATGCCAATAAAAGAAGACATACTAGCTTTGCTAGCGTTAATGTTATTCCTGAATTTCAAAACGATTCAATTAATATCGAAATAAATGAATCTGATTTAAAAGTTGATACATATCGTAGTGGTGGAGCAGGGGGACAAAATGTTAACAAAGTAGAAACCGCTGTTAGAATTACTCATTTGCCTACTGGTATAGTAGTGTCTTGCCAAGTTGAAAGAAGTCAATTATCTAACAAAGAAACCGCAATGGCGATGCTCAAAAGTAAACTTTACTTGCTAGAAGTCGAAAAACGTAACAATGAGCTCAACTCTATTGTGGGAGAAAAGAAAAATATTGAGTGGGGAAGTCAAATCCGCTCCTATGTGTTCTGCCCTTATACCTTAGTAAAAGATAATAGAACAAACTATGAAGAAGTTGATGTTAATGCTGTCATGAATGGTAATATAGATAACTTCTTATACGCATATTTACAACAGGAGGCTAAGAAAAATGGATAAGAAAAGAGTTCTCAAATTAGTTAATAATTATGTCGCTATTGTTTTAGGCACTTTCTTACTATCATTTGGTTCTGTTATTTTCTTAACCAAAGCAGAATTAGTCGCTGGTGGAATTAGCGGTATCGCTATTATCATTCAACACTTTGTTGATATTGCAATTTATGATTATTTAGTTGCTGCTCTTACTGTTTTGTTCTGGTTTATTGGACTAATTTTCTTAGGTAAGGATTTTGCATTTAAGACTGCCTTATCTTCACTTTTATATATTGGCTTTACATTCTTATTTAAAAGAGTGCAATTTTTTGATAATTTAGCTCTTACATTTGCGGGTAATCAAGAAGCTGGTAACTTAATCCTTTGTGGTATTTTCGGTGGTGTCTTTATTGGTGGAGGTGTCGCTATTACATTCTTAGGTGGAGGTTCTAGTGGTGGAGTTGACGTAGTACAATTATTGCTTTCGAAATATACTGGAATTAAAGAATCAGTTTCTAGTTTCATAATCGATGGAATTATTATTCTTGTTGGTATGTTTTCAATGCAATTATGGGTTCAATCATTATGTGGAATTTTGTCTAGTTTTGTAACTGCAGCGTTAATTGAAATTGTTTATATTAAAAATCAAACTGCCTATCAAGTTGACATCATTTCTGATAAATGGGAAGAGATCTCAAGATACGCTCAAGATGAACTTGAAAGAGGTGCAACAATCATTCATGCTCAAGGTGGATATAAAGGTGAAGAACGCGTCATTTTAAGAGTGGTATTTGACCGATTCCAATACGAAAAAATTAAGAAATATATTGCCTCTGTTGACCCTAAAGCTTTTGTCACTTATACGCAAACAAATGCCGTATTTGGAGAGGGTTTCAAAAAGCATACAAAAAAGAGTAAAAAATTAAAAAAATAGGAGTTTTGCGTGAAAATTATCGACAATTCACATAAATTTGAAATAGTTTCTAACTTTAAGCCTACTGGTGACCAGCCTACTGCAATTGCTCAATTGGTGAAGGGCTTAAATGAAGGGAAGAAATTACAAGTATTACTTGGTGCTACTGGTACTGGAAAGACCTTTACTATGGCCAATATAATTCAGTCAGTTCAGCGTCCAGCATTAATACTTGTGCATAATAAAACTTTAGCAGGTCAATTATACTCTGAATTTAAAGAACTATTTCCAAATAATCGAGTGGAATATTTTGTTTCTAACTTCGATTTTTATCAACCTGAAGCTTATATTCCTAAAAGCGATACTTATATTGATAAAAACGCAGTGATGAATGATGAAATTGAAATGCTTAGAACTAGCGCAATTAACTCTATCTTAGAAAGAAGAGATACTATTGTAGTGGCCTCTGTAGCTTCTATATACGGATTAACTGATCCAGATGAATATCGTCGCTTGGTTTTTGAAATTAGAGTAGGTGAAGAAATTAATAGAAATGAGTTTTATAAGTCACTCGTTGACGCTCAATATAAAAGAAATAATTTAGATACTCCTCCAGGTTCATTTAGAGTAAGAGGAGATATTATTGAAATTGTTCCTGCAAATGCTGAAGATCATACAGTAATTCGTATCGATACTTTTGGAGATGAGATTGAAAAGATTTATGAGGTTGATTTATTAAGTGGAGAAATTAAACATTCATATCATACTTATCCTATTTTTCCTGCTTATGACCATGCCTCCACTAGAGAAAGAATTAAAGAAGCCTGTGCAACCATAAAAGAAGAATTAGCTAAGCGATTAGAATATTTTAAAGAAAACGGCAAGCTACTAGAAGCTGAAAGATTAGAAATGAGAACTAATCAAGATGTCGAGAACATGGAAGAGTTTGGCATGTGTCCCGGGATTGAAAACTATTCAAGACATATTGATAAAAGAAAACCAGGTCAAAGGCCATTCTGCTTATTAGATTATTTTCCAGAAGATTTTGTCTTATTTGTGGATGAGTCTCACGTTTCACTTCCTCAAATTAGAGGAATGTATAACGGTGATAGAAGTCGTAAAGAGACTCTTGTGGAATATGGTTTTAGACTTCCAAGTGCCTTAGATAATAGACCACTTAATTTTGATGAATTTGAATCTTTAATTCCTCAAGTAATTTGCACTAGTGCGACTCCTGGAGATTATGAATTAAATAAAACAGACGCTCCTATTGCGGAACAAATTATTAGACCTACAGGACTACTTGATCCTCACATTGAAATTAGACCAACAAGAGGTCAAATTGACGATATTCTTTTTGAAATCAAAAAGAGAACTGAACGAAATGAAAGAGTGATGTTAGTTACTTTAACTGTCAAAATGGCAGAAGACCTTACTCAATATTTAAAAGAACGAGGCATCAAAGTCGTTTATTTACATCATGAAACTAAAACTCTAGAAAGAAGTGAGATTATTTATCAACTTCGTAAAGGAAAATATGATGTTTTAGTGGGTATTAATCTTCTTAGAGAAGGATTAGATATTCCTGAAGTTTCTTTAATTTCAATTTTAGACGCTGATAAAGAAGGATTCTTAAGAAGTACTAGAAGTTTAATTCAAATTATTGGTAGAGCGTCTCGTAACCAAAACGGATTAGTTATTATGTACGCTGATAATATGACCGATTCAATGAAAGCAGCGATTGATGAAACTAATCGAAGAAGAGCGATTCAAGAAAATTATAATGAAGAGAACGGCATTGTTCCTCGAACCATTGTTAAAGAGATTAGACCACCAATCCATAATAGTGATGATGAAATTTCTGAAATGATTAAATTAACTAAAAAAGGAAGTCGTAAAGAAATGGAATATCGAGTTAAAGAATTAGAAAAACAAATGCGAGAAGCTGCTAAAAATTATGATTTTGAAAGAGCAGCGGAACTTAGAGATATTATTTTAGAAATAAAGGCGCAAATTCAATAATCCTTAAACTAGTCTAAAATAATAATTGATAAATTAATTTATTTTACTTAAAATATAACAGCGAAAAAGCAAAAGGAGAAAACAATATGTTAGCATGGTATGACTGGGTATTAATGGCAACTAGTGTGATTATTATTGTTTTATGCTTACTTCAAGGTGGTAAATCTGAAGGTGCTTCTGGTGCGATTACTGGTGGTGGACTTAACGTTTTTGTTAAGACTAAAGAAAGAGGAGCAGAAAAAGTTATCTCTATTCTCACCCTTATTATTGCCTCAATCTTCTTCTTGGTGGCAGTTATTATTAAAATTATTTACGCATCCTAATATAAGGGTTATATAAAAAGAATCAGCGGTTTCGCTGATTTTTTTGTTGAATTGTTTCTAAACAATACTATACTTATCTTATTAAAAAAGGAGTTTAACGATGGACAATTATGTCAAATGGATGGATGGTCATTCCAGATTAGTAAAAATTATCTTATGTATCTGGATCCTTGATATCACTTGGGCTGTTTATAGAATCGGTAGAGCCGCTAGCAAACAAAACTGGCTTCACATGGTTCTCGGTATCCTTTGGGTTATCGCTGCTGGAACAGTCGGTTGGGTCTTAGATCTTGTTTGGATCATCCTCAATAACCGCATCTTCTGGTTCAAAGAAGACTAATAAAATTTGAATAGGCCTTCGGGCCTTTTCTTTTTATTGATAATATCTATTAAAATAGATAAAATACTATTAATATGAATCCTATTTTTGACACTAGAGTACAAGAACTCAAATATAAAGTATTAAAAGAAATCGCTAAATCGTATTTTAATGGCACATTATTAGAAGATTATAATTCTATTCCTACTAAAATTGTTCCTGGCCCAAAACCAACAATGCGTTGTTGCATTTATAAAGAAAGAGCAATTGTTTTAGAAAGAATGAAACTTGCTTTAGGCGGATCAAAGGAAATTGATAATGTCATTGAAGTTATTAAAGTAGCGTGTGATGAATGTCCTTTAGGTGGATATGAAGTCACTAATAGATGTAGAGGCTGTATTGCTCATAGATGTCAAAAAGCATGTCATAAAGATGCGATTAGCTTTGATGAAGTTAGTCATACCGCTCGTATTAATAAAGATAAGTGTATTAACTGTGGAATGTGTGCGAAAGCATGTCAATATAACGCTATCCAAAACTACTTAAGACCATGTGAACAAGCTTGTAAAGTAAAGGCTATTAGTATGGGTAGTGATAATGCTGCGCAAATTGATGATGAAAAGTGTGTTCAATGTGGAGCCTGTGTTTATCAATGTCCTTTTGGAGCAATTGTTGATAAATCCTATATTAAAGAGGCTATCGATATCCTTAAAGATGGAGATCACGGTAAGAAATATCCAGTAGTAGCGATTGTTGCCCCTAGTATTGCAACTCAATTTAAATATGCTACTCTAGGTCAAATTGCTAGTGCAATGCATGAACTTGGTTTTAGTGAAATTGTGGAAGCTGCTTTAGGAGCAGATATGGTCGCTTATAACGAAGCTAAAGAATTATCAGAAAAAGGATTCTTAACTTCAAGTTGTTGCCCAACATTTGTTTCTTTTATAAAAAAGAACTTCCCAACTTTAGCAGAACATATTTCTTCTAATTTATCGCCTATGGCGAGTATTGCTAAATGGATCAAAGAACATTATCCAACTGCTAAAATTATGTTTATTGGTCCATGTATTTCCAAAAAGCAAGAAATCAAATTAGAATCTGTTAAACCTTATGTCGATATCACTTTAACTTTTGAAGAACTTCAAGCTTTAATCGACGCTAAAGAAATAGATGCTTCTAAATTAGAAGAATCACCATTTGATAATGCATCTTATTTTGGAAGAATATTTGCTAGAAGTAGAGGTATCTCTGACGCCGTTAGACAAGCACTTAAAGAGCGAGAAATTGATTTTGATTATAAGCCACTTGCGGTTGATGGACTTGATAATATCCGATTAGCCTTATTAAAAGTTAAAGCCGGTAATAGAGATAATAACTTTATTGAAGGTATGGCTTGTTCAGGTGGATGTATTGGTGGACCTTGCTGCTTGACTCACGAAGTTAGAGATAAAGCAGATGTTGATAAATACGGTATGGAAGCAAATAGCCAGACCATTACCGATTCATTAGAAAAACTTAATCGTTAGTTATAAAAAAGAAGAGGTTAGTTCTCACTAGCCTCTTTTTCTTCGATCTCTTCGATGTCACTATTAGTGGATATCGCATCGAATTTATTAGTTATTCGACTTACTCTAGAATCTAACTTTTCCCTAGTTTTAGTAGCGGTATCAAGTTGTCTAGATAACTGTGTCCACTCATTTGAGAATAAAGTAAATTGTTTACCTAACGCATCTAGTTGTTTAGATATTTCCTTGACGTTTTTAGCGCGTTCTGCCTCAATTCTTACCATATTAATGGTAACTAAGATAGCAGGAAGTGTACTAGGAGAAGTGAGAATCACTCTTTTCTCTCTAGCATAATCTACAACATCTAATAGTTCTTGATGAATATATGCAAACACTCCGTCATTAGGAATAAACATTAATGCTTCAGGAGCGGTTTTTCCTTCGATAATATATTTGTCTTTAATCACTGTAATATGTTTTTTAACTGCGCCCGCGAATAAACGTTTATATTCTTCTTTATTTGTATCGTCTTCTTCCTTCATTAATCTTTCATAATCTTGGAATGGGAATTTTGAATCAATACAAATCATTTTATTTGGTTCAGGCATAAAGACAACAGCGTCCGCTCTAACGTCATCCCCGTCTTTAACTTTCTTAATAGTGTATTGTTCTTGATAGCAGCCTACTGTGTCACCAAAGACATTATGAAGGACCATATTGAGTTGATATTCACCATACGCTCCTCGAGTTTGATTGCCTTCCATGATGCTTCTTAAAGAAACAACATCTTTAGATAAGGATTCCATGTTCTTTTGAGCTTCATCAATAACCTTAAGTCTTTCTCTAACCTGGGCCATGGTTTCACTAGTTCCTTGGAAACCTTCTTTTAATTTATCTTCAACTTTTTGATTGATCTCTTTCATCTTCTCTCCAAGTTGGAGATTGATTGATTCAAAACGTTTAGTCATGGTTTCGATGATATTGGTTTGGAATCTTTCTAACTTTTGATTATTAGTTTCATTTACTTGAACCATTTCCTTAGCTAAAGAAGCTTCAATATCTTTTTTAAGAATGACTTCTAAAGACTTAATTTGTTCAGATAACATTCCTAATTCTTTATCTGAAACTTCCACTTCGTTTGAAGCTGGTTTTTTAGAAAATTTAATAACTAGAACAGTTAAAATAACTAGTCCAATAAAAACTACAATTAATATCGCTAATAAGGCATAAATCATAGCAAATCCCCCTTAAATTGCCCAATTTCCATTTTTAAAGATAGTGGTTTTCTTGCCGTTAAATGAAGTACCAACAATTTCTAAATCTTTAGTTCCGATCATAAAGTCAACGTGAATCATTGAATCATTTAATCCTCTAGCTCTCGCTTCTTCATTTGATATAGATGCTCCTTCTGGAAAGAGTTCTTTAAAGCCTTGGCCAAGGGCTAAGTGGCAGGCTGCATTTTCATCAAATAATGTTTCATAGAATAAGATTTTTGAATTTTGTATTGGAGAATCATAAGGCACTAAAGCGACTTCACCAAGCATATGGCTACCTTCGTCGGTGTTAACCATTTGTTCTAATAATTTTTGATTCTTTTTAGCACCTACTTTACTAACTTTTCCATTTTCAAATTTCACCCAGAATTCATCAATAATCTGGCCGTTATAACTTAGTGGCTTACTTGAATAGACAATGCCTTCAATGGAACCTGCTTTAGGAGAAGTAAAAACTTCTTCACTAGGAATATTAGGATTATAGGATAAACCTTTATCAGTGAATTCAACACCGCCACCCCATAAAACATTTTTTATAAGTTCAACTTTTAAATCAGTTCCATTAGAGGCTTTATATTCTAAATATTGAAGATCTAAGGCTGCTAGCTCTTTTCTATGTTTCATTAATTCTTCATTATGTTTATCCCAGTTATCAATAGCGTGTCCATCTACTCTAGAACAAGATAGAATCGATTCCCAAAGTGCTTCAATTGCTTCTTCTCCTTTTAATTTAGGGAAGACTTTCTCAGCCCACGCTTTTGAAGGAACAGCGGCGATACACCATTTGTATTTGCCGTCCATCTCATCTCTATATGGTTTGACTTTTTTTCTAAAAGCAAAAGTAACTTTAGTTAATTTAGATTGTGAAATACTTTTAAAAGCGTCAGGATCATCTGAGATAATATGGAGCATACTTGGATTATGTTTCACCATATACTTATATTCTGCGATTGTGTAGTTAGGAACTTTGCTTAAAGTTGATGTTGAAGCATATTTATAGCCAATCTTAGAAATTTCATCATCTGAAAATCTAACTCTGACTTTTTTTGCCCCTGCTTTATATAATTCTTCAACTACTAAACGGACAAATTCCATTTGATGAGTTTGACAGTTAACCCAGACTTCTTCTCCCTTTTGGACATTAATGCCTCTTTTTGCTAAAAGTTCGGCGTATTCTTGTAATCTTTCTAATTTCATAATAATTTCCTCTTCTTTATCTTTCTTATTGTAAATCTTTTTAAAAAAAGAAAAAATAATAAGGTAGTTAAAAGAGGCAAAAATATTATGAAAACATTTAAAGAACAAAAATGGATGATTATCGTTTATGGAGTAATCCTATTTGCAGTTGGTCTAGTTGACCTTATTTTAAGTATTGTGGATTTAGGTTCCGCAATTAAGGTTGTTAGTTACTGTATTGCTGGCGGATTGTTTGTTATTGGTCTACTTCACATCGTTGCTAACTTAATTAAAGACACTAAAAACTTCTTTAAAGGAGCGTTAGCACTTGGCAGTATTGCTATTGCCTTAGGCGTGGTATTTATTGTCTATCCTTTAATGCTTGGTGATTTCTTTATTATTTTCTCGGCCGCATTTGTTATCGCAATTAGTGCTGTCTTTCTTGTTAAAGGATTTATTGGCATTAAATTCAAATATAAAAAGAGTTGGATCTTCTTATATTTCTTATTAGCAATAATCGGAATTACTTTAAGTATACTTGCTTTTGTCTATGAAGGCTCTTCTACAGTCACTCAAATTGTTTATATCACTATGGGCGCAATCGGAGTTGCTGTTGGAGTTACCGCTATGGTGTACGGCATTAAATTACTCAACAAAAAAGCTGAATAAAAAGATATTAGTGAGTATGAAAAAGACGCGGGAAACCACGTCTTTTATATTATCTAGATAACTTTAATGTCTTTTATTGAAACATCTTTTCCAGTAATTAGATAAGTCTTACCAGAATGACAATATGGACATTCTTTACCGAATTCAGTCGTGGAGTAAGTTTTGCCACAATCTTCGCAATACGTAATACCCTTGATAGTAATAAAGTTGAGTTTACAATCCTTCATGTATTTGGTCTTTTTTATTGACCAGTTAAATGCATCAACGAAATATTCTTTTACAACTCCAGAAACTTCACCAACTTCTAGAGTAAGTTCGACAACTTTATTAACTTTGTTTTCTTCGGCAATTTGTTCGATTTGTTTAATGACGTGAACAACGATACCTAACTCATGCATTGATAGCGTTACCTGTATCTGGCATGGTCTTCTTCGCTACTTTGTAGTGTTTCTTCCATGCTTTGCGTTTCTTTCTCATCATTCTGGCTTCTTTACTACCAGCATTGAACATAATCTTGAACCATCTTGGTACAGCATATTTGAGTAAGCCAGTGACTTTGTCTTCGGCAAATCTCATTCTTGAAGCTTTTGGATGGTCTCTAACTAAGTGAATAGCGTCAAATTCACACTTGGTGGTACAAATACCACAGCCGATACATTTATGTGGATCAACAAACGCAGCACCACAAGATAAACATCTACCAGTTTCAATTTTTACTTGTTCTTCAGTTAAAGTCTTATGAGCATCTTTGAAGCTGTTCTTATAATCAATGGATTCATCCATACCAGCTTCTTGTCTTCCGGCATCATCATATCCTGGAAGAGTGATATCTTCTTTATTAAGTGGAGTAAATCCTCGTTTATTAAAGGCGATAGTTGGATGAGCATTTGGTCTAACATGTCTAGCTAAAGCATCAGCAACGGCGTGACCAGCAGCGATGGCATCGATAACAAATTTTGGTCCAGTAAAGACATCGCCACCCACAAAGATATCATCATCATTAGTTTGATATGTAACTTTGTCAGCAAATGGATAATTACCGTGCCAGAATTCAACTTTAGTGCCTTTTAATAAGTCGCCCCATTCAATGGCTTGACCGATAGCAAAGATAATCTTATCAGCTTCCACTGTAACGATTTCATTTTCATCGTATTTAGGATTGAACTTACCGTTTTCATCTAAAGTAGACACACATTTCTTAAAGACAATACCTTTAACTTCGCCTTTTTCGCTAACAAGTACTTCTTTTGGTCCCCAAGAATTATTGATAGTAATATCTTCTTCTAAGGTTTCTCTAATTTCTTCGTTACTAGCAGGCATATGGTCACGATCTTCTAAACAGTACATAGAAACTGAACTTGCTTTTAATCTATGAGCAGTTCTTGCACAGTCAACAGCGACATTACCGCCACCAACGACAACAACTTTGCCTTTAAATTCTTTTTGTTTATCAAGTGCATCTCTTAAATAAGAAACTGCGATTTCGGTTCCTTTGGCAGTATCGTTAGCAACACCTGGCCTTCTTCCACCTTGGCAGCCAATAGCGATATAGAAGGCTTTGTATCCTTCTTTCTTTAAAGATTCAATAGTGACATCTTTACCGACTTCAACGCCACACTTGATTTCTACACCAAGCTTTTTGATGACTTCGATTTCAGCATCGATGACATCTTTTTCTAATTTATAAGCAGGAATGCCATATCTTAACATTCCGCCAGGTTTTTCGTTTTTCTCAAAGACTGTTGGTTTAAAGCCAGCAACTGCTAAGTAATATGCAGCGGATAAACCAGCTGGACCAGCACCAATAATAGCAATCTTTTCATCGAAGCCACCATAAACTGAGGCAACAATCTTTTCTGGGATATATCTATCTTTAGAAGCAATTTCTAAATCAGCAACGAATTTCTTAACTGCATCAATAGAAACGGCTTTATCAACTTTGCCTCTTGTACATTCATCTTCACAGCGTTTGTTACAAACTCTACCACATACTGCTGGGAATGGGTTTTGTGTCTTAATTAAGGCTAAAGCTTCTCTATATCTACCTTCATGGGCCATCTTTAAATAACCTTGAACTGGGACATGAGCTGGACAGGCTACTTTACATGGAGCTGTACCAGTTGGATAGGTATCACTAGCTCTAGCAGTGTCTCTATAATTTTCATCCCAGGCATATTTACCCCAGTGGATTTTATCTGGTAATGGTTGACTTGGATATTTTTGTTCTTTGCCGTCACCTTTACATAATTTTTGTCCGAGTTTAACGGCTCCAGCAGGACAGTTAGCAACACATTGTCCGCACGCCACACAGTTAGTAGGTGTGACTTTAGCGGTGTAAGCACTTCTAGATAAGTTAGGAGTGTTAAATAGCATTGATGTCCTTAAAGCGTTACAGATTTTAACGTCACAGTTACAAATATCAAAGATATGGTCTTTGCCATCAATATTAGTAATTTGGTGAACGAATCCGTTCTTTTCAGAGAGGGCAATGATTTCTAACGCTCTTTCTTTAGTAATATAGTGAGCACGTTTGGTTTCAACTGTGTAGTCTGCCATATCACCAAGTTGAATACACCAGTCATTAACATCATCGATACAGCCATCACCTAACATTGCTCTACTTGCTCTACAAGAACAAATACCAGCGGAGATATGGCCTTCATATTTATTTAACCAGTGAGAAATCTTTTCTACAGAGATAGCTTCTTGATTACCTTCAATAGCCTTTTCTACTGGGATGGTGTGCATGCCAATACCGTTACCACCTTCAGCAATCATTTCAGTGACGCCTGCTAAAGGAATAAAGGTCATTCTTTCAAAGAAATTAGCAACTGCAGGATTCTTTGCAATTCTATCTAATGAGGAGTTCATTAATTCAGCTGAACCAGGAACGAAGTAAGATAATCTATATCTTTTAATTTTAGGAGCGTCTTCAATTGGATGTTCATCCGCATAATTATCTCCGTAGTCATATTCAATAAATCCAATATAAGAAAGTTCGTCTAAAAGTTGTTGAACCTTAGCAGGATCAAATTGACCTTTGAATTTCTTAATTAAATCTTCTAAGAGATACCATTTTCTTTGTTTGAGTTTAAGGAGGAAGTTAACTTGATCTTCACTTAAAACTTCTCTTAGTCCCCAATATTCTGGATCAGTATTTTTTACTCCAAATAATTTGTGTGGGACAACGTCGGTAATCTTCTTGCCTAACTTCGCGTAGTTCTTATGGAACTCTTTTTCACCTTGATATTTTGAGGTGACTTCTGGTTTCTTACATTTCTCTGGCATTAGTTATTCCTCCAATTTGAAACTATATCTTTGAAATATTTTGCGACTAAATCGATATTTTTACCTGTTTTTGCGCTTATCGGTATTATTGTAGCATTTTTATTACGGTATTTAATATTAGAAATACATTTCTCCATATTAAAATCGAAATATGGAAGAGCATCGATCTTATTTATGAGCACTAGTTTTGACTTTTCAAACACCAGTGGATATTTAATTGGTTTATCATCACCCTCAGGGACAGAAAGAATCATCATATCCATAGAGGCCCCGGTATCAAATTCAGCAGGGCAAACAAGATTACCAACATTTTCTAAGAAAATTAGATCAAAATCGTTGAAGTTAATGCCGTCTAATCCAGTTTTAGTCATGCCAGCATCTAAGTGACACATTCCGTTAGTATGCAATTGAATAGATGTCACTCCAGTACTTTTAGCGACATTAACCGCATCAACATCACTATCGATATCCGCTTCCATTACCCCAATTTTAAAATCTTTCTTAAGAATATTGATTAATTTAATAAGTGTAGTGGTCTTACCCGCTCCTGGGGAAGACATTAAATTAACCACAAATGTTTGGTGGTCTTTTAAATAGCTTCTTAGCGCATCAGCTTCTTGATCATTATCTGCATAGGCAGAACGATTCAATAGAATAGTTCTTACTTTTTCCATCTTCACCATTATATCTAGAAAATTAAAAATATTAAAATAAAATATTTTATTTTGTGGTAAGATATTTCACATGGATATTCAAATTGTTAAAGTCAAAGAAGATATATTAATTGAAAATAATAAGAAAGCAGACTCTTTAAGAGCATTTTTAAAAGAAAAAGGCATTTATTTTATTAATGTTATGGCCTCTCCTGGTAGTGGAAAGACCACTTTATTAACTAGAGTAATTAATTCTTTAAAATCCAAATATCGTATTGGCGTTCTTGAGGCGGATATTGATGGGGATGTTGATGCGGAAAGAATTAGTCAAAATACCGGCGTAAAAGTCATTCAAGTTCATACTTCTGGAGCGTGTCACTTGACCGCTCAAATGGTGGAAGATGCTTTGAAAGCATTTGGAGTGGATGATTTAGATTTAATCATTTTAGAAAATGTCGGTAATCTTGTTTGCCCTGCTGAATTTGATACTGGTAGTAATATCAATATGATGCTTTTATCGACTTCCGAAGGACACGATAAACCTTTAAAATACCCACTTATGTTCCAAGTCAGTAAAATCGCGGTTATTTCTAAAATGGATGTCGCGGAAATTTTTGATTTTGATCTTTCTAAAGCTAAAGCAAATATATTGTATAGAAATCCTGAAGCAAAAATATTTGCTCTTTCTTCTATAAAGAATCAAGGTGTTGATAGCCTAATTAACTACCTTGATAGTTTAATTGAACAAAGTAAATAATATGAAATATTATAATGAACAGTCTTTTACTGGTGAGCGAGCGATGTTTATGACTAGTGAGGCCACTTTTCATAAATGTTATTTTCATGATGGAGAATCACCTTTAAAGGAAAGTAAAGATATCCAAATTATTGAATCAACTTTTCAGTGGAAATACCCATTATGGTACTGTCAAAATGTTAAGGTTAGAAACTCCAAATTTTTATTTACCGCAAGAAGCGGGATATGGTACACAAAAAACATTGAAATAACCGATACAATAATCGAGGCTCCTAAAACATTTAGAAGAGGTGAATCTATATCCTTAATAAATGTTAAATTACCACATGCGGATGAAACACTTTGGAAATGTAAGGGTGTTAAACTGACTAATGTTGAAGTTAAAGGTGATTATTTTGGTTTTAATTCTGAAGAGTTAGAAATTGAAAATTTACATTTAGATGGAAACTATGGCTTTGATGGGGCTAAAAACATCAAAATCCATAATTCAGTTTTAAAAACAAAAGATGCATTTTGGAATGTAGAAAATGTCGTTGTTACAGATTCTACAATTATTGGAGAGTATCTAGCCTGGAATAGTAAAAATGTGACGTTTATAAACTGTAAAATCATTTCACACCAGGGCTTATGCTATATGGATAACGTTAAAATGATTAATTGTGAACTAATTGATTCTGATTTATGTTTTGAATATTGCTCTCGCTTAGATATAAAGGTCAAGAATGTTATTGATTCAGTTAAAAATCCAATCTCTGGAAGAATTGAATGTAAAGGCATAAAAAAGTTAATATTAGAAAAAGATAAAATTGATGTTTCTAAAACGGAGATAATCATCAATGAGCAAATATAATTTCGATGTTTCTATAAATAGAAAAGAATCATGTAGTATTCGTTGGAATGTAAGTGAAGGCGAGCTTCCTTTAGATATTGCCGACATGGATTTTATGGTTATGCCAGAAATCGAAAAAGCTGTTAAAGCTCGGGCAGAGCAAGCTTGCTATGGTTATACATATGTCCCTGATTCATATTATCAAGCATATATTCGTTGGTGGAGAGATCGACATAACACAAAATTAGAAAAAGATTGGTTTATATTTTCTAAATCAGTCGTGGCCTCAATTGATTCTATATTTAAACATTTAGGTAAACCAAAAGATGAAGTTGTCATGTTCACCCCTGTTTATAATGTGTTTTTTAACTGTATCAAAAATAATAATTTAGTTCTTAAAGAATGTGAATTCATGATTGAAGAAGACGAAATAAAAATAAATGGGGAAAAAATAGAAGCTCAATTAAAAGGGGCTAAATTTTTCTTGTTATGTAATCCTCATAATCCACTAGGAAGAAAATTTACGATAGAAGAATTAAATAGGATAATTAACCTCTGTAAACAAAATGATGTCTATGTTATTTCTGATGAAATTCATGGCGATATTGACCTAAATAAAGGAAGATATATCTCTATTTTAAATAGTGGAGTTTCTCAATACGAAAAAGTAATTGCATTGTTATCTCCTAGTAAAGTATTTAATGTTGCTGGATTACATTCTTCAGTAGCGGTTATCTCTAATAATGAGTTAAAAGAAACAGTACAAAACGGGTTTTATCAAGATGATATTGGTGAACCAAATTATTTTGCAGTTGATCCAGTTATTACTGCTTTTACTTATGGGGATGAGTATGTAGATCAATTAAACTCATATTTAAACGAAAATCGAACATTTTTGACTGAATTTTTGCTCAAAAACCTACCAAATTTAAAAATTGTCAGCGGAACTTATACCTATTTAGTGTGGATTGATATTTCTTGTTATAGTAAAGATTCAAGGCTATTTGTCAAAAGACTAAAAGAATCTACTGGCTTAGTTGTTGCGCCTGGAATTAACTATGGAAAATCTGGAGAAGGATATATTAGATTAAATATCGCTACTCCAAGAAATAATTTAATAGATGCATGTAATAGATTAATGAATTATATATGTGAGAAAGTGGAGGAATAATCTATGAAAAAGAAAATGAATATTTGCCCAGCAATATTCCCAATGCCTGTAATTTTAATAGCAACCTACAACGATGATGGTTCAATCGACGTAATGAACGCGGCTTGGGGATGCGCATTTGACACAAAACAAATTGAACTTAATATTTCTGATTCTCATCGTACAACTGAGAATATTAAAAAAAGAAAAGCGTTTACTGTTTCTTTGGCGGATGTTAGCAATATGGTTCCAGCGGATTTTGTTGGTATTGTATCTAGTAAAAATGATCCAAAGAAGTTTGAAAAAACTGGTTGGAAAGCTCATAAGAGTGAACTAGTGGACGCGCCAATTTTAGATGACTTACCATATTCATTAGAATGTACACTTGAATGTTTTAAAGAGGATTATGGAATTATTGGCAATATTGTTCAACTTTTAGTGGATGATAAATATTTAGATGAAAACGGTAAAGTTAATTTAGAAAAGATGCAAATCATTTCTTATGATCCATTTAACCACGGCTATTATGTGGTGGGTAAAAAAGTTGGACAAGCATTTTCAGAAGGAAGAAAAATCAAATAATGGAAGATAACGTTTCTAAATTATTATCTAAATATAAAAAAGTATTTGCTAGTGACGCTGAACACGTTTTTTCCTGTGGTGGCCGCTTTGAAATTTTAGGCAATCATACAGATCATAACCACGGTCTATGTTTAGCTAGTGCTTGTAATTTAGAAATTGTTGCTTCGGTTAGTAAAAACGGTTCTAATAAAGTCTTTTTTCAATCCCTTGGTTTTGAGTTAGATAAAGTAGATTTATCTGATTTAAACGCGAATGAAAAAGAATACGCAACTTCAAAGGGATTAATTAGAGGAGTTGCTGCTTATTTAAAAGGACTTGGCTATAAAGTTGGAGGATTTAACGCTTATAGCGAATCCACAATCTTTAAAGGAGCGGGCGTCTCTAGCTCTGCTGCTTTCGAACTTTTAGTGGGGCACATTTTTAATGTCTTATTTAATAACGGCAAGATCTCTAAATTAGAACTTTGTAAAGCTGGAAAATATGCAGAAAATGAGTATTTTGGAAAGAAAAGTGGTCTTTTAGACCAAATTGGAGTTGGCTTTGGTGGAGTTGTAAAAATTGATTTTAAAAATATCAGTGAACCACTAGTCGAACAAATCGAATTCCCATTTAAAGATTTACACTTTGTTTTAGTAAATACTGGTGGAGATCATTCATCTCTTAGTGATTTATATTCTTCTATCCCTAGTGATATGTATGAAGCCGCTAAAGCGTGTGGACATAACTATCTAGTCGAAGGCACTTTTGAGGAAGTAGAGGCTCACAAAAGTGAGATGAGTGAGATGGCTTATTTAAGAGCTAAACATTACTATGGAGAAAATTCTCGAGTGAGAAATGCTTTTAAAGCACTACAGGATAATGAGCAAGAAACATTTTTAAAAATGATTAATGAATCAAGAGAGTCTTCCACTAAATATTTAAAAAATATGATGGTGGGATCTAACTACAAAGGTTCGCCATTAGAAGCATGTGATTTATTAATGAAATATAGCGATAATCAAGGAGCTGTCAAAATTAATGGTGGTGGCTTTGCGGGAAGCGTTATTGCTTTAGTCCCTACTTCTAAACTAGAAAAAGTTTTAGTAAAAATGAAAGAACACTATGGAGAAAATAATGTACAAGAAATATTTGTTAGGGACAGTGGACCAAAAGTTATCTATAATAATTGAAGGAGAAATTAATATATGGAATTAAAAGGAAGTCGTACTGAAAAAAACTTAGAAATTGCTTTTGCTGGTGAAAGCCAAGCTAGAAACAAATACACATATTTTGCTTCTAAAGCCAAAAAAGAAGGATTTGAACAAATCGCTGCTATCTTCTTAGAAACAGCAGATAACGAAAAAGAACACGCTGAATTATGGTTTAAATATCTTCATGGTGGCGCTGTTCCTTCTACAGCAGAAAACTTATTAGCAGCCGCTGAAGGTGAAAACTATGAATGGACTGACATGTATAAAGAAATGGCAGCCGTTGCTAGAGAAGAAGGCTTTATTGAAATTGCTTGCAAATTCGAATTAGTCGCTAAGATTGAAAAAGAACACGAAGAAAGATATAGAGCGTTACTTGAAAGAGTAAAATCAGACAAAGTCTTTGTCTCTGATGATGTTGTCATCTGGAAATGCCGTAACTGCGGACATATCCATGTTGGAAAAGAAGCTCCAGAGCTCTGTCCAACTTGTAAACATCCAAAAAGCTATTTCGAAAGACAAGCTAAAAACTATTAATTCTTTAATACAAAAGATACGGCCATTAGGTCGTATTTTTTTATTGCCTAAATATATATTTATTTTATAATAATAACGCTATGAGAATATTAGATGCTTGGCAAGGTTGGGTAGATTTCTGGCAAAAGTTTGCAGATTTTTTCTTTAAACCTGACGAAGCTGGAATTAACTATCTATCTCGTATTGGTGTAGCTATTGCTATTATCGTTTTCACTTGGCTTATTCTTAAATTATTAAACCCATTACTTAAAAAACTATTTAAGGTCAAAAAAGGACCTGATATAGATGTATCTGCAAAATTAATTCTTCTTGGATTAGTTAAATTTTTAATTTGGATCACTATTGGTTTTATCGTTTGTAGTGTTTTAAAGATTAATTTATCAGGAGTGGGCGGAATCCTTGCCTCTGTTGGTGTCGCTCTTGGTTTAGCATTACAAGATTTGGTGGGATCATTCTTCTCTGGTTTATTGATTATTAATCAAAAAACTATAAGAACTGGTGACCATATCTTAGTTAAAAATGCCTTTGGAGAATGCGAAGGTATTGTTCAAAGAGTTCATTTCTTTACCACAATTTTAACTAGCTTCCAAGGTCAAAAAATTATCATCCCTAATAAAAATATGGCTAGTGCGGTTATCACCAACTACACTGTGAATGGAGAAAGACGAATCGATTATGATGTTGGGGTGAGCTATGATAGCGATCTTGAAGTTGTTAAAGAAGCTTTAGCGTCAGTAATTAAAGATGAACCACTTGTGATCAATCCTGAAAAAACACAAGTATACGCTGAATCTTTTGGACCATATGCTGTTAACATGAGGCTTAGATGCTGGACTAAAGCTGATGATTATTGGACTTTATATAATCAATTAACCGAAAGAATCTATTTGGCATTTAAACAAAAAGGAATTTATATTCCTAGTTCCACTGATAGAAACATTATGAAATAACTGGCTTTGCCAGTTTTCTTTTTATTCATCAATTTTTAATTAGTTTATAAAACTTTTTTTGCAAAAAAATCGAAAAAAACCACTCTTTATATAATGTAGGGACTTTTTTAAGTTTCTATAATCCGAGGCTCATCCAAGACGCACTTTGGATGAATCTAGTGATTTTCTTTCTTCTTCAGTTTCTTTTTATCTAGATCATCTATGCGTTAGATGAGTCGAGGTAGGAGGGAGTTTTATATGAAAGAAATTATCGTGACTCTTTTTGAGTTCATCATAATCTTATTGATTATAAAAAAAGACCCACCAAGCGATAAGCGCTAGGTTGGTCAACCACAACTAAAAGATAACTGAATAGCGCTTAAAAGTCAAGTTCTCTAATAGAGTCTTGATTAAATCCTTTGATAGGGCTATTGCCTATTAATAGGAGTTTGTCTCGTGGTCTCTTTGTACTTTTAATCATCTATCGTGATGTATCAAGGGTAGAAGGAGGTGGTTATTATGTCTTCTAATAAGATGACAGTAATTATCTTAATTCTAGAAATAGTGATTTCGATACTTACAATAATAATAAAAGCCCTAAGGTAGTAACCTTGGGCAACCAACTAATTATAATGTAGACCACGTGGTTACTAATGTCAACATTAATAGTGGTTTAGATTTATCTAGTTCGCCATTATAGATAAATAGAACTACTAAATTGACGTAGGAAAACTTTCTTTACAAGACTATGAGCGATATGTATAATACATATGCTAAAGTTAGCAAAAACTCTGCTATTAATTATGCTTAATAGCCGTTAGACCAAGGAGGAAAAGAAAATGCGCAAATACGAAATTATGTACATTTTAAGAGCCGACTTAGATGAAGCACAACGTAAGGAAGTCATGGAAAAGCTTGCCAAAATTATCACTGACAATGGTGGTAAAGTTGAAGAAACAAGCGAAGCTATGGGCTTACGTGAACTTGCTTATCCAATTAAGGAACAATCTAAGGGCTACTATGTTGTACTTAAGGTTTCTATGGATAACAAAGCGATTAATGAATTCAATCGTTTAGTCCGTATCAACCCAAGTGTCCTACGTCATCTTATTGTTGTAGAACACAAATAAGGAGGATCATTTAAATGATTAATCGTGTCGTTTTAGTGGGTCGCTTAACAAGAGACCCAGAACTCAGAAAAACCACATCCGGAAACTCTGTCTGTACATTCACAGTCGCTCTAGACAACAGAATGAAAAATCCAGATGGTTCTAAAGGAACAAGCTTTATTCCTTGTACAGCCTTTACAACCACCGCGGAAACAGTTTCAAAATTTGCCCGTAAGGGATTATTAGTTGGAGTTGAAGGTCGTCTTAATCAAAGAAGCTTTATTCGACAAGACGGACAAAAATCAAGTGTTATCGAAGTATTATGTGACTCTGTTCAATTCTTAGAAAGAAGAAACGAAGAAGTCGCTAATGAAGAAATGGATATTCCACCATTTGATGATGTTGTCCCTACTGAAGAATCTAAAAGCTTAGACAGCATTGAAATTGCTGATGACGATCTCCCATTCTAAGAAAGGAAGATAAAATAATGGCGTTTAAGAAAGTTAGACCACACAAGAAGGTCTGTTACTTCAAGAAAAATAACATTACCCACATCGATTATAAAGATGTTGAAACATTAAAAATGTTTATTGCTTCTAATGGAAAAATTTCTCCACGTAGAACAACTGGTACATGTGCAAAACATCAAAGAGAATTAGCTGTCGCAATTAAAAATGCGAGATTCATGGCTCTTCTCCCATATGTTGCTGACTAATTAAAGTCAAATAATCAAATTAAGTCGTCCATAGTGGCGGCTTTTTTATTATTTATATGATATAGAATATGTTGTTTTTTGTGTTCCGTTGAACGGTTCACCTTTATATGTTCCATTAGCAGTAGCCTGAAGTAAATAATCAGTAAGATAACCATAATTATTATAAGTTTGACTTTCAATGGTTCTGATAGTTCTTTCTTCTATTGTTTCTGTATAATCAACATAGCATTTGAATGGTTCTATAAAATATTGATATCCAAGACTTTTACTATCTTCGCTTTCCTCTGCCTTTTTAAATTCGTCTTTTATAGTTCTATTTATTTCATCAGTAAGGTCATATTCATATTCTTCATCAGGAACGAACTTATTTTGCTCATCGCTCCATGAATAATTGAGTGTTGCCGTTATAGTTTTACCTTCTCCAGATAAATCATCAAAATATGTAACAGTCATCGTAGCGTGAGAATGATGATTTTCTTCTATTTCTTGTATCTTTTGATAAAATTCTGAATACTCAACCTTTGTTGGACCAGTATTTTTGTTACAGGCCGCTAAAGAAAGTGCTGAAATAAAACAAAACAACGCTAATCCTTTTTTCATAAAAATGTCCTCGTCTGATATAGATACATTAACATGCAATTATATAAAAATCTACATAACTGTCTTGGAAATATAGTTAACTGGTGGAGGCTCTTTTCGGGGGAAAGCGGAATTTAGACGAATCAGGAAAAACGGGTTTAGACGAACGCATCAAACAATCAAATTAAGTCGTCCATAGTGCGGCTTTTTTGATATAATTTAATTAGATATTTATTTCTATATAAGTGTTAATTCATAAATAAGAAGGGATATGTTGATTTATGGCTACATATAATGCAGAAATAACGCAAAAATTTTTAGATGAGTATAAGACTTTTGAATATATCGAAGAAAATGATCCTCATCGATTTGAGATGATAAAAAAACAGAATTATGTCGAATTCAATGCCTTAAGACATATCCGTAACTGCTTGACACATACTCCAAAAGTCAATGGCGATTTTCCTTTTCATGTCGCTGATTATGTTTTAGAAACACTAGAAGAAATAATAAATAAATTAGTGGTAAAAGCCTACGATGTTGGGATTAAAAAAGATAAAATTAAAACATTATCTCCTGACACTGATGTATTACACGCGATGCGCTATATGGATCAGTTACATATCACTAATATCCCAATCTTTGATGAGAAAGGGTGTGTTAGATATGTTGTTTCTATGCGCACAATATTCTCAATTCTTGCAAACGCAGAATATGACGAAAATAGATCATACACTATTGAAGATTTAAAAGATAAATTTGATATTAATAAAAGCAAAGATCTATATTACCTTTTCTTAGCAAAAGACACCTTTGCGTTTGATGCTAAACAATATTTTATCGGCTATAACAAAGAACACAAAAGATGCGCTTTAATATTTATTACTGAACACGGTTTAAGAAATGAACCTGTATTAGGAATCGTATCTCCTGGAGATGTATTTAATATCTAATTTAAGCTGTCCTTAGTAACGGCTTATTTGTGACACATTTGTGACAAACTACATGATAAAATATACTCAATCCTGGGGGGCAATTATGAAAAAAGAATTATTAAAAGGATTAACTAAAGAACAAATTGCTAAAGTTAAATCATGTAAAAATCACGAAGAATTAATGGAACTCGCTAAAAAAGAAGGCGTTTCATTAACCGAAGAACAATTAGCCGTTGTTAGTGGTGGTGGCGCTTGTACTGTTATTTCAGATTTTGGAGACTATATCAATCCAAGCGACTGTCCAAGGTGTGGTAGCAACAACTTAAAAGATAAAGGCACCTATTTTATCTGCCAAAGCTGTGGCTACAAAATCGAAAATTACGATTAAACAAACGAGTATAACCGAGCTTATCTCGGTTTTTTAATATGCCCACTAACGGAATTAAAGACTGCTATAATACTCCTAATGAATAATAGAAATATTAGTAACAATTTAGAAATAGCCCTTAATAAGTTAAATAATTTAGATTTTGATTTCCTTATTATTGGTGGGCTTATTTGTAACGCAGTATTAGCTAATCACGCTAGAAGAACATCTGATATTGATCTGATTTGTGATACTGATTTTCATAAGTTAGAAGAACTATTTAAAAAAGAATTTGATGTCGTTCGATTCTTATATTTTCCTTTAACTAATGAGGCTACTGAAGAATCATTTTCTTGTTTTGTAAGAATTAATAACGAGGTTATACATATTGAAGGAAGAAGATTTGATATTTTTAAGAAGTTTAAAAGAAGTGTTTATCAAATCGGACAATTTACCTTTAGTGGGGTCAGCGTTGAACTTCAAATTGCCGAGAAAATAATAGCGATGTTTTCTATTGAGACCCCATTATATAAACATCTTGTAGATTTATACTCCTTTTCTCAGTTAGATGGATGTTCTATTAGCAAAGACGATATAAAAAAATATTTAGATTTGTTACTTACATATAAAAACAATATTAAAAAGAAGTTAAAGTTGCCTCTTATTGATCTACAATCTCATATTGAAGTAAATAAAGAGTTTGAAGGATCGTTATTACTTCCTTTACAAGCACAATATAACCACAATAAAGAATACATAATTGAAGAGATTAATAAATGGTTACCTCAATTAATTGAATAATGTGGCACATTTGTGACAAGTATTTTGATAACATATAAATAACAAAGGAGAAACTCGAATATGAAAAAAGAATTATTAAAAGGTTTAACAGAAGAACAAATTAAAAAAGTTAGTGCCTGCAAAAATACAGATGAATTGCTCGCTTTAGCTAAAGAAGAAGGATTTACTTTAACTGATGAACAATTAGAAGCAGTCAATGGTGGTGGTTGTTTATCCACTAACGCACCTGATCTTTCAAAAACATGTAAAAAATGTGGTAGATTAGTGGAAGGTCGCTATGTTGGTCGAAAATCATATTATGGCCTTATCTATGAATTTGTGTGTGAATGTGGGTATACTTGGAAAGGTTCCAAAAACGCAGATTTATAATTAAAAAAAGCATAATCAATAATTGGATTTCTGTAACATTAAGTCGTCTGCATGGGCGACTTTTTATATGGTCTTACATCTGACAACTCAAAAAATATAAATACATTATTTTAATAAAATTAAACCTATGGTATTATTTCTTCAAGTGGGCTTATTGGATAAATGATTATTAGTAATCTAGACTTCTAAGACTACTGTTATTTTTTAGAAAGGGAGAAGCTATGTTTAAATTACTTTTCAAAAACATGAAGGCAAGACATTGGGTTGCAGTAGTATTTATTTTCTTACTCACCTTAGCTCAAGTCTATTTCATGATGACAATTGTCTCCTATATTGGTTTGTTAACCGCGGCTGTTGGTAATGCTGCTAGTGATGGCACTGCTAATGTGTGGTTAAACGGATTAGGAATGATTGTATGTGCTGTAGCGATGGTGGTTGTTGATATCATCATTAAATTCATCGCTAGTGCGACTGCTAGTAGTACAGTGACTCAATTAAGACAAAAGTTATATGAAAGAGTTAACGAATTTGCAATTGCTGATTTTGCCTCATTCTCAACCGAATCTTTAATTACAAGAACCACAAACGACATTCAAAATGTTCACCTTGCTTGGTTAACATTCTTAAAAACTGCATTCGTGGCCCCTGTTACAATGGTTTGGTCAGTTATTTTACTCGCAACTCAAGCTAACGCAAAACTTACAGTTGTTACTGTTGTTTGGGTGGTCTTATTAGTTGCCGCTGTTGCAGTTTTATTATTTATGGTAACCCCTAAATTTAGAATTGTACAAAAATTAACCGATGCTCTTAACGTTTCAAGTAGAGAAAATCTTACTGGTGTTAGAGTAGTTAGAGCATTCAATGCCGAATCTTATCAAGAAGACAAATTCGACAAAGTTAATGCTCCATATACAAAGACTCAAATCTTTATTGGTCGTGTATTAGCCTTCTTCACCCCGTTTGTGATGATGGTTATGATGGGCTTATCTTTATCTATTTTATGGGTTAGTGCTTATATTATTAACGGATTAAGTGCTACTGAGGCTACAAATGCCTTTAACTCTACTAACTCATTCGTCATGCTTGCTAGCCAAATCGTTATGTCATTCATTTTAGTGATTACCTTAATTGTTATTTGGCCAAGAGCCTCTGTCAGTGCGAAACGTATTCATGAAGTTATCACTCACTCAGTTTCTGTTTTAGATACTGATCATCCAGTGGAATTCAAAGAAAAAGGTACAATTGAATTTAAAAATGTCGGCTTTGCTTATCCTGGTAGTGATAAAGAAGCTGTTTCGAATATTTCCTTCAAAGTGAATAAAGGCGAAACAATTGCCTTTATTGGCGCGACCGGAAGTGGTAAAACCACAATTATTAATTTAATTCCACGTATGGCAGACTGCACAAGCGGAGAAGTTTTAGTGGACGGAGTAAATGTTAAAGACGTTTTACAATCCGATTTAAGAGACCGTATTGGCTATGCTCCTCAAAGAGGATTCTTATTTAAAGGTAATATTAAAGAAAATATCGCCTTAAAAAATCCTAGTATGACTTTAAAAGATATCAGATGGGCAGCGGAAATCGCTGACGCTGATGGCTTTGTGATGAATAAAAGTAATGGTTATGATTCTGAAGTTGCTCAAGGCGGCACTAACTTCTCAGGCGGACAAAAACAAAGACTTTGTATCGCTAGAGCGATTGCTCCTAAACCAGAAATCTTAATCTTTGATGACTCTTTCTCTGCTCTAGACTATCGTACTGATAAAGTTGTTAGAGGAAGAATTGCCGAAAAACTTCCAGAAGCCACTAGAGTCATTATTGCTCAACGTGTTGGCACCATTATGGATGCTGATCAAATCGTGGTATTAGACCATGGTAAGATTGTAGGCTTAGGCAAACACAAAGACTTAGTAAGAAATTGCCCAGTCTATCAAGAAATTGCCTTATCTCAATTAAGTAAGGAGGAATTAGGATTATGAGTAAAATGAAGAAAAAAATGAGCTCTAATAAATTAGGTAGCCTAGTTAAAGCCTTCCGCAAATACTATATTCCTTTTGCTATCTCTATTGCCTTACTTATCGCCTCTGTTGTTCTTACAATTCTTACTCCAGGAACAATTAGAGAATTAACTAACGCCATTAACCCAATGGGTAAGGTTGTTGGTGGGGTTGTTGTACTTGATTTAGACCTTATACTTAAGCTCGCTATTAAATTAGTGGTTTATGTTGGTGTTTCCTTTATCACTGGCTTTGCCTCTGGATTTATTCTTAACACCATTATTCAAAAATTCTCAAAAGATTTAAGAAGAGACATCTCCGCGAAAATCAACAAGATGCCTTTAAATTATTTCGATACCACTCAATTTGGTGATATCTTATCTGTTATCACTAACGATGTTGATACTTTATCAACCTCATTACAAAACTCTATTTCGTTACTCGTTAACTCAGTAGTAATGTTAGTCGGTGTTATTATTGCGATGTTTATCGCAAGCTGGCAAATGGCAATTGTTGTCTTATGTTCATTACCAATTATGTTAATTATTATCTTATTAACATTTAAGAAAGCATTACCATTATTTAATGAGAACCAAAAAGTACTTGGTGAAGTTAACGCAACTGTTGAAGAAAACTATTCCGGTCAACTCGTTATTAAAGCCTTTAATGCTGAAAAACTTAAGATTGCTGAATTTAAGAAGAAAAACGATTTACTTGGTTCTATTTTATATAAATCCCAAGCTTGGGGTGGATTAATTGAACCTGCAATGCAATTTGTTTCTTACTTAACTTATGCGGCAGTCTTAATTACTGCGGGCTTATTAATCGCTAGCGATCCAGCCAAATTCGATATGGGTATTATCACTGGCTTTATCGTTTATGTTTCTTTATTCCAAGAACCACTCGCTCAAATTGGTCAAGCTAGCTCTACTATTCAACTTGGTACTGCTGCTTGTAACCGTGTCTTTGACTTCCTTGAAAAAGAAGAATTACCTGTTGAAGAACAAAAAGAATTCTTACTTGATCACTCTAAAATTAGAGGAGAAGTGGAATTTAAAGATGTGTGCTTTGGTTATGATCCAAATAAACTCACCATTAAACACTTCTCTGGCAAGATTAAGCCAGGTATGAAAGTCGCGATTATTGGTCCTACTGGTGCTGGTAAAACTACTTTAGTGAACTTATTAATGAGATTCTATGAACTCACTAGTGGTGACATCTTAGTAGATGGCGTGTCTATTAAAGATATGACTAGAGCTGAGCTCCGTGATATCTTCGGCATGATCTTACAAGAAACTTGGGTCATTAATGGTACATTAAGAGAAAACATTGTCTATAACCTCAAAAATGTTGATGAAAATAGACTTAATGAAATCTTAGAAGAAACTAACTTATCACACTTTGTGAGTACTCTCCCACAAGGAATTGACACTGTCATTCAAAAGGAAAGTGCGTTATCTGCTGGACAAAAACAATTAGTGACCATTGCTAGAGCAATGACTGAAAACGCTCCAATGCTAATTCTAGATGAAGCAACTAGTAACGTTGATACTAGAACCGAAATCTTAATTCAAAAGGCAATGGACTCCTTAACTAAAGGTAGAACCAGCTTTGTTATCGCTCATAGATTATCCACCATTAAAAACGCCGATCTCATCTTTGTTATGAAAGATGGTAACATCGTTGAGACTGGTAACCATGATTCATTAATGAAACTTGGCGGATTATACTCTGAGATTTATAACTCTCAATTCAACTAATTGATTTTTAATCAAAAAATAAACGTCGGAATCAAATCCGACGTTTTCTTTATATTTTCATTTTGTCTAATTGTTCTTTGTCATCTTTAGATAATTCAAAGTCGAAGTGGAAATTATTTTCCATATGTTTTTTACTTCGACTTCTAGGAAGAGGGATAGTGCCTAACCTATCTACATATTTAATACATAACTGTGCAGGAGAGACATTATTTTTCTTTGCCATTTCAATAATCTTCTCGTTTTTAAGTAGCTTACCTACTCCTAACGGAGAATAGGCTTCTACTAGAATATTATTATTTTGACAATAATTAATGACTTCTTTTGGCACTCTTCCAACATGAATTAAGATCTGATTTACATATATAGGTTCATTAGAATAATCAGTGATATTTTTTATATCATTAACATTAAAATTAGAGACACCTAGATTTTTAATCTTTCCTTCTTTTTTAGCGTCAACCATTGCTCTCCAGACTTCTCTATTGCCTTTATGATATCTAGGTCCAGGCATAAACATAAAGACCCATGGTTTAGGAGCGTGAATTAGCATTAAATCTAAATACTCTACCCCTAATCTTTCTAAAGATTCATCAATTGCTTTTTTGGCTTTTTTATAGCTTTTTATTTCTGCTGGAATTTTTGATGTTAACCATATTTCTTCTCTATTTGGTTTAAGTTCCTTAATTGCATCACCTATTTCACTTTCATTTCCATATATTATTGCAGTATCAAAATGACGATAGCCAACTTCATATCCTTCTAAGAACACTCTTTTAGCGTCACTTTTCTCTATTTGCCAGAATCCTAGCCCTAATTTTGGTATATCTTTCATATTTTTAACTCCAAAATAAAGTATAGCAATATAAAAACATTAAGCATAATTATTTTGTTTTATGGACTAAAGTGATTATTAGGTCAAGATACCGAGTTTAATTATAAAAATCACATTGTGTTTTTTATATATGCTTTTGCAAAAATTCTAGTTTGCTCTTTATATTAAATATAAAAATTTATATAATAAATCTACTATGAAAAAGAAGATTAATAGAGTTAGATTATTTGCCTTTATCACTATTCTTATAGAGACTCTTGGTATTGGCGTTTTTGTAATCTTCTATTTCCTTAATCTCTTTAATATTAAAGCATACGTTTTACCTGAATATGTTGTAATCGGTGCTGCTTCTTTAATTGCGTTAAATATCTTAGGCATGTGGATCAGCGCGATTCGTATTTCGATGTATAGACATAAAACTGACTTACAAGCTGCAGAAGTTATTGGTAGTGATGTTCAAGAAGCATATAACTTTGCGATGATCGGTTTAGTGGTCACTGATGAAAACGATATTGTCATTTGGAATAATGACTTATTTAAAGATCGACACATCGATATTATCGATAGCAATATCTTTGAATGGAAAAACGAATTACGAGTGTTAAAAGAAAAGCCATCATCTGATCAAGTGATTAAAGTGGTGATTAATAACCGTAACTATGAAGTCAAATATCTCGCTGATGCGGGCTTATATATCTTTAAAGATAATACTGATTACGAAACCGTTTACTACTATAACAAGCAACAAGCTCCAGTTGTTGGTGTTCTTTCAATGGACAACTACGATGAAGTTATTAAAGGTGATGATGACTATAACGACACTATTACTAAAGCTAAAGACGAAATCTTTGAATACGCTCAAAAGTATGGCATCTTACTTCGTAAATATAAAGATAGCGATTATTTAATGCTTTTTAACTATGATACATATTGCAAAATAAAAGACGATAATTTCTCTATTATCGATAAAGTTAGAGCGGTTTCGGTTGGGGAAGATATTCCTTTAACTCTTTCTATTGGTATCGCTAGAGATTTCCCAGATGTTGTCAAACTTAACGAACTTGCAATTGCTGCTTTAAGTATTGCGATGTCTCGTGGTGGAGACCAAGTTGTTGTCTCTCCTTATGGCAAAGAAATGGAATTCTATGGCGGTAAAACCGAAGCTCAAGAAAAACGTAGTAGAGTTAAGATTAGAGTTCTTGCTGACTCCTTAATTAATTTAATTAATAACTCCTCTAATGTCTTAATTATGGGCCACACTAATATGGATATGGACGCTTTAGGAAGCTGTTTAGGTGTTAAAGCAATTTGCGAAAGATTAGAAAAACCTGCCAAATTAGTTGTTGATCTTAAAGCTACAGAAGCCAAAACTAGAGCGGCGATTACCTCAAGCTTTGATAAAGGAGAATTAGAAAATTTAATTGTTTCCTCTAAAGATTCTTTAGATTTAATTGGTAGTGACACCTTAGTCATTGTTTGCGATGTTCATATTCCAAATATGGTTATGGCTCCAGATGTTTTAGATAAGACTAATAAAGTCGTGGTTATTGACCACCATAGAAGAGCAGAAGAATATATTGAATCTCCTGTCTTTAACCATATTGATCCAAGCGCTAGTAGTGCTTCGGAATTAATTACTGAATTCATTAGATTCTCTTCTATTACCCCTCGAATTGAATTAAATCCAACTTATGCGACTATTATGCTTTCCGGTATTTTCTTAGATAGTTCATTCTATAAGAGTAAGAACACTGGCATTAGAACTTTTGAAGCTTCTACAATTCTTAAAGAATATGGAGCGGATAACTCTGTTGCTGATGATTTACTTAAAGATGACTTTGAAGAATATATGGAAACTTCTGACATTGTTAGAAACGTTGTTACCGCTAGCTATGGAGTTGTTTACGCAGTAGCTGATCCTAATAAGATTTATGACACTGCCGCCATTGCGAAAGCTGCTAATGCTTGCTTAAGTATGAAAGGGATTCACGCTGCCTTTGTTATTGGTAAAACTAGCGCTAGAGAAACCAAATTATCTGCTAGAAGTGATGGTTTAATTAATGTTTCACTACTATGTGAAAAACTTGGTGGTGGAGGCCACTTCACTAGTGCCGCAGCGACCTTCCTTAAAAGCGATTTAAAAGATGTAGAGAATATGTTAGTTAATGTTATTAACTTGCACTTAGCAGACGCGAAAGCTGACGCGAAAAGAAGAATTAATCAGGATGAATAGTTATGGAAGTAATTTTATTAGCGGATGTGAAAAAAGTTGGGAAAAAGAATCAGACAGTGAATGTTAGTGATGGTTTTGCTAATAACTTTTTATTTAAAAAGAAACTCGCTGTTCCTGTTAGTAAAAAAAGTGTCGAGATTTTAGAAACTCAACAAGAAAACGCTCGACAAGAAGAAATTCGTAAAAAAGAAGACGCCACTAAGTTAGTGGAGACTTTAAAAGGGATCACTTTAGAATTTGAGGCTAAAGTTGGAAAAGACTCTAAATTATTTGGTTCTATTTCTTTAAAACAAGTCGAAGAAGAAATGAAAGCAAAACATAATATTATTATCGATAAAAGAAAATTCTTAGATAAAGGGCCTCTAGATATCTTAGGTTATCATAAGCTAAGAATTGAACTATATAAAGGTGTGATAGGCATAGTTAACGTCCATATCTCAGAAAGGAAATAAGATGGCTGCTAGTAGAAAAACTGTCATAAAAAAAGTATCTAGTGAACTTCCATATAATGAAGATGCCGAAAGAGTAGTTCTTGGTAGCGCCATGCTTAAAAAAGACTATTGCTTAGATGTCTTAACTTCTTTAGAGGAAGAAGATTTCTTTTTGGGCAAGCACCAACTCATCTTTAGAGCGATTTATCAATTAAGTGAAAGAAATGCGACAATTGATGTTTTAACTGTTGCTCAAGAATTAGAAAATTTAAAAGAATTAGAAAATATTGGTGGCGCTAACTATTTAGCGGAATGTACTAACACAGTTGTCGCAGCCAGCACCTTAACTTTCTATATTGGCATTGTCCAAGATAATTCTGTTTTAAGAAAAATGCTCACTACTATTAGAGGAATTGATGCCGAATATAAAACTCAAGAGATTGAAAATATTAATGATTTCATTTTAGACAGTGAAAATAAATTCAAAGAAAGTATTGCTAAAAGACATATTTCTAACTTTGTCACCACTAAAGAAATCGCTCCTGAAATTGAGGAGAATTTAGAGAAACTTCAAGATGCGGATAATGAATCCGATGTTATTGGAGTGACTACTGGATACGAAAGACTTAATCAAATCACTCAAGGTTTTAAGCCTGGTGAATTAATTGTTGTTGCTGCTCGTCCTGCAGTTGGTAAAACTGCTTTATGTTTAAATTTCGCCCATAGAATTGCTACTCGTGCGAAAAAAGCAGTCGCCATATTCTCTTTAGAAATGTCTAAAGAGCAATTATTCAATCGTTTAATTGCGATGGACTCTACAGTTGACGCCAAAAATATAAATCGCGGAAGAATTAATTCTGCAAGCGATAAGATGAAGGTTCTTAATTCTATTAAGATTTTAGCGAACTCTAAAATATATATTGATGACACTCCATCAATTAAACTTAACGATATTATTACTAAATCCACCAAGCTTCAGGCCCATGAACCTGATCTTGGCTTAATTATTGTCGACTATTTAGGTTTGGTCCAAATTGCCTCTAAAGGAAAGGCACCTGATTCTCGACAAGAAGAAGTTAGAAGAATTTCTTTAGCCTTAAAAGCTTTAGCAAGAGACTTAAGAATTCCAGTTATCGCGGTTAGCCAACTTTCTAGAGCAGTGGAAAAACGTGATTCTCAAAGACCAGTAATGTCTGATTTAAGAGATTCCGGTAATATCGAGCAAGACGCGGATATTGTCATTCTACTTTATCGAGAAGACTATTACGCGGATAAAAAGACCAGTAGCGCTGCTAATAAAAAAGGCGGCAAATTAACTGGTGCAGAAAAATATGAACTTGCTAAGGAACAAAAAGAAAAAGAATTAGGAAGTGAAATTCCTGGTAATGCCTCTTATACTGAAGTTATTGTCGCGAAAAATAGAAGTGGTCAAACTGGTACAGCTAGATTATTCTTCTATAAAGACTATGTGAGATTTGATGCTCCAACTCCTGAATGGGAAGCGGCGATGAACGCCATTGCGGAAGAATAATATTTACAATGTTTTTTGATATCATCAATAGTGGTTCTAAAGGTAATGCAACTCTTGTTTTTACCAAAGATGCCACTATTTTAATTGATATGGGAATCCCGATTAAAGTAATAGAGGATGAACTAAATAAATTTAACAAATCAATCACCGATATTGATGCGGTTTTGATTACTCATAATCACGCAGACCATTACCGTAATATTAAGACATTTTCACCTAAAAAAATGTATTCTTTAGAAGGCACTATCCCTGGTTCATTAAGTAATGTGATTGATATTTTTAAACCTTTTAAAATTAAAGATGTTGAAATTACTTCTTTTCCTACAAGTCACGACGCCACTAATCCCTGTGGCTATTTATTAAAAAGTGAAGAAGAAACTTTAGTCTATATGACTGATACTGGAACTTATTTATCTAGTAATACTCCTTATATTAAAAATCCCACTTATTTAATTATTGAATCTAATCACGATATTCAAAAGTTATTACACACCAATAGACCAATGGAATTAATTCAAAGAATTATGTCTGATTATGGACATCTATGTAATGAAGATAGTGCTTTTGCTGCTATAGAAATTATCGGAGATAAGACTAAAGAGATAGTGCTTGCCCATCTTTCTGAAGAGGCTAATACTCCCGAGTTAGCCCTAGAGGCGTATAAAAAAGTTTTTGAATATGCAGGAGTAAATATTAATAAATATAAAGTTAGATGCGCTAATCAACATATCCCTCTTATAGGAGGAGATTATGAAAATTAAGATTTATGCGATTGGTAAAATCAAAGATTTCTATAAGCTTGGAGTGGATGAATATGTTAAAAGATTATCCTCATACTGCAAAATAGAAATAGTGGAACTAAAAGATGAATCTATAAGCGAAAAACCAAGCGAAAAAGAAATTCAAAAAGCGATTGATATTGAAGGTAAAAGAGTAGTGTCTTTATTAAAAGATAATGAATATTTAATTGGCTTAGACCTAAATAAAAAAGAAATGGACTCAGTCGAGTTTTCTAGATATATATCGAATAAACTCGAACAATCAGGGAGCAATATCTCTTTTGTTATCGGTGGATCTTATGGCCTTAGTGAGGAGCTAAAAGCTCGTATAAATGATTCATTTTCTTTTGGAAAAATGACTTTCCCTCATCAACTTGCTAGACTTATTCTACTTGAACAAATTTATCGAGCGTTTAAAATACTTAATAACGAGACTTATCACAAATGAAATACGAAGAATTTAAAGATTATAAAGTTGTAATAGAAAAAGATTATCCTTTTTCGCCACACGTAATTATAAATGAAGAATGTGATTTTTATTTTGAACCGGTCGTGTACACTCAATTACAAGGTTTTAAAGAAAGACATCCTGATAAATATCATCTAATTATTGAAGCGATGATTGAAAGAGTGAAAAAGAATAAACATGTTGTCTATGTTGGGGACTATGAATCTTATTTCACTGAGGTTCCTAATTATATATATTTAGAAATAACCGATATCACTAATCCTTTACAAATATTTGTCGAAGATAAAAGTCGTGGTAGTGATTATGGGGATTAAAAAAGCTGAACGAGTCAGCTTTTTTTGATTATTGAACCATTGGTCTAAGTTGCTTCATTGATAGCCACATAATTCTTAGCGAGACCACCAAGATGAAGGCCATTTGACCAATTGCATTTCCTGAGAAGATTAATGACAGGAGCGTTCCGATAATTGCAGGAGATGCCGCGCCCCACCAGGAGATTTTTTGACATTCCCAGATATTTAGGAACTTATATGGGTTATTCTTTCCTCTAGTTAAGATAAAGACCATTAATCCTAAGAAGACAATGACACCAGCGTAAATTCCAAGATAGATTCCGGTGTTGGTCCATTTGGTTTTACTCTTTTGATCTAAATAGGTTTCAGTACAAACATCTCTAAAGACATTTAATATTTCGCTTTTATGTTCGTTAACAAATTTATTTTCATTAGCAGTAGCGGTGACATTAGCAACTTCTTTACCTAATAAACGTTCCACTAAACCGATATCAGTACGGGAATTTAACCAGTTTAATCCCCCGTTAGTGGTACCTGCAGGAGTAGTAGTATTAACTTTATATAAGGCTACCGCCATGGTGGTTGGAGTTAAGATTATAATATTTGGTAAATAGACAACTGTATCTTTCATGTCTACTTCTGGGATTTTTTGTCCGTCGCTTCCATTATTGCCGTTAATTAAATAAGTTTGCTTTGTGATTCTTTCAACATTAGTGGATAAATTTTTATCAGTCCAGAAGTAGAATTTAGCATCGAATTGATTTGTAACAGTGTTCACAATAGCGAATTCATACTTTCTATTTTCAAAATAAGCTTCATCAGGCTCAACAAATTGTTTTTCAGTTCCAGTACGAGTTTCAAAATTGTAATTTTCATAGTAGTGGAGTCTTCCGCCTTCAACTTTAAATTCATATCCTGCTAATTTTTGTTTAAAGGCAAAGTGAGTTAATTGTTCATCTAGGCCATAATTAAGATTAGAGATAAAAGACGCTCCATTTATTTTACTTAATTGAGCAAAGGTAGGAATTAAAGGAAGAATCGCAGAGAAAGCAAAGAAAATCGCGGCAACCCACCATGGAGAACCTTTTGATCCATCAATAACTGCTTGGTTTGAAATAAGACCCTTAAAAGAGTTTACTAATGTAAACTTTGCTTTTGGGTTCATTCCTTTTTTTACTTTTTTGAGTTTCTTTGCCATATTAATACTTCCTTTTTGTTTCTAAAACGCAAATAAAAGTTTAAATGTAATTTACAAATATGTAAAGACATTATGAAAATACGTTCTCATTTTTAGATTAACGATTTCAATTTATTTGAAAATTATTTTCAATAAATAAATTGCATAATATAATGTGTTAGATAAATGGTTTTAAATTATGAAAAATAAAATATTAACTTCTCTTTCATTTGCCTCAACTATGTTGGTTGGTGTTTTTGCATATGCAGTGAGGGTACCTGCGAAGGTTGTTAATGCAAAAGGCGAAGAAGGTTATGATACATCTGACTTGGCTACCACAATTAACTTGAATGATAATTCAGAAACTGAAATAAGAAATTACTATAGTAGTTTGTTATCGTTATCTGCTTCTGAAAGGCAAGGTTCAAATTTGCTTAAGAATTTAAAACCTATTCTTAAAAACGGACAAAAATATTATTCCTATGACACTGATAGTAGCGGGGCGAAGATTTGGAAAATGTATGAAATCACCGATCGTGATTGGGAAAAATCTCCTGCTGGCAGCGATGAATATGGTGATTATGATCCAATAACAAATACTATTTCCAATTATCAATATGGGTCAAGCAAGGACAACCCAAAAAATAACCCTTATCTACATGCTTTATATGTTAATAGAACCGTAGAAAACGAAATGAGAGCTTGGCTATACGACGGAAAGGTGTCTCATGGTAACAATGGTTTTTGGTGCATAGATAGAGAACACTTATGGCAAAAGTCGCAGGGCTTTGAACAAGAAACTAAGGGTGGTGCAAGAGGCGATCCAATGCACCTTTGGGCAGGCGATAGCTATGTTAATAGTGCTCTCCATAACGACCAATTCTATGGATATGTTGATTTTGAACAAAGTTATGTTGATGGAGCGAATAAATGGCTTTATACAGGTGGTAATTACCAAGGCTATTCCTTAACTATGGGAGACACTGGTAAAGTTGAAAAAATTTTCGAACCTCAAGATAGTGATAAAGGCGATATTGCTCGTGCGCTTTTCTATATGGTAGCGAGATACAACTTTTTATCTGGAGAAGACGAAGATGGAATAACTGCGTATAACCCAAACTTAGAAATCGTACAAGATTCTCAAAAAACTAACGCTTATGTTTCCGATGAAACAAATACTGGCAAAATTGGTATTTTAACCGATTTACTTGCCTGGCATCACCTAGATCCTGTAGATGAGTTTGAAATTCATAGAAACAATTTGTTGTTTAATAACTACACAAATAATAGAAATCCATTCATCGATTTCCCAGAATGGGTGGATTATATTTGGGGTACAGCAACATATGATGGAAGACAATATCAATCATATAGTACAACCCCAACCGGATACGCCAACCCATCTACAGATACTGTCAACGGATATAATGAAGGAGAGGTTGTTCCTGTTACCGGAGTTAGTTTAAGCGAAAAATCCGTTTCCATTCTTAAGAATGGTTCGTCTATTTTAAATGCAACCGTTGAACCAAATAACGCTACAAATAAAGGTGTGACGTGGTCTAGTAGTAACACAAGTGTTGCAACAGTTTCTAATGGCATAGTTACCGCTGCTAACTACGGAGAAGCGACAATTACCGTTACCACTAACGATGGTGCGTTCACAGATACTTGTAGCGTTAAAGCTATTCCTTCATCAATAAGTGCTACTGCAAATAAAACTTACTATGTTGGAGAAACAATTTCAAAAGATGACATAGTAGTTACAACTAACGATAATTTTGAATTATCTGATTTTAGCTTTGCTAATGATGGTTATCAATTTAAATATGAAGACGCATCTAGTGGTGGAACGTTAACTAACAAAACATTCGCTAATGCGATTGATTATAACGGTGTCAAATGTTCTTTAACTGTGCTAGTTCAAAGAAAACAACATAAGACCACAATGAGTGATACTCTTGATAAAGCATATACCGGCAACCCAGGTACTAATTCTTATAAAGATTGGACGGGTTCAGGCACTAATTCAGATGTTGTTTATTCCGGTAAGAGCGCTGGTGGTAACGATTCCATTCAGTTAACTAATAGCGGCACAGCTGGAATTGTAACAACAACTTCTGAAGGACTGGTAACTAGTGTTGAGGTTACATGGGGCACTGCACCAGCAAGTGGCAGATTTTTAAAAGTTTATGGCAAGAATACTGCATATAGTTCACCATCTGATTTATCTGACTCATCATTACAAGGAACATTAATAGGCACCATAGATGCTTCTAACACAAGTGTTACGATTAAGTCTGACTATTTGTATGTTGGTGTATGTGCAAACGGAGGAGCGATTTATATGTCCTCTATTATATTTAGTTATGTTGCTAAGCAAACTGCTAGTAATGTTTCTAACTACATTATGTTTGAAGACGCTAACGGACAATGTACAACCAAGACTGATGTTGCTATTGGGTATTATGATGAAATGTCAGATAGTGAAAAAGAAGTCTTCAATACCAGCGAAAACTATGTTATTTCCAAAGGAAGAGAAAGATTTACCGCCTGGCTTAAAAACCAAGGAAAAGAGATTGATAGCACAACTTATAAAATAAGTAAGGTGAATGTTTTTGACTCTAATTACGGTAATTTTAATAGCAACCCATCCATCATATTTATCTTGATAGCATCAGTAAGCTCTTTAACCTTGTTAGCGGTTTTAATTATTAAAAAACGTAAACTTCGTAAATAATTAAAATTATTCAATTAAAGTAATTAAAATAATTATTACAAAAATAATTTATTTATAGTAATATGTAATTTCCCTTGTGGAAAATATTATATGAAAAAGAGATCATTATTTTGCCTTCCATTTTCGGCGCTTTTGTTGACTGGTATTTTTGGTGCGTCGTTTTTAAATTTTTCCAATAAAAATACAAGTGAACTAGTTTCTGCTAGTACTGGGTCTTACTCTAGAAATCTTTCGACTTATTACACAAGCGCTTTTAGTCACAAAGTAACTTCCTCTCAATATGGGACTACACTTTTAAATACATTACATGAGTTACTTTACGATACTCATGGCACGTATAACA
This sequence comes from uncultured Caryophanales bacterium, assembly GCA_947164155.1. GTDB lineage: Bacteria > Bacillota_I > Bacilli_A > RFN20 > CAG-826 > UBA2450. The sequence goes on along the minus strand of CAMUVS010000004.1, from coordinate 16,524 downwards.
CTTATGATGATTTGTGGGATATAACCAAAAATACCGATTACGACATAGATAATCCAGACAATATTGTTCTTTTTTATTCTAGACAAAGTATTGACGGCACTCCAACTGCTTCATCATGGAACAGAGAACATGTTTGGTGTAAATCACTTTCCGGAGGACTCTATGCTAAGGTTTCAGGAACGACAACAGGAGCCGGAAGTGACATCCATCACCTTAGACCAGCTAGTACTGCATACAATTCTGCAAGAGGAAACACTCCTTATGGAGTTGTTTCAAGTCACATCGGCAGCAATAGGATGGGCGATACAGATTGTTATATGGACTCATCAAATTTTGAGCCAGCTGACTATTTAAAGGGTGATGTTGCTCGTGTCATTATGTATATGTATACCCACTATTCCACTGAAGTTAGTGGTACATCAACAAAATCAGGTGCATTATCGATAACTAATATTGTTAATGAAAGTACACCTCAAGCGGCGTGGGATTTACTTATGGATTGGAACGAATTAGATCCTGTTGACTATTCTGAGATTATAAGAAACAACAAAGCTTGCTATTATACCGGGAATTACAATCCGTTTATCGATCACCCAGAGTTTGCAAGAATGATTTGGGATGATACTTCTTCCCAACAAGCTGGTTTGTTTTTTCAAACAAGTTATAAAACAGTAAATGTTGGTAGCAACTACGCAAATACAGCTAGTGCTTACGGAAATGTAACATCTAGTGATTCTATCGTATATACATCTGATAACCCAGAAATTGCATCAGTTAATTCCTCAACTGGGCAAGTTACTGGTGTTTCAAATGGTGTTGCTAGAATTAAAGCTAGAGCAACAATAAACAATGTCTCTAGAATTTCTTATCATTTTGTTGTGGTTGGTAGTGGTTACACTCCAAAATACACAATGAATGCCAGTGGCATAGTGTATACACCAATTTCTTCCTCTTCTGCTAGGGCGAGCGAGACTATTGGCAGTGAAACAGTAACATTCAGTAATACATATACAACCGCTAAATATCACACTCAAATAACTGATAATAAAACTGCAATTTTAACCATTAATAATTTTCCAGGCACAATAAAGAGCATTATTTTATCAATGCATTCTAATAAATCTGCTGGAACAGGAACAATCACTGTTACTGTTGGTGGTTCTAGTTATTCTTCTAAATCTGGGACGTTTGCCTCTATCAACGGATCCTACAGTGAATCGTATGTCCCTATTGATATGACAAATAGTTCAGCTAGCAAAAAAACAGGTACGATTGTTATAACAATTTCTGTTACTGTTAAGTCTTTTTTCTTTGAAAAAGCAATTATCGACTATACTGAGAGAACAGTAACAAAAGCTTCTTCTATTTCTGTCTCTCCATCTTCAATATCAATGACTCCTGGAGAAGATAACATTTTAACTACAAATTTTTCACCATCTAATACAACATTAAAAACAAATACATGGTCATCTTCAAATACAAGCGTTGCGACCGTTACAAAATATGGTTTAGTTAGAGCGATTTCGGTTGGCTCTGCAACCATTACTGCCACCGCGAGTGACGGAAGCGGCAAGACAGGAACTTCATTGATCACAGTATCTAATAGTGTCACTCCTAGCGGAGACCCGACTGTCACAGGAGTTACTGTCACTCCTAATAGTACTTCATTAGATGTTACTACGAATCCTACCGCTAATTTAACTGCTGTTGTTAACGGCACAAATAATCCATCACAGGCTGTTACATGGACTGTTTCTGCATCCAATCCATCTGGCTGCGTAACCGTTAATAGTGGTGGTGTAGTAACCGCTGTTAGTGCTGGTTCAGCTACTGTTAAAGCAACTTCTGTTGCAGACAGCAATTATTCAGGCACATGCACAATCACTGTTACAAATACACCTAAGACGTTATCGTCAATTACATTAGACACAACAAACGTTCAAAAGTCGTTTACTGTTAATGACACGTTCAACTACACAGGTTTAGTTGTTACGGCTCACTATACCGATTCAACTAGTAGTACCGTCACTCCAACTAGCGTTACTACTCCAAATATGTCGACAACTGGACAAAAAACAGTCACTGTTTCATACACTTATGGCGGCACTACAAAAACTGCTAATTATGCAATTACTGTTCTAGAAAGTGGTGGATCTGAGACAGGCTCATACACATGGGATTTATCAATTGCATCATATGAGACTCCGACATCTGCTGCATTAGTTACTTGGTCTAGCGAATGTGCAACAATGACAGCAGAACGAGCAGAAGGTAAGACTGCTGCAAATAACTATTTAGGTGGTGATTCTAATGCTAGAACATCTTCTAGATTCTATAGCGGAAACACTATGCGTTTTACTCCTGCATCAAATTATGAAATTACAAGTGTTGTTTTTACTGCAACATCAACTAATTACGCAAATGCGCTTAAAGATACGAATTGGACAAATGCTACAGCTTCTGTTTCAGAAACAGCTGTAACAATTACTCCAACAGATGGATCTCAAGAATTCTATGGAGTTCATGGAGGAACTATAGGTGGTACTTCTGTTGTTGTTAACTACTCCTATACTCCACAAGCCTCTTTATCTTCTATAACTCTAGATACAACAAATGTACAAACCACATTCAGTGTTGGTGATACATTTAACTATACTGGTTTAGTTGTTACCGCTCACTATACCGATTCATCTTCAAAGACAGTTACTCCAAGTAGTGTTTCTACTCCAAGTACAGCAACTACTGGGGATAAGAGTGTTACTGTTACATATACAGAAAATGATGTTGCAAAGACTGCAAACTATACAATTACAGTTACCGCTAACCCATCAATTAACTGGACTGCGCCAACCATTAACGTTTATTCTGGCTCCACATTAAGTGGAAGCGATGTAAATGCCTGGGCTGTTACATATAATGATGGAGCAGGACATCAAACTGTTTTGACTTATAATCAATTAACAGTGAAACTAGGTGAATCAGCAATTTCTATTCCACATACTTGGAGTGCAAGTGATGATGGAAAGACATTAACCGCTACATATAATTCATTAACTACAAGTGAATCTAGTGTGGTACAAGTTACACAAAGTGTTAATACAATTACTCAAACAAACGAATCATCCACAGTCACGTCAGAATTAACGTTTACTGCGGCTTGTGGAGGAAGTGGTGCTGCTGATGATGGAGCAACTTGGACAGTTACTTCTGATGCTGCAGAATCAACATATGATTCCACAAAAGGTATTCATTATGGTACAGGAAGTGCTGCAGTCGAATATATTCAATTGGTGTCTGATTCATTTACAACTGGAACGATTACTCAAGTAGTTGTTAATGCTTCTGGTGCTTCCGGAGTTACTGGCAGTGTTTCCGTTACTGTTGGTGGTAATGCTTTTGGTGAGGTGCAATCATTTAACTCTACTGCCAGTGATAAAACATTTACAGGTACTGCTAGCGCTGGAAGAATTGTTGTTAGAATTTATAAAGCTTCTGCAGCTGTAAAAGCTATCTACTGTAAATCAGTAGTGGTTACTAATAATGTACCTGGTAGTTCGACAGTTATTTCAAATAACGTTAATCATATCGCTGCTCAAAGAGTGGCAGTCAAATTCGCTAATGCATTTAATGCTGCTATGGATACCACTAGTGGTTGTACCACTAACTTATCTAGTGCGTGGTCTACTTGTAGTAGTGCATATGATACATTCTTAACTGAGGCAGCTGCTTTAGGAGAGACTGAAGAAGCATATGCAAAGAGTTTAATTGCTAATGCCACTAAACAATACACTGATGATTCTGGAGAAGCCTGTATTGAAAGAATGATGATGACATATCAAGTGTGCGTTCAAAAACACGGACAAACTCCATTTATGTCGGAATTAGTGAGTTTATCTAAGATTGCTATTAATCCAATTCAAGTGAGTGTAAAAAATAGTTCTAATGCGATCATTATCATTGTAGTCTCCGCTACTAGTTTGATCGCTATCGCAGGATATTTCTATTTCCGTAGAAAGAAGGATTAATATTTATGCATAAGATTGAATTATTTAAAAAAGACGATGGATCTGTTTGGTACCGTTATAACGGTAAGGAAGCCCCTATTAGTGAACTTAATATCCCTTTATTTGCTCAGCTATATAAACAGTTAGGACAATTACCTTCATTCTCTTTCCCAGAAGGAGATATGGAACTTAATATCTTAAGCAAGACATTAACAGAGAATATTAAGCAAACCGCTACTAGACTTTATTAGTCTGTACCAATATAATTTAAAAAAGGTCATCCCAGCTTTTAATTAAGCTAGACCCACGAGAAATCGTGCGCCTTCACTATGAAGGCTTTTTTATTTATCTATTGATAATAAGGATAACTATTTGTATACTATTACACGTTCAGGGGTGATACTCCATCTCTGATTAAGGGCGACTCCTATTATGATTGCCCACATGGTAATTCGGCCAAGAGAGTATTCACGGCAGTAGCTATGCTTATTAGGATAGGCGGCTGATTTACGAAAAGAGGGAGATGTTAGTCTCCCTTTTCTTTTGCTATTTCTGGATACTTTTTCTTAATGAGATCATCAATTGTTTTTTCATCTTCATTAGATAATTCCCATCCTTCAATTGGCGATGAAAATAGTTGTGCAGCTTTTTCTCTAATTAAAGTAGTTTTTAAATAGCTATCACAATCATCTTGTGGATTAGGGTTTATACTTAGTTTTATATAATTATGCGGATTTTTTAAGACCGCAATGACTGAATGTGTCATATTAAAACCAGAATAAACAATCTTCCCTTTTTTGTTTTTGCTCTCAGTTACTAGAACAACTAAAAAGGGATGACCTTTGCTGACCCGATAATAGCGAAAATGATATTTCTTATTATCTTTCTTTTCTTGAAGCATAAAAACCTCCTCTCACTATAAATAAGAGGGTGATTTTTCAATTTTTTTGCAAAAAAATATTAAAAAGTTTGTTTGAAACTGACCGATATAATTTGACAATTATATAACCTGTGATAAAATTTTTTTGCTCTTCTAGGGAGCGTACATGGGGTCGTATTGGATTCGACGGAGATGTGCAGGGCATTAATTGCAGCGGTTGGTAACCTTAAACCAAAAACAAAATAACTGACAACAGTTATATGAGAGCTCCTAGAGCTCAATCTCTCTGCTTAGCTTAATTTACCCGATATAGGGCCCCGACAATTGTTGGGGCAGAGCGCCCTTTAAGGTTTTAGTTCTTTCACGCTTAAAGTAGGTGTCATAACAAAAGAATAGTGGACTAGAGTAGATGAGTTACTAGTTCATGAATCTTAGTTCGTCTCGCGTAGTGTAGTTAGTCGATATACAAAGCTATGTTAAATACAAATATCGTCTAAGCTGTAGACGTTATTGTATGGCCATCTTCGGACGTGGTTTCGACACCACCGGCTCCACCAAATTATCTATTATCTATATTTATATATATTAAGGAGAATTTAATTATTATGAAGATTTGTATCTCTGCTGAATCTACTATTGATTTACAAAAAGAACAACTCGATGAATTTGGTATTCGTACTATTCCATTTACTGTTTTATTAGGTGCTGATCCTAAATTTGATGGAGTCATTACTCCAACTGAGATTTTTGATTATGTTGATAAAACTGGTGTTTTACCAAAAACCAGCGCGATTAACGAAGCACAATATGAAGAATATTTTACTGGCTTATTAAAAGAATATGACGCGGTTATTCACTTTGCTTTAAGTAGTGAAATCTCTAGTGCGTGCCATAATGCAGTAAACGTTGCTAGAGGATTAAAAAATGTCTTTGTAGTAGATTCTAGAAGCTTATCTACCGGTATTGCTCTAGAAGCAATCTATGCTTCTCAACTTGCTAAAGAAGGATTATCTCCAGAAGAAATCGTTAAGAAAGTTGAAGCGAGAATTCCATATAATCAAACTAGCTTTGTACTTGCCACTGTTGATTATTTATATAAAGGTGGAAGATGTTCTGGTTTAGCTAAATTAGGCGCAATGCTATTTAGAATTAGACCTCAAATCATTATGGCACAAGGCAAGATGAGCCCAGGAAAGAAATATATGGGCAAACAACTTGGATGTGTTGAAAGCTACGCTAAAGATACATTAGATCAATTCAACAACCCAGATAAGAGTTTAGTCTTTATCACTCACTCTATGGCCACTCCAGAAATGGTAGAAGCCTGCAAAAAAGAATGTGAAGCTAGAGGATTTAAACGTATTATTGAAACTAAAGCAGGAGCAACTATTTCTTCTCACTGTGGTCCAAAGTGCATTGGAATTTTGTATTTCAATGATGGGGAACAAAAATAAAAAGTTTTGATGCAATCTATACAAGTGATATTGGTCTTTGACTGGTATCACTTTTTTCATTATTCTAAAAGTAGAAAGGGGATTTTTTATATATGGAAAAATCAAACAAAGTAATGAATATTATCGTTAACTGTACTGCATTTTTAGTTATCGTTTTATTCATTGTTGGTATGTTTGCTCTTCCACCAATTAGTGCATCTGCTGCCGGCGCATCAGAAAGCGCTAGTGCCTATAGCATCATTAGCGACTTATTTGACTTATTCAAACAAATGGGTCAAGCTCAAGGTGGTCAATTAGGTACTTTAATTGGTAGAATGTTGAACTTACTCACATTCGTTGTCGTGTTTGCAGTCTTTGCAATCATGGGTTTAGTGAAATCGATTATTCTTCTTGTTAAATCAATCAAATCTATTTCTAAACCTGAAGATAACAAACCAGCCATTAAACAATTAGTTTCATTTGGAGCTATGTGTTTAACTTACGCTACTCTCGTTTTAGCGATTTTCTACTCTAAAACAAATTTAGGATATGGTGCGGCGCTTACTACAAGCTTAGGCGCTGGTGCTGTCATGGTCTTAATTAGTGGCTTACTCGCATTATGCGCTGCAGGTGCATATGTTGTAGTTACTAGAAAAGAAGAACCACTTCTCACAAGAATTCTTGGTGTTGGCACTTCTGCATTAGCTGTTGTTGCTATTATGCTCATGTTCTTCGCTCCAGTTGCTTCAGAATATTCTAAAGGTGGATTAGTTGCTTATCTTTGCGGCTTAATCGGTGGTGTTGCTGCTTCTGCTGGTTCCGGATTAACTCCAGACTACGTTCCTGTTATTATGGCCTTCTTGGGCGCTGCCATGTTATTTGTCGGTCTTGGATTTGGCAAAATGGTTCTTACTAATGGCTTCAAACTTTCAGAAAAGAAAGATGTTGATTATGCAAAATCATCAATCGTTAAGTCTTCTGTTTGGTTAGGACTTTCTGTAGTTGGCGTTATTCTTTGCTTTGTCGCTAATAAAGACTACGGTATTGGTATTGGCGGCATCATGACATTTGTCTTTGTTGCTTTAACTTTAGGATGCGCTATCGTTAATAAAGTCTTAGCTGGTAAAGCTGCCTCTAAAGAAGAAGCTCCAAAAGCTGAATAGTTAATTTAATTTAAAAAATAGAAAAACTGAGTTTTCCACATTATTTGGACAGTGTCCAATAATTGAGAAAAACAGTTTTTTTATATTTATATAAGTATGTTATTCTTTTTCGCGTAGGGGAAATTATGAATCTATATCTTGGACCAAATGATAAAGTGATGAATAATGATGAAGAGACTGTTGAAGTCATCGAAGTCATTGAAAACTACAACGATTATTCAGATATCGATGATGTAGACGAAATAATTGACCTTGATGAATTATTATTCTAGAAATAGCGAAATATATCGCTATTTTTATTTATTTAAAAATGTATTATCATTATTCATATGAATAAATTGAAGCTTCTTGGCAAATATAGTGCTGCAATTACTTTTTTAGCTTTTGAATTCTTTGCTTTAATTGCTTTTAACTATAGTGGATCATTTGTTTTATTTGGTTCTTTATCTTTAGCGTTATGCCTTTTGTTAGTCTTATTTAATATTGCAGAGATTAAAACTAAAGGTCTTTCTAGTGTTGCTTTATTTTTTATTCCTTTATTCTTATTTGTTTTATTAACTGCAGTTGGTAACTATAACACGGTGCACACTAAAGTGTTTGGCCATTTTTCTTGGGCTGAAACAGTCTTTATTCCTTTAGGCTTATTAGCTATGGCCTTTAATGGATATTTATTAAGCATTGATAAGAACTTCAAATTAAAGACATTTATCACAGTGATATTTTCTGCTTTAGCGGTTTATGTTCTTATAAACTTTATTTATAACTTAATTAGTTTTGGAGCGTTTTATCCAATCGTTTATAAAGGATATTACTTATATTACTCTGGCATTAAAAGCGAGCTTCCGGTAAACGAATTTGCCTATGTATTAGAAGGGTTTAAATTTGTTGAAGTAAAGATGGCTCATTATGTTTTATTCCCATTACTTTTATTATCTAGCAGTGTGATGTTATTATTCACCTCACCTAAAAAAGAAAAAGGATATTTCATTACTTATTCAGTTTTTACTTTATTAGCCTTATTTGCTCTAGCGTTTATTCCTTCCTTATTATCGCTAGGTGGAATTATCGCTACTGCATTATTAGTCTTAGTGATTTATCTAGGTAAGACTTATGTTAAAACTAGAAAAGTCTTTAAGATTATTTTATTTATTCTATTAGGCTTAGCCTTATTAGGATATTTATTTTATGTAATTGCAGTCGCTACTGGAATGAGTAATTCCTTTACCGGTATTTTAGATAGAATATTTAACTCTAATAGATACGCTAGAAGGGTTAATCCAATATTAATTAATTTATTCTCAAGTAGTAAATTTTTAGGATTCTATGGCAATCAAGTCGCACCTAGCGTCATTGATGAAGTGAGTTTATCAGGTTTCTTTATCTTTGATAGCTTCATGACTAGCGGGGTGATTGGAGCATTTGCCATCTTTACTTTTATATTCCTTGGCTTTAAATCATTCAAAAAATATTTTTATTCGCATAAAGATGAATTTAGATTGCAGGCTACAATGTTACTATTTTTAATTGTTTTTGTTGGCTATAGTGCTTTCTTTAATGAAGGAGAATATACGTTATACTATAACGTTTATAAGCCGTTATATTTAACTTCTCCATTTATCTTAATGATCTTTATGCTTTCTTATGTTATTTGTAAATCAAGAGTGGAAATAGAAACACCAAAGGAGGAAATTGTTAATGAGTAAAAAAATGAAATACTTATTATTTTTACCTCTAACTGCGATTGTTTCATGTGGTTATAGTTCTTCTTATTTGGTGGAAGGTAATAAATATACTTCTGCAAAGTTTTCTGAAAATTATTATACTCACTGGGATAATGAGTTAAAATCCGCTCATAAAAAAGAAGTTATTGATGTTACTAATGAAGCTTTAATAACTGGAATTAACTATAGTTATTTTGGAGATAACACGATTACTGGATTAGGAGAAATTGATCCAAATTATTTTGAAGCTGATCCAGGCTTAGAAGAGTTCGCTAGTGATTTTAAAATGAATAGTGTTGACGATTCATTTAATTATGGTTATCAATCTAAATTATTCGATGGACAAATGGTGTGCGGCGGACAAAACGGACGTCCAGAATATGCATATCAACTTGGAAGAGTGCAAATTAATAGAAACGGATTCTCTATAAGGTTTTCTAAAGAAAGTACTGATTTACATTATTTTGCTTTAAATTTAAAAGCATCTACCGATAACACTAAAAAATGTTATCCAGTTGATGGAACTGCTTTAGCGAGCACAGACACACAACTTTTCCATGACTCAAAGATTAATTTAACTATTACTTTATATAATAAAACTTTAAACGGCATTGAAGGTTACCCATTTGCATTAAATGTTGAATTTGATAATAAACACACTAATGATGGTCATTATTACACCTTTATCGCCTTTGATTTAGAGGATTATGAATTATCACGTTTAGTAGGAGTGTCTTTAGAATTCACAGTCTTAGAAGACGCTTTAATTTCCTATAATGAAGGTAAGACATATCAAGAAGGCGGAGAAACAAAAAACGTAGACCTCACAATTGATGACTACGCTTTATTCTTATATGAATTATTCTTCCCTTACACTAGTTGGAATTAACGATATTTAGATATATCGAGCCATTTACCCATTTCAAAGTCACACTTATCATCATCTAATATTAATGTTCCTTTAGCAGGGGTGAAGGTCATCTCTGAAAAATAAATCTTTCCATTAATGTTATATAAATCTACTCTCACAAACGGAAATTTAGAGGCTAATTTCTCTGCGACTTCAACCATCTTCTCAAAATTAGATGGTTTTTTTAAAGGATAGTCGGTCTTTTTCCATCCATTAAATTGAGATCCATCAAATGGAGTCCAATCAATATAGTAGTTGTTATAACGGATATCTACTCCTCTAGAAGTAACTACATAAAGATTTCTTGCTTTACCATTAAAGACATGAATCTTATATTCAGTAGGTAGTTTACCATTTTCAAGCATTAACTCCTCGATAATGATTTGTGGCTTAATTTTTGAGTAGTGGAGCTCTAAAGTCTTCTTACCATAATTTGTTTTCAGCCACTTATTAAATTTCTTTTTAAGTTCCTCATAGTTTATTTTACTTTTATCATAGCATATATAATTCATTGCACAGCCATGACTACACTTTAAGACAAATTGATTTGGGAGTTTAGAAAAATCAATATCTTCAAATCTATCAAAAACCCCATAGGTTTTGATTAATAATTCGTCAAAACCCTGCTCTTTTACATATTCTCTAACTCCAACTCGACCAGCGCATTTACTTACTAAATCATTTTTTGGATAGACATATAAACGTAGATATTGGAGTTTTTCTGTATAGCGGTTTAACCCTTTCCAATCAAGCTTATGATGAGTGATATATTTATATTGGTAAGAGATATATCCTTTTTTAGAGATACTTTTAACTAAGCCTCTAAAAGGAGAAACTAAAGCACGTTTAAATTTGTTTTCTTTTAAATTAGGATTAGACATTGTTATTTGCTCTCCTTTTTCTAGAAAACGAACACACTAAATCTTCTTTTAATAGAATTAACACTCCGATATAGATAATGGCATCAATTAAAACAATGCTCACTAATTCGATGATGTAACTAGTAGCCATACTAATACCGTTCCCAACTAATAAGTTATGCATTGGATCTCTAATAATAAATGTCATCATTAATACTAATACAGTGGCGATTAATATTTTTAACGAATTAAAATTAAAGACTGCTTTAGAAATCCACTTCCAAGTAACTGCAAGTAAATAAACAAGAATAAATAAGTCGGTAACAGCAGTGCCAATAGCAACCCCAATTGCAGGTTTATCTTTAAATACCACCGCACCAAATACGATTGATAAGGCAATGTTTAATATAGTTCCGCCTAATAAAGCGTATAGATAATATCTTTCTTTTTTCATCGGAAGAAGAATTTGTCCATATATGATATCGCTTATTGAGTAGGTAACCATCATGCTACAAAGGATGATTAAAACTGCTGGAGCGTTAACATATCCTAAGCCTTCTGAGAAATCATAGTTACCAGAAATTAAAGCAGTAATAGGAGAGGCGAGCATAGTCATTGTCGCTATTGCAGGCAAGACAATAAATAGACAAATGTTTATGGAGTATTTATTTAGTCTATTAAAGTATTTCTTATCTTCTTGAGCGTAGCATATTGCTGCTCGAGGAATAAAGACAGTGCTTAAAGCGGTGATAATACCAATAATAATATCAATTCCTTTAACACCTACTGAATAAGAAGCAACTTCGCCTTTTCCTTTATCAATAAATCCTAAGATGAATGTATCAGTTTGGTTATAAAAAGAGATGATAAGAGTAATAGAGAATAACACTAAAAGTGGTTTGATATATTGCTTAAATTCATAGGGCATAGTCTTTTTATAGGAAATAAATTTCCTAGAATATATTAAGTTTGCCACTGTGGTTACTAATGTAACAGAAGCAGTAATTAAAGCGTAGATATATATATCACCTGGATTGGTGACAAAGATAATAATTAATAAAGTTGATAAGGCTAGTACTGCAATACTTCTAACAGACATATAGAACTGTTTTTCTAAAGCAATAAATAGCCATTCAAAAGAGAACGCTCCTGAAAGGAAGTTGATTGATAAAAGGAAGATTACTTCATTATTGTTTTTTAAATCAGGAACAGTAAACACTAATGAGCACATTAATCCAAAAGATAATAATGTAGTTATCATTTGAATTAAGAAGAATGTTTGTACTTTATTAGATAGCTTTTCCTTATCATCTTTGACTTTAACGCATTCTCTAATAGCTAAATTAGGAATACCAACTTTAGCTAAAACTAGAAAATATAAAACAAAGGTATTGCACCAAGTATAAATACCAACTTGAGCGGATCCTAAATATCGACAAACCCATGGGAATGTCATAAAGGATAATATCGTTAATATTAAAGTACGAGAGATATTAATGATGACATTAGTACGTGTTCTATCGTTCATGAGTTTAATTATAAACTTGATACTACGACTTTTGAAAATAATTTTTCAAATATGTAGTACTCTACTATATAATATACAGCGAGGTTTTGGAAAATATGCCTGATTATGTTTATGCAATTATTGGTACTGCAGTTATCTTTGCGGCTACAACAATCGGTTCTGGATTAGTATTCTTCTTTGGTAAAAAAGGTTTAACTAAAAGGATTGGAAGAATCTTTACAGGATTTGCTTCCGGAGTGATGCTATCTGCATCATTTTTCGGATTATTAAAACCCGCTATATTTGAATCTAATGTTACATATATGCCTCCATCCGTTATTGCTGGTATATCAGTTATTGTTGGAGCTTTGTTCTTATGGGGTATTGATAAGTTAGTACCTCACCTACACGTAGCAAATAATAACGAAGAAGGTATTAAAACTAGACACTTAAATAAAGACCAAAAGATGTTCTTAGCGGTCACTATTCATAATATTCCTGAAGGTTTATCTGTTGGAGTGGCATTTGGAGTTGCTTTAGCAAATCCTAACAATCACACTTTATTAATGGGCGCTTTATTTTTAGCGGTTGGTATCGGTATACAAAATGTTACCGAAGGAGCTGCTGTATCTTTACCTATTAAAGCTGACACAGGAAAATCAATGAAAGCATTCTTATTTGGAATGTTCTCAGGAATTGTAGAACCAATTGCGGCGGTTATTGGTTTATTCTTTGCTATGCAAATTCAAGAAGTTATGCCTTGGGCATTAGCCTTTGCTGCTGGATGTATGATTTATGTTGTAGCAGAAGAAATGATTCCTGAAATCAAAGAAAATGAACATGATCATCTTGGTGTATGGGCTTTTATTATTGGATTTGTTGTGATGATGTTACTAGATTGTATTCAATTCTAATTATTTATTAAGGCTATTAACTTTGTTAAAATTAAAAATATGAAAATCTTAATTGTTTGTCAGTATTACTATCCTGAGAACTTCATTATCACCAAAATTGCTGAGCAAATGGTGATGGATGGATATGAAGTTCATGTTTTAACTGGCAAACCAAATTATGGTTATGGTTATATTCTCCCCGCTTATAAAAATATCTCTGAAGAAGTAGTGAATGGAGTAAATATTCATAGAGTTAAGTTATATCCACGAAAAAAGAATAGAATATCAATTATTAGAAATTATTTATCTTTTTGGAGAAATTCAAAGAAGTGGGTTAGAAAGACAAAACTTGAATTTGACTATGTTTACTCAATGAGTTTATCTCCTGTTACTATTTGTTGCGCAGGTAATTTATATGCTAAAAAGCATGGAGTTAAACATATAATCCACTGCTTGGATTTATGGCCAGAAAGTACAGTTGTGACCCATGCTGTTAGGAAAAATTCATTTATTTATCGTCGATTATACCATTGGAGTAGATCAATTTACTCTAAGGCTGATAAGATTTTAATTTCCTCGCCAAGTTTTAAGGATTATTTCGAAAATACCCTCAAATTGCCAGTAAATAATATTAAGTATGTCCCTCAATGTTCTTTGGTGGAAGATAGTGATATAGCCGCTTTTGATTATGGGACAGGGACTCACATCCTTTATTGTGGAAATTTAGGATTAATTCAACAAATTCCTCTAATTATTGAAGCGATGAGCTTATTAAAAGATGAAGATATCTATTTCCATGTTATAGGAATGGGACCAATGAGTGAATATTTAATTAACTCAATTAAGGAAAGAGGGTTAGAAAATAAGGTTATTTATCACGGCCCTATTGTTGCTAAACTTGCCGCTGCATATTTTAAGCGTGCAGATGCGTTATATATCTCTTTAAAAGGAGAAGGCACTGTTGGCAAGACTATTCCTAGTAAATTAATGATGTCCTTGGCCTTTGCTCGACCAATAGTTGGAGTGCTTAAAGGAGACGGGAAAGATGTATTAGAGGATTCTGGTGGCGCTTTCTTAGCAGATGAAAACCCTGAATCAGTTAAAAATGCTTTATTAGCAATTTCTAATTTGAGTGAAAAAGAAAAAGCTCGTCTTGGCAAGCTTAATAAGATGTATTATGATTCGCATTTCTCTTTAAGAACTGTGACTGACAAAATAGAAAAAGAATTCAAATAATTAAGTCGTGGACTTGCTTTCCAATAATTTCTAAAGAAGTACGTTCCATGACTTTTTCTTTTGCGGTTTTAATGATTCTATCCGTTTCCATTTTAGAAAGAGTTAAAGCTTTATTTATTGCGTCAATTAAATCTTCTTTACTAGATGATTTGGCCCAAATAATGCAATCATCATAGTGTTCTTTTAATAACATGTTATTAACAGTGATATTTAAAACACCTAAAGAGATACACTCCAAGGTTTTACTTGGAATCGAATATTCATCAATTTTTGGATTTATAGGTCTAGGGTTAATTGAGAATAATGAATTCTTAATAAGATTTAAATTATCTTCATAACTGACAGGGCCAAGATAAATAATGTTTTTATTATCCTTTATAGCAGAATTAAGCTTATTAATATTTACATGATGTCCGCATAACACTAATTTGATATCTTTTGAATTAATACATTTATATGCCTCAATTAAAGAATAGACTCCATATTCTTCCATTAAAGAACCACCGAAGTAGATATATTGTTCGTTGATTATAGGCTTGGAAGTAGATTCATATTCTTCTGATACTCCATCAATTTGTAGTACTGGTTTATTAGCTTTGTTATATAAATTAGAGATCGCAGAAGTTAAACAAATATAGCCATCTAGAGATTGCCCTAACTTGATTAATTTGTTTTTGTAAGAACTTGATGTAAAAGATATATTATTTGGATTATCCGTACAGATCCCTATTATTTTGCATTTATAAGTCTTTTTAATTCTAATCGCAGACTTTAATAAAGACATGTTTAAAGTATCAACTAATATCGCCTCAATTTTCTCGTTATTAGGTAAAACTTTTTTAATTCTATTATTTAAAAATAAGTACTTTGCAACTCTACTAGTAGAAACTTTTGGATATCTCCAGGAGATGTTAAATTCATCTTCCACTAATTGAGGTAGTTTTTTATCCGTAAAATTAGAATTAATTGGTCTAATAGAAATAACGTCTACCTTATCAAACTTTGCAATGGCTCTAATCAATTTATTATGAAAATTTTGGTTACTTAAATTAGGAGACACTTTCCATTTTTTTAAGTATTCCTTAAACATTGATTGACTAACAGCGTTTGTTAAATATAGTACTCTACTCATAAATCTCTTTTAAAATTTTATAGATAGCTTCTGCTGATTTTTCAAATGTATTGTTAGAAATAGATTCTCTAATTTTATCTTTTTCTAATTTTAACGCTTTAGACATAGAAGATTTAATTTCTTCAATATTATTTATATCGACTATATAACCATTCTTATCGTTAGAAATATACTCTAATGCAGAAACAATATTTTGACTTGCGACAACAGGTAAAGAGCAACTTAAAGCTTCTAATATAGTGTGTCCAAAGATGTCTTGTTTACTTAATGAAACATGTACATCACACGCCCTATATAGTTCAAATAAATCATTCTTATTTAAAAATGGGATGAGATGAACATTATTTAAATTGTTATATAAGATAAACTTTTGATATTTATCTTTTAAAGGTCCCTCTCCTACTAAAACTAAATGATCTTCTCTAGTTTTAAATAAGGACATGAGTTCAATGTTATTCTTACGGTCAATAAATTGAGAGGCATTGATAAATATATTTTTATCTAATGGAAGATGAAATTTATTTCTAATTCTTGTTCTTTCTTCTAGAGAAGGAACAACTATTTCACTAGAAAAGATATTGCAATATGGATAGTTATATATAGGATTTTTAGCCCCATAATAATTTAAATATTCATTGGATGCTTGAGATGGAGATAAATAGAAAGAGGCTTTTGAAATATAACGAGTCTTATATTTTCTTTTAAAGCAGCTTTCTTTTTTAACAACGCCTCCGTTAATCAAAAGCCCAAATTTGATATGATGTTTATACATGTATTTGATGGCT